>CAYLOW010000345.1:2690-4397 GCA_964385315.1 uncultured Anaerolinea sp.
TGATCAGGAGTAATTGTGGCGAACAGAACTAAAACACAGGATGTAATTAATAAATCGATCCCGACCCCCTTGTATTATCAGCTGCTTGAGATCTTAAAGAAGCAGATTGACTCCGGAGATCTGAAACCCGGAAATGCCATCCCAACAGAAAAAGAGTTAATGGATCAATTTGAAATCAGCCGGGCCACGGTTCGGCAGGCCGTCCTTCAATTGGTTAATGACGGTTACCTTCGGCGTGAGAAGTCAAAAGGTACTTTTGTTACCACCCCGCCCAGTAAATTCCGGTTCATTGAAGGCTTACGCGGTTTCTCTGCGGAAATGAAACTCCACGATATACCCTATGTCTCAAAAGTGCTTGAAAAAGCCGTTATCCCTGCCAATGAGAAAGTTGCTGAACGCCTGGCAATACCCGTCGGGGAGTTGACTTTTTTCACGCACCGCCTGAGGCTTGTCAATGATCGGCCGTTCCTGATTGACCGCCATTATGTTCCATACAGACTTGTGCCGGGCATAGAAGAAAAGATCGCAGACAATATTTCACTTTATTCAACCCTTGAAAGTGATTACAAACTTCTATTGCATCACGGCTGGCGTGAGTTCGAACCTGTGAGTTCCTCCTCAAAAGAGGAGATTGAGTTACTGGGAATCTATTCGACAACACATTTACTATATGTTGAAAGCTTGTTATACGATAAGGACAATATGCCGATCGATTACTTCGAGGCAAAGATACACGGAAAATTCACTGTGAATGTAATGAATACCGCGGAATAATGGATTGAATTGGAAAAGCAAACCTGGGGCAACATTCAATATTTTTATCATAATTGAGGCAGCAATGGGCAATCTAATCATCGCATACGATCTTGGAACCGGCGGCAACAAGGCATCCCTTTACGATATTGAAGGGAATTGCCTGGCAGAGACCTTTGTCACATATAAAACGCACTATCCAAAAGCCGGCTGGCATGAACAATCGCCTGAAGACTGGTGGACGGCGGTTGTGGACAGTACCCGCGAACTGTTGAAAAAAGGGAACGTTGATGTAAATGATATTGAAGTCCTTGGCATCTCAGGCCATAGTCTGGGGGTTGTCCCGCTCGATAAAAATG
The DNA here is from genome assembly GCA_964385315.1 of uncultured Anaerolinea sp. Lineage (GTDB taxonomy): Bacteria > Chloroflexota > Anaerolineae > Anaerolineales > Villigracilaceae > Villigracilis. The sequence continues at coordinate 3,803 of CAYLOW010000345.1, forward strand.
GGACTTTGCTGCGCGAGAGTACCCCCATCTGGTCTGACTCGCGGTCCGTTCCACAGACACAGGAATTCTTTAAAAATGTCAGTGAGCGCGACTGGTACTACCTGACCGGCAACGGGTTCCCTGCCCCGCTCTACTCGGTATTTAAAATCATGTGGTATCGCGAGAACGAGCCGGATATGTTCAAACGAATTCACCAGGTTGTCGGGACAAAAGACTATGTAAACTACCGCTTAACCGGGCAGGTCCTTACCGATTACTCCTACGCTTCAGGAAGCGGTGTATATGACCTTGTTGGATGGAAATATTCCGACAGACTAATTGAGGCATCCGGGCTATCGAGGGATATTTTCCCGAACATCCTGCCCTCATCAGAAGTGATCGGCACATTAACAAGTGAAGCAGCCGAAATATTAGGCCTCCCCAAAAAAGTAAAAGTCGTTGCAGGCGGTGTGGATAATTCATGCATGGCATTAGGCGCACGCAACATCAAGGAAGGCCGTATTTATAACTCTCAAGGTTCATCGAGTTGGATAGCGGTCACAACCGCAGAACCGATCCTGGATGAGCATTTTCGTCCATTTGTCTTTACGGCAGT
>CAYLOW010000346.1:0-4375 GCA_964385315.1 uncultured Anaerolinea sp.
CTGATGATTTTTGATAAGCTTTATAGAATAAGATTGCAGCCGTCTCCCCTGAAATCAATAAATCACATAGCCGAAAAGGTGAACAAGCTATCAGCACATGAATCAAAATACGAGTCGTAATTATTCATTATTGGTCAATAGAGGTCCTTGCCCTATCAATTCAACACCAACAATTTATGGCGCAACAATGGTTTATCTACAACCAGATCGGTAAGGCTTCATATAAGATCTAAAAGCATACCGATCCTAATTACAGAATTGGCAGCTGTTTATACATTGTTTTATATGCTTGTGAAATATGAGCAAATTAATTTGCTCTTTATTCCCACCCCAGATATGGTATGAGATGAGATGAGTGTAAAATAGCATGGTTATCCTCTTTCACCTTCTAAAACCAGGTGGATAAACCAAGTAGAAGTAGCCAACGCTGGCCTTCCTCGAAACTTTATCATCCAGAAATAAATAAAGAATCATACAAAAATATCCGCCCCAAACAGAATTTGCACAAAAAAAACCGGAAGCGCCCATAACAGGGAAATGCACAAGCAGATCCCCAAAATTACTTCAGCTGGAGAGAATATGAACAAAAAATCTTCCTTTCATCCCCTATCTTTGGTGATTATCCTTTTTCTGGCATCATTAGCCAGCTGCACAACCTGGAATACCCAACCAACTATTGCCCCACCTGTCATTCAAACCGATGTCGTTCCTATGATCATATCAACCACAGCAGAGGCAACAGCGGTTAACATTGATCCCACTGCAATTGCAGTGCCTACTTTACCAGCAATGGCAAATGGAAATTTTCCCTTGACAATCCTGCATACCAACGATGTTCATGCCCATCATGCACCCAGTGCAGATGGTGACGGCGGCGAAGCGCTGGCTGCTAGTGTGATCAACCAGGTACGCGCTGCTCGGCCAAACACTTTGCTGTTAAGCGCCGGAGATACGTTTATCGGCACTCTTTTCTACGTGCTGCACCACGGCACTGACAGCGCCGAATTAATGAATGCGATGAAATATGATGCTATGACGCTTGGCAATCATGAATTCGATGAAGGCGATGGTAATCTTGCGCTCTTTATTGAAAAATTGACTTTCCCAGTGCTGGCGGCCAATGCTGATTTTGATAGTTCCAGTTCGCTTCGCGAAAAAACGGTTCCATTTGTGATTCTGCAAAAAGGAGCGGAGAAAATTGGGGTGATTGGCCTGGTTAATCCAGAAACCCCCCAAATGTCTCGTCCGGGCAGCGATCTCGTTTTCATTGATAACCTGGCGGAAGTCATCCAAACCAACGTGGATGAACTTACCAGGAGCGGCGTAAATAAAATTATCATACTTTCACATATTGGTAACGAAGCAGACCAGGAACTTGCACAGTCGGTCACCGGTATTGATATCGTTGTGGGCGGGCATACCCATACTTTACTGGCCAATTATGATACCCGCGCGGCGGGGCCCTATCCGACAGAGGTCAAGAACCCGGAAGGCAAATCCGTCCTTGTTGTTCAAGCCGGGGAATATCTGCAATTCCTCGGAAGATTGGATGTGGAATTCGATTCAAATGGGGAAATTGTGAGTTGGAAAGGTGATTCAATTTACCTATCGCATTACACTTCCCCCGATCCAGCGATAACGACGTTAGTGAATGAATTGTTTGCACCCGTGGAAGCTTTGACCAGGGAAGTAATCGGCGAGAGTGCGGTTTTCCTAGAAGGCGATCGCAAGGTTTGCCGCGTACAGGAGTGCAATCTGGGCAATCTGATTACGGATGCAATGCGGTCTGAGACGGGCGCTCAAGTGGGTCTTGAAAACGGTGGTGGCATTCGGGCAAGTATCAAGCAAGGTCAGGTTACCCGGGGAGATGTATTAACTGTGCTTCCTTTTGGTAACCTGGTCAGCACTTTAAGCTTAAGTGGTGAAGATCTGCTGGCAGTTTTGGAAAATGGCGCATCCAAAATGGAAGAAGGCGGAGGACGTTTCTTGCAGGTTTCCGGGCTTCGTTATCAGGTTGATCCTTTGAAACCGGCAGGCAGCCGGATTATGAAAGTGGAAGTACAGGACGAGCAAGGAAATTACCAGGCATTAAACCCCCAAACGATTTACACAGTCGCGACCAATGACTTCATCAGCGAAGGTGGAGATGGATTCAATGTCATATTGAATAATGGCATTAATGTATACAATTATGGACGGCCGCTGGACGAGGTACTGACTGACTATATCCAGGCTCATCAACCAATTGACAATAACATTGAAGGGCGTATTATCATTAAATAACCCAAGTTTTTCCATGCGTCCAAATCTTTATACTGCCTGTTACTACAGCCTTTTATATTTTCAGAATTTTATTCAGGTTTTCGTTGCCAGGACACCATATATTAGGACAGTGAGCTTAGTTCCTGGACATGCTCCGCACTTGGACCATGAGAAATCATCCCTACCTGTGAGCCAACCAGTGATTCAATTTTTTGAATGACATCCTTCTCTTTGGCCATACAAGTATTGAGTTTTGGAGTAACAGTCGATAGGGCGTGGCTGAACTGCGCCCTCCTGGTTAGGGAAAGCGCTTCAGGAAGGCAAAAATTAGTAAGAAGATTTTCAGATATTATAGGGTTGATACCTATGTCTGAGATGTCAGGATATTCCTTGTATCCCAGGCAATATTTCCATGTATCAAGATGGGGCAAGATATCCATATGCGTCACGGCCAGAAAATTCACTCCACCCGTTGTGTTTAGGGCATAGCGCGCCAACACCGCATCGAACCATCCATAACGGACTACACCTTGCCATTCGTTGAACGTATTCTGGTCATAAACCATGGGGATCAATTCATTTGTCTCGGTTGGTAATGGGCCTGGCCCGTGCCGCATAGCATAGGATCGGATCACGCCGATCTTGAAAACTGATGAACCCGGAGCCATATCCATAATGATCTCCTGAGCATTCGCTGCAGTGCAACTGCCCCATGTGGTATAGGGATGAAAACCTGCATCCTCGTCTAGTAATACTCCCTGCGCCCCCTCAAAGACAACATTCCCGGTTTCATTCAGCCATTGCTTCAATGTGCCATCAGATACCACCAGTCCAAGCTCCCTGACCCGCGATATGGAAGCCATCCAGGCATCGATTACACCTTCTTGTTGGAAAATTTCAAGTTCACGTTCAAGTTGTACTTCGCGGGAAGCGCCTTTGCACAAGGCCAAGACTTGATCCAATTTTTGTCCGCGAATGACTTGTATTTTTCGTAAGAGAACAGCCGGGTTATTTAAGTCACCCGCTAGAATACAGTTGCCTGGGTCCAAACGGGCATCTTCGACTGTTTCACCAACCCCCACTCCGCAGCTCCCGTGACGGTCGATGCCGCGGACCAATTCCCGAATCCGATTTACCGCTTGATGAAACGGTGTGATGACCAATGCCTGATCGCTGACGCGAAGCCGGGAGAATGGGTTCGGGACGCCTTTTCCCTCAAGAATATCGCCTTCGATAAGCAAGGCCGTCGGGTGGATGACGACATATCGTGAAAGATATGTCCTGACTTGTGGAATGAAAGTTCCGGATCCGAATTGGGAAAACGTGTGGTGGAGACCATCGGGCGTGAGAACATTGTGCCCGGCCTGGGCACCTCCGTTATAGCGGATAACAACCCCGGCCTTGAAACGTCGCACCAGATAATCGGTTAGCAATCCTTTGCCTGAATCCCCAAACCCGAGATCGACAACAATATATGCGCGCAATGACAAAAGACTCCGAAAGCCTGGTGGATGACCGTCAAACGGCCATCCACCAGGTTGAAATAATGGTTAAGGATTGAAGATCATGAAAAAAAACGGGATACCCAACCTTGTTTGCGCTGAGGATCTAACATGACTTCGGCAAAGGGTGTCAGTGATTGGAGAACAGGATTGCGACGGTCGGATGGCATACCTGCCTGGGTCAGGAAATCGCTGAGTTCCTGAAGACTGGTAACCCGTCCTTCACTGATCAAAATCGCGCCAGCGGTCGTAAAGCAGACGTCGATGGGCGAGTCAAGACAGATCACATGATCTCCCAAAAGGTCCCGCCAGCGGCGTTCACAGCGCCTTGCCCGGGCGCGGTCAGGGATGATAAAAAACGGAATGTACGTTTTCTGCACCTCGGCGATGACCTCTTCCATGGGAATGTCTTCGTCCAGTTTATCGCCGATCATCCCTTCCACAATATGTTTTGAAAGGGCGGGAAAAGGCGTTTCATCACCGGTCATGAACAGATAGCCCCGTTTATTTCGCTTCACCATGCAATCCATCTCGGTATGTGCCGCGAGGAAATAAAATGGGTGCGTTTCATTTGAGTTATGAAGTGGTCACACAGCCAAAGGTAACTGGCT
>CAYLOW010000347.1:0-4368 GCA_964385315.1 uncultured Anaerolinea sp.
TTCCTTACATCTCCACGCCTAAAGCCGGGAGCTTTGCAGAACATTCGGTAAAAACAAATAACACTTCCCTTCACGCACGCCCCAACCACGTAATTGAGTGCGAACGATTGAGGTGATATCCTGCAGTCCCTTTTCGCGGGTGGATACTTCAAGAGCGGCCTTGTACCAATTCATAAGTAGAGGGATTATAGCAGGGGCGAAGTGAAATTCAGCGGGGAATCCAGGCATGCTGACACCATCCTGCCACAAAACCATGTTATCCTTTACGCATGACACATCGCATCCTCGTCGTGGATGACGAACCTTCTGTTACAGATATGATCGCCTACAATCTGCGCAAAGCTTATTACGACGTTTCGATCGCGGCGGATGGACGTGAGGCACTGCGCCTTGCCGGTAAATTTAATCCGGATTTGATCCTGCTGGACTTGATGATCCCTGAAATGGACGGGCTCGACGTCTGCCGTGAATTGCGCAAGACCAGCAAGGTGCCAGTCATTATGATCACAGCCCTCGGCGAAGAAACCGATCGCATCGTAGGGTTGGAGCTCGGCGCGGATGATTATGTCACCAAGCCATTCAGCATGCGTGAATTGATGGCACGCATCAAGGCTGTTTTGCGCCGGGCACAGAGTGAAAACACCGGGCCAGCCGCGATCATCTCGAGCGCGGGGAATCTCCGCATGGATGTGGAAGGCCGTCTTGTCAGCATCGCCGAAAACACCATCGAATTGACACGACTGGAGTTTGACCTGCTCCATCACCTCCTGATCAATCGGGGGAGGGTGCTCACGCGTGAACGTCTGCTTGAACAAGCCTGGGGTTATGATTATGTCGGTGATACACGCGCGGTGGACAGCGCCGTCAAGCGTCTGCGCGCAAAACTCCACGCGGTATCTCCAGAAGCAGATTGCATCGAGTCTGTGCGCGGGATCGGCTACCGCATCGTCTGACATGAACACCATCCGCACCCGCCTCTCTCTCAATACCCTGATCGTTCTGACCCTTGGAATGGCGCTCACAGCAGTGCTCGCCTGGCAGGCTGTCTCGGGACTTTACATCAACACACAGCGTGATAACCTGCTCGCCCAAGCCAAACTCCTGGCTGCGGCTTTTCAAGGTGAAAACCCTCCTGAAAATGCCCAACCTTATTCACAAACAGCCAATACCTCGCCCGGTATTCATACCCGCCTGTTGTCGGATGAAGGCGCCGTCGTCATCGGCTTGCCGCTTGCGAAAGTGGATGTACAGATGCCATTCGCGGAACAAAACGCCATTATCCCAGCCATAGAGCTGATCCAGCGTCCCGAAATTGCCTCCGCGTTAAAAGGGAAACCTGACACAGCCATCCGAAAAGTTCTCGGCTCTCACCGTGTTCTCTATGCTGCCGCTCCCGTTTACGCGTCAAACGGTCAAATTTCAAGTTTCGTTTACATCGCCACCCCATTGCCCAAAACAGGATTACCCGAAAATATTGTCCTTCAATTAATCAGCTCCATGGTCATTGCTGTAACCCTCGCCACCCTCGCGGGTGGATATCTGGCGAGGCAGATCGCAGATCCTCTTGAGGGCCTTGCTCTCGCTTCCGAGGCAATTGCCGGGGGCAACCTAAAAGTCACTGCTCCCACCAACAGCAAGATCAAAGAGTTCAAGAGACTCGGTCACACTTTTAACAAAATGACCGAAAACTTGCGCAAATCAGATGAGGCAAAAAAAGCATTCATTGCTGATGTCACCCACGAACTTCGCACCCCCCTTACTGTCATCAAGGGCACCATAGAAACGCTTGAAGATGGCGCCATCGATGATATGCAGGGCCGCAGTGCCCTGCTCAATTCAATGGGACGCGAAACGGACCGCGTCATCCGCCTGGTCAATGAACTGCTGATGCTTACCCGTGCCGATGCGGGATCACTGCCGCTTGAAATCAGGAGTTTTGATTTTTTGGAAGTGGTGAAACAACGCTGCGCGAACCTTTCCAACCTGGCTGCACGAAAAGATGTAAAAATCGTATCTTTTGGTGAAACCAGAAGCGATCCTGTCATCGAGACAGATTACGCCGGCATCACACCCATTATGGCGCTCGCTGATCCCAACCGGATTTCTCAGGTACTGGATAACCTATTGGACAATGCCATCCGTCATTCGCCGCCAAATTCCACCATTACCGTCAGGGTAATAGAATCAAGAGACGGCGTGGAATGTTCTGTTATCGACCAGGGAGCAGGCATTCCTTCAGAACATCTCCCCTTCATCTTCGAGCGTTTCTATCGTGTGGATAAATCACGCAACCGGAAAGATGGAGGCGCAGGGCTGGGACTGGCAATCGCACGCGCATTGATCCAAGCTCAAGGTGGCTTTATCTATACGCAAAGCAAGGCAGAAATAGGCACGGCAATCACATTTTGGATCCGAACTCCAATAACATCAAATAATCAGCTCGACTCGGATAAATGAAAACACCAAATAAAAGAGACGTTTGACGCCCCCAGATCCTGCCAAACAACTGCCCGTAAGTTGACACAGACCTGACAGCAAAAGGGAATATCCTGTGAATATCATTTCACCAAATACAGGAGATTCCCATGAAACAGATTTCGACCATGATCAACGCCATATTGGCCTGCATCCTGATCTTCCTTCTCTTTAGCCTTGGGCTGCCGAATTCCAGAGCGCAAGCCGCTACGCCCACCCCACCTCCTGCCCCTACAACTGCATGTGACTCCACGCGCACCGTCCAGGTCAATGGGACCGCAGTCATCAATGTCGTTCCAGATCGCGTACTGATCCAGCTTGGTGTACAGTCAAATGGAAAATCACCGAGGGAGGTACAGGCAAATAATTCAGATGCCATCAATCATGTGACGAAAGCCGTGAAAGCCTTGGGAATCAAACCCCAGGACATCGCCACCGATGGGTATTCCATTGAACCGATTTATGAAGATTATGACTCGTTACGCATCAAAGGCTACCGAATTTATAACATTGTCGCCATCACACTGAGTGACGTAAAAAAAACAAATATTGTGATCGTTGAAGCAATGCAGGCTGGAGCAAACCAAGTGGTGAATGTCGAGTTCTATACCAGTGAATTGCGCAAATATCGAGACCAGGCACGCGGGATGGCAATGCAGGCCGCAACAGAAAAGGCCCAGGCACTGGCTCAGGCGGCAGGAGCCGGGATTGGCTGTGTTTTGAACATCAATGAAAACACATCGTCCTATTTCAACGGCTGGGGTTGGTGGTACGGTTCCACATCCAATCAGAACTTATGGACACAAAATACCATGCAAAATGCCGCCCCAACTGCGGGCGGCTCCCCCACACTCGATGATGGCCCAGTAAGTCTAGGTCAAATATCAGTCAAAGCCGAAATCAGCACAATTTATGCGCTCAAGTGAGAAGATCTCTTATCTTAACCCTGCAAACAAATCGGTCTCCACTATCCTGCCGCCATTTACCAGGCTGAAAACACGATAGAAAGTACCTTGCATGGCCAGGACAGCGGCAGCCGCTTCTTCAGGCATATCTGCCAATGCACCCAGAGTTGGCAGCTGGCTTTTATGGCATTGAATTGCCCGCCACGCAGTCTGACAAAATTCCGCCATATCAATGCGTGTGGTCACCATCCATTCCTTCCAAGGAAATTCACCCCGAACTTGGTCATCAACCCAGAAAGACATATCCCCCATAAAAGGTGCGATGTGGTTGATGAAATTCTCGGCATCAACCATGTAATAAAGTTTAATAACAGAGTGGGCTGGGCGACCTTCCACGTCATGATAACTTGAATCAGCAGCGCAAACCATTGCTGCAGAGGTCAACTGCCCCACTGCAATATGGTCTGGGTGTCCATAATTTCCGTCAGGAGGAAAGGTGACAACAACCTGCGGTTTGATGCGGCGAATGTGACTAACGATTTTCCCCACCGCCTGGGTGTGTTGCGCCTGATCCACATCTCCGTCAATATAATCAAGAAAATACAGTCCCTGCATACCAAGTTCTTTGACGGCATTCTCCAATTCCACAGCCCGGGTTTCACCGAGGACACTCAAACCCGGATTTTGGTCTTCAGGGCCGGGCCAGCCCCGTTCACCGCGGGTTGCACACACCAGGTGAGTCTCAACCCCCTCGGCGGAATACTTCGCCAGTGTACCGCCCATGCCCATTGACTCATCATCAGGATGGGCAAAAACAGCAAGAAGTTTCAACGACGTCATGCTTTACTCCTAAATAGCAAACACGAAAAGGTCTACAAGACCTTTAACTTTTTTTAAAAAATAAAAGAAATTCGTAATTACTCGTGTGCGATCTTTGTGACTAATCCCCACGCATGAATGCGGGGGCTTCTAAGGCAGAGCCTAGGCT
>CAYLOW010000348.1:0-4319 GCA_964385315.1 uncultured Anaerolinea sp.
GGCTGACCGCCGACGGATTCGTGCGCGCCGTTGTTGAGCACGACATGCAGGAAGTTCGGCAGCCCAAGTTTACCCGTTGTGGTCAACGATCCCAGATGCATAATCAGGGCCGCATCGCCATCCAAACAGACGACGAGTCTTCTTTTTGCAGCCAAGGCCATACCGGCAGCAATAGACGACGTATGCCCCATCGCCCCGACATTCAAGAAATCCTGATCGTGCGTCATGCCTTTCAAGTCACGCAAAGCATGAAGTTCGCGCGTAGCCCGTCCGGTGGTCGCGACACAAATCGCATCAATTGGAATGTTTTCCAGCACACACTCAATCGCTTTTTCACGGCTCATGCTGTACCGGCTGTCTGTGTGTTCCACCATATCCTTTTCCGGCTTGGCGACGACCCCCTTTCTGGCAACGAGTGCGGTCGGTGCGCTTGTTTCCCGGGCGGTGCGCACTGCCCATTCGGCGGCGGCCAGCGCTCCGTCAAGATTATCTTCCAATATCCGGAAGGGAATGCCCATGCACTCCAGCATGGGCAAGGTCACTTCGCCCTGCTTTTTGTGCTGCGGGTGATCTTTGACGGATGGATCACCGCGCCAGCCGATGAGCAAAACCATCGAGATGCCATTAACATTTTTATCCGCCAGCGAAAGCAGCGGATTAACCGTATTCCCCAACCCGGAGTTCTGCATGTAAACCAGCGGCACGCTCCCCGTCGCCAGGTGGTATCCGGCTGCCAGCGCCACGGCATTCCCCTCGTTGGCCGCAATGACATGGCGGTCCGGCGCCAGATGAGCCTGGGCATATAGGCAAAAGTCGTTCAAGAGCGTATCCGGCACGCCCGTAATAAACTCAACCCCCGCCGTGCGCAGGCATTCGTGAAACTTCTTCTGATCGATCATAATTGCCTTTCTCTAAATTAGATTACAGCAGCAGAAACAGGTTAGGCAGTGCCTTTTCTAAATCCCATACCATATGGACGATCTGCTGGCTTTCGTCTTTTGATTTACGTCCATACACCGCCAACGCCGCACACTTCTCTTCAATCTCGCGGTCGGAAAGCGGAAACGCGGCTTCGCCCTTTGGCGAATCAATGCGTTCGATAAAGCGCTTTCCGTCGAGAGTCGCCACTTCAACCACAGCGGCGCTGTATTTCGGAAAGAGCGCCGTCAGGTCAGCATCGGGGCGCACGCCAACCTTTTTGGCTAAATCGGCAACGACCGGGTTCGAAATGCATTCGTCGGAATATTCCTGTATTCCAGCTTTGCCAGTCACCAGTGCCACAGCGACGCTGTACGGAATGCTCATTTTGGCGGAAGAGATCCCGTTGATCACCGTATGGTCGTGCTTCGCCACAGCCAATGCATAGGTGGCCACGTTTACGGATGCTATCCTTTCTGGCCGCAGGGAATGATCTACCCTCATTTTTAGCACCGCGTCGATAGCCGGATGGCAATAACGGCAGGCCGCATACGGCTTCACATAAACCCGCTCCACCGCAAAGGCATCGCCCTCTTTCGGCGCCAACTGCTCTGCATCGAATTCATCCGTCATCATAGAAACAAAACCGGTGCCTCCCGACAGCACATCATTCGGCCCGGCAAAACCGGCTCGGCCCATTGATGCCGCCAGCACGGCACTGATCGCCGCCTGGGCCACGTTATACGGTTTCAACTCCGAGTCATCTTCCAGCACCTTGAGCGTTCCGTGGGCAGAAACAGCCGCTGACGAAAAAACATCTTTCATTTGCTCTCGACTTAAATTTAGCATTGCCGCGATTCCAAGCGCTGCACCTATGCCCCCACAGGTTCCAGTTGCATGGTATCCACATTTTTTGTGGGACGGCTGGATCGCATCCGCAATACGCGTTGCCACTTCATATCCAATGATTATCCCTCTAAGAAAATCATAGCCTCGCACCCGCTCTCTTTCGGCAACCGGCAAAAGTGCGGAAAGGACTGGTGATCCAGGGTGTACAATGCCCGAAATCACGCCATCGTCCAACTCAGCGATATGCGAACTTAACCCGTTAATGAATGCGGCATTTTCAGTACTCGTTTTCCGGTCAAACCCAATTATTGTCGCTTCGCGGGAAGTGCCACCCATAAGTGCCAAGAGTTTATTCCCCTTTGCCTGCATCAAACGGGCTCCTGCCAGCGTGCTACCCAGATAATCCAACAAACACCTTTTTGCCTGGTGAATAACCGATGCGGGAAATGCTTTTTCACTCAGATTGCAAATATCAGTGATAAATTTATCAGTTACATTAACTGGCATTTGTCTTTCCCAAGTTACACCACGTTCAAAACCCGTTAGAAAAACCGAAAATATTCCGGACTATCCGGCTTCGCTTCCTGCCATGCGGCATCAAATGCTGCCAACACGTGCGCAGGCAGTGCGTCCTGTTGGATCGCATCGAGGTTTTGTTCAAACTGAACCATTGATGAGGCCCCGATGATAATTCCATCCCCGGCAGAAGCATCCAGGTGCGAATGGTGGACCAACCAGCGGAATGCGGCCTCAACCGGTTTGATTCCCGCCTCACGGCAGCATTCCGTCAGATGCTCGACTGCTTCAAAATAGGACTCTTTCCAGTATCTTTCGCGATAACTTGCGAGCCGCGCGAACCGCCCGGGTGTCGGCTCGTCTTTGAATGTCGTGTGCTTGCCTGTCAGCATCCCGCCAGCGAGTGGATTGAATGCGTAAAAGCGCATGCCGAATTTGCGCAATACATCAAACAGCTCACTCTCGACACTCCGGCTAAGCCCGTTATACAAGCCTTGATACACGCTTGGAACAGGCCAGCCGTGCTTCTTGCAGAGATGCCAGATATCCACCACCATCCACGCTGGAAAGTTACTCAATCCCAACTCCCTGATCTTGCCACGCTCATAAAGCCGTGCGCAGGTTTCAAGCGCACCCTCAATCGGAGTTTTTCGGTCGGGAAAGTGGAAATAAAGAATATCCACGCCCTCCCGATTCATTCTTTTCAGAGATTCTTCGAATTGCATCGTGACAGCGGATCCATCAAGCTTGCCCGTGATCCTCGGATGCACCTTGGTGGCCAGGCTAAAAGATCCCTCTTCCAACTCCGCCTGGATAACACCGAGCATAGATTCGGTAACTCCGTCGTTATACACATAGGCCGCGTCCAGTTCGCGATGCCCGGCCGCAAGGAAGCGCCGGACCATTGCCTTGCTGCCCTCAAGGTCCACTTGGGGCCCGAAATTCATGGTTCCAAGGATTACTTTCATCCCGAGCATATACAGCCTTCCCTCACGATACGGATAACTTGGGGGAAGCGATTGCTTCCGGATAATACTGATCAATCACGCGCTTGACCAGCATCACCTGTTTGGCGCGTTTCTTGGCATCCGCGTCGCTAGACTCCCAACTGTGTGTCGCGGCCACCGATCCTCCGGTTTTTAGATAGATGGGCGCCGCGACGCGAATCATCTCAGGCACCTCGTAGTGACGGATAAAGCCTCCAGAAGACGCGGGATTTTCGGTATGCACATCCAAGGGGATCTTCACCGTCTGACGCAGGGCGGCCAGCATTTGCAGTTGGATGTCGCGAATCGGGTTCAGGGAGTCCACGCCGATGCTCTCGAGCAGCTTGGCCGCGCAGGGGTTTCCATGCCCGCAATGGGCCGACACTTTGAACTTGCACTCCGGCGGAATCTCTCCCATTTTCCGGGCTTCGTTGAGAACCCAGAGAGACCCCTCATCATAGATCAGAAAGGCGCGACAGCCAAACGAGGCGGCGCGTTTGACATCTTCGATGGCGCGGACAATCTGCTCCTGACCGCGCAGTCGGTACCCCATGCGCTGCCCCTCCTCTGTGTGAACCGAGGCGCTGGTGTCGTAGGTCGCGCGGGGTCCGATCGCCAGCACCAGCTCGACATGATGCTGTTTGGACAGAGCCACCATCTTCTGAATGTCGTCATCCGAGATGAGCATGATCCCCTTGGTCTGCGTCACGCGATGGATCGTCAAGCCCTTCTCCGCAATCTCTTCGAGTAGCGCCTTCATCGCACTCGGTCCCTGGATACCAGGAACCTCGAAGCGGTATTGTCCTCCATCCGGGAATCTCTGATCGGAGGTGGGCAGATCATAGGCGTCGCCGCCGGGCAGGCCGATCTTACGAAGAAAAGTGCGAGTCGCTTGCATGACTAGAATCCTCCATTGTTGTGTCGTCCATACTGATGCTTCCCCTGCTATGCTGAAAATTGACCGGATTGTGCCGCCTAGAAACAGCAGAGTGGTGTATTTTACATCATCCGAGAATCAATTTCAAGTAGGCCGCTTCATTCTCAATGACT
>CAYLOW010000349.1:0-4304 GCA_964385315.1 uncultured Anaerolinea sp.
GCATCAGCGCCCACAACATAAATGATCTTGCCGCTCGAATGCCCGGTGAATGCAAGTGTAAAATTCTTGCCAAACGTGATCGCCATCGATGAATCCTCCTTGTACCCCTGGCTGGTAAATTGATCACGATAAAGTTTCAAAACATCATCCTGACTCATCTTGGTTTGATAAGTAACCGTGCCGGATGCCGTAATCACATTATATGCATCACTTGTCACAGGCCATTCAGATTCGCCGCCGACAGTAATATTCCCGCCATCTGTGGTTACAGGCGGAATTGTTGGAACCTCGATCTGTCCGCCATTATCCGTTTGGGGTACCTCAGGCACGTTTTGAATATCCGGCGCCCCAACATTATTTCCTCCGCCCATCACAGTCTGACAGGCAAGTGAGGCAAGGACTAGGGCGAGGATCGCAAGTAATATACTGTATTTTTTCATTTCCGCTTTTCTCCTTTGGTATAAAATTTAGCCCACGGGAAGGTAATTTCACCTTTATGAGCAGTTGATTGGCAAATTATAGTTATTCCACATCAAATGTTAATCCCCCATACAGTATAATTTTCGCACATGAACCACCTTTCTCAAGCTGCATCGCCATATTTATTACAACACGCCCACAACCCTGTGAACTGGCACCCCTGGGGGAAATTGGCACTGGCAAAGGCCAAGGCGGAAGATAAACCCATATTCCTAAGTATCGGATACGCGGCATGTCATTGGTGCCATGTCATGGCTCATGAGTCTTTTGAAGACCCGGAGACCGCCGCGTATATGAACGAACATTTCATCAACATCAAAGTGGACCGCGAAGAACGCCCCGATATTGACGGAATATACATGCAAACCGTGGTCGCCATGACGGGGTCCGGCGGCTGGCCCATGTCCGTTTTTCTTGCACCTGATCTCAAGCCATTTTTTGCCGGCACATATTTCCCACCTGTGCGCCGCTACAACATGCCTTCCTTCATGGAAATTCTTACAGGGCTGGCCAATGCCTGGCGGACAGACAGACATCAGATCGGTGAAGTCAGTGAAAGGATCCTGGGACATCTGCAAAATCAGAATCAAACCAAGCAGGGCAGCCTGCTGGCTCGGGAGCATTTTGACGGGATCGCAAAATCCCTGGCAGATTCCTATGACTGGGGGTATGGCGGCTGGGGTTCTGCGCCAAAATTTCCACAGGCCATGACCCTGGAGTTTCTGCTGCAGCACGCAACGCTCAATAACCAACCCGAATATCTCAAACTCATTGTCCACTACCTGCAAGCCATGTCCCGCGGCGGAATGTATGACGTGACCGGCGGTGGTTTCTCTCGCTACAGCACCGATAACTTTTGGCGCGTTCCCCATTTTGAAAAAATGCTCTACGACAACGCTCTCCTGATCCGCGCGTATTTGCACGCGTGGCAGGTTACAAAAGAACCCGCCCTAAGGCGCATTGTAGAGGAAACGCTGGGCTTTATCCAACGCGAGATGACGGACGAACAAGGTGGATTTTTTTCCTCGCTCGATGCGGACTCGGAGGGCGTGGAAGGCAAATTCTACACCTGGACATTGGATGAAATTCGGGCAACGCTCCAAGATGATTCAGAGTTCTTTGAAGCGGCATATGGGATCACTGCAGATGGAAATTGGGAAGGGAAGACCATTCTGCAGCGCGCTTTGGATGACCAGCCCCTCTCTGCCCGATTCAAACTTGACCCTGGTGTTATCCCGGCCAAACTGGCGAAATCTCACTCCCTCCTATTGGCAGCTCGTGGACTACGCATTCGTCCCGCCACTGACGATAAAGTTATTTTGGCATGGAATGGTCTAATGTTGGCGGCATTTGCCGAGGCGGCGCGGATACTTGAAGATGACGTACCGGCAGGCGCAATCTGCGATGAAACCACTGGCACTGATAAGAGTTTTCATAGCCGGGAGATGTATTACACAACAGCCACCCGTAATGCAGAATTTTTACTAAGCAGGTTGCGCCCAGGAGGACACCTGTGCCGTGCATGGCGTGGTGGGACAACAAACGATGTGGTCTTTCTCGAGGATTACGCGGCGTTGGTCCTGGGGTTAATAGAACTTTACCAGGTCGATTTCAACAATAAGTGGTTCGCATCAGCGGTGGAATTGGCAGATGAGATGATCGAAAAATTTCACGACCCTGATGGCGGATTTTTCGACACACCGCGCGACAGCGAGACTTTATTAATCCGGCCCAAAGATATAACGGACAACGCAACACCGTCAGGGAATGCACTGGCTTGTGAAGCGCTGCTAAAATTGGCGGCATACACTGACAATGGGAAATACCGCGATCTCGCAGAACAGACCCTGGCAATTGCCAGCGACTCTGCTTTACGTTACCCACTGGGATTTGCGCGGTGGTTATCCGCCGCGGAATACGCCCAGGGGAACACCAATCAGGTTGCGATTTTGGGTACAGTACAGGAGGAAAATTTCAAGAATTTTCTCAAGATCCTGCGCTCACAATACAGACCGGGTGTGATCATCGCCGCTTCGGTCTTTCCTCCCCCCCAAAATGCCCCTGCCCTGCTTCGTGAACGCGGCTTGCTGGATGGAAAAGCAACAGCATACGTCTGCAAAGGGTTCGTGTGTAAACAACCGACAAATGACCCGGAGCTTATGGCTCAAGAATTAAATTATGAGGATACAGGCGATGGAAGTTAAAATAGTCTCTCCATTTGAATTGGAAAAATTATTATCCGGTTATGAACTTTATAACGAGGAAAAACCACGTAACGCGACACACTTCCTTCAACTATTCAGCTGGATAGAACAAAGGCAAACAGACCAGGCCATTGAAGAAAGGATATGCCAGCCAGGGGAGATCATCATCCGCGAGAATGAACCCGGTGACGTTCTTTATCTCATCCGTTTCGGAGACGCGATAGTCATCAAGGGCGACATTCAAAATCCGATCATTCTTGGATTCCGCACCACCGGGGATGCGATCGGGGAAATGGCGCTGCTTGATAACATGGCTCGTTCTGCAACTGTCATCGCATTAAATACCGTCTCTCTATGGTCTTTGAACCGAAACACGTTTTACCACTTCCTAAGCGAAAACCCATCATTCAGCCTTGGATTAATGAATATTCTCAGCTCGAGAATACGCAAGTCAGATGAAGAGCGAATGCTGGGGCAGGAACGTGAAAAACAGCAGGTGGTTGCACTGGAAACCTTAAGCCGGCAGGCAACACATGACCCTCTGACCGGATTATTCAACCGCCGCTACCTGGATCAAATACTGTACGGCGAGATCGCCCACGCACGGCAGAGCGGGTCGCTGGTGGGCATCGTGATGGCCGATGTGGATCACTTCAAGCAGATCAACGACCGATACGGGCACAAGGCAGGCGATCTGATGCTCCAATCAGTGGGGGAATTAATGAAAAGCTGCGTGCGCTCGGCAGATATTGTATGCCGCTATGGCGGCGAGGAATTCGTGATCGTCATGCCGGGAGCATCGGAGCCAACAGTAAGCCGCTGTGCCGAAGAAATACGCTCCAGGTTCGGGGAATTATTTGTGGATTTTGAGAATCAGAAAATAAAGGCCACCATCTCTTTGGGCGGGGCAATTTACCCCCTGCATGGTTCCACCGTGGATAAGGTGTTCATCCATGCCGACCAGGCCATGTACCAGGCAAAACAGGCCGGCCGCAACCGGGTGGTGATCTATTCTAATGAGACGGACAGTGAAAATATTTAATGTTATCTGAAACACAGAATTGATCAATTTCAGGAGCAAGTAGTTATGACTGACCAGCCGGTTCCGCGCAGTTCATCGGAAATGAACAACCTCTTGAAATCCCGTTTATCGGAATTGGAAAATGAGGAATCCACCCAAGCCATCCCGGATTGGTTGAACGATCTACGCCCCTATCTACCTCCCGACCTATGGCGAAAACTTGTCAAGGATGATACCCGTAGGGGGCTTCTGAATAACGCGCTCGACCGAATGCAATCTCTTCAATACACCATTTCCACTTACCTGCCCGGAGACCTGGTGGGAGAGAAAATAAAAGATCCAAAAGCAGGGCGGGTTGATGGAAAAATGGTAAGCGGCTGCCTGCTTTTCTCGGATGTCAGCGGTTTTACAGCTCTCTCGGAAAGACTGGCTGTGCTGGGCCCGAAAGGGGCAGAATATCTGACAGACGTCGTCAACCGCTACTTTACCGAGATGATCGATGTTCTCTCCCGTTCAAATGGTACCTTGTTAAAATTTGCCGGGGACGCCATGCTGGTATTCTTTCCAGAGCAGGAGAACGGCGAACATGCCCAGTGGGC
>CAYLOW010000350.1:0-4297 GCA_964385315.1 uncultured Anaerolinea sp.
CTCCACTATAACGAGTACAACCAGGAATCAACAGCCTTCTTTACCCTGTTTGAATGTGAGAATAATGCAGAGGCCGCAAATGCTTTATTCTCAGCTGCCTTCGATTGGGCGCGTTCCCGCGGGCTGACACAGATCATTGGCCCAAAAGGATTCACACCACTGGACGGGTTCGGATTGCTGGTCAAGGGCTTTGAGCACCGCCCCGCGTTTGGATTGCCCTATAACCCGTCCTATTATGTTGACCTGATCGAAGCGCAGGGCTTCACAAAACATGGCGAAGCGGTTTCCGGTTATATAGGCACAGACATCATTTTTCCCGAGCGCATTCACAAACTGGCAGAACGCATCGCCAAACGCCGCGGCTTGCGAATTGCAAGCTCGAATACCCGCATTGAGTTACGGACACTCATCCCACATATCAGAGAGCTGTACAACGCATCCCTGGACGGCACGACCGGCAACACACCCCTGACCGATGAAGAAATGTCTGCACTGGAAAACCAGATCCTGTGGCTGGCCGACCCCAAATTAATAAAACTCGTGATGAAAGACAAAAAAGCGGTTGGATTCCTCTTTGCCTACCCTGACATATCCGCGGCTCTGCAAAAGACAAAAGGGAATTTATTTCCCTTCGGCTGGTTGACCCTGCTGCGCGAACTAAAAAACACCGATTGGATCAATATCAACGGAGCCGGCCTGCTTCCGGAATATCGCGGATCAGGAGGGACAGCGATCCTGTATAGCGAAATATTCAAATCAGTGCACGACTCTGGGAAATTCAAACATGCCGAAGTGGTGCAGATCGGCGTGGAGAACGAAGCCATGCAGCGCGAGATGGAAAATTTTGGCATTGATCTCTACAAAGTTCACCGAACTTATGCGCGTGGTCTTTAAAAGACTTTATCCGAAATAACATACAAGCAACGTCCCGAAGGTTTATTTCGAGGGTTTTCGGCGCCTAATGACAACCTTCGGGACGTTTTTTCTAAAGCCCGATTCTCCACCCTGCATTTTAAAAATTGGGACGCTGATGAACGCAGAAAACGCTGATTTTTTATCAGCGCAAATCAGCTTTTTTTAAGAGTCCCAAAAGGGGTTTTGTACGATAGAGAAAACCCGATGAAGTCTAAAATCTATAATGTGCATGTGCCCTGCCTTCTCACAGTCCTTCAAAATAATCCCGCGGGCGCAGGCTGCGACAACTCTATTTATTACAGATCGCCATCAGGGATGGAATTTTGTAAAAGAGGGGATAAAAAACATATAGCCTCAGCGGCGCGACGGGCATAATATGTTACTATAATCAGACAGACGGCGTTCCTCGCACTTCCTGCGAACTTGAAATCATCAATCGGGAGTATTCCATGACCATTATCATCGCTGATACCACCTGCGGACTACCGCATGACCTGCTTGCCCAACGCAACATTCCAGTCATTCCCCAGATCGTCATGTTCGGGGAAGAGGCATTCCATGACGATAAAGAGATGGACACCGCCAAATTCCTGCAAAAGCTTAGGGAAGCCAAAACACTGCCAAAGACATCCGCGCCTGAGCCTCCATTATATTTTCCATTTTTCAAACAGGCACAGGAGACCGGAGAAAGTGTGATCGTCGTTGCACCCACCAGCAAAGCAAGCGGAACCGTTCGTTCGGCTCAGACTGCCGCAGCGGAATTTCCAAAGGTGGATATCCGCGTGGTGGATACGCTTACCATTTCCTGCAATCTCGGCTCGCTGGTGCTCGTGGCAGGGGAAATGGCCAAGGCGGGCGAATCTGCAGACGAGATCGTGGCAAAACTCAACGACATGATCCCGCGCGGGCGGCTTTACTTTCTGGTGGATACATTGGAATATCTGGCGAAAGGCGGGCGCATTGGCGGTGCAAAACGCCTGCTGGCTGAACTACTGGAGATCAAACCCATTTTGCAAATGAAAGCCGGGCAGGTCGAGTCATTCGAACAACAACGGACAAAAAGGCGCGCGCTGGCGCGGCTGGTGGAAGTTGTGGCAGAACAATGCCCAGGCGGGGAAGAAGCGCATTTGTGTGCGCTTCAGGTCGAGGCTGAAAAAGAGGCGGAAGAGCTCGTCACAGCATTAAAGTCGAGGGTTAGTGTTCCCAATATCCCCATCTATCAACTGCCTCCAGCCATCGTTGTTCATGCAGGACCGCGCGCAATGGGCGTTGGATTTTTCGCATAGGAAAAATTTATGATCAGACTCCCCGGCTTAATTGACCCCCACGTTCACCTGCGTGAACCTGGAGCAACACACAAAGAAGATTATGACTCTGGCACATCCGCCGCCCTTGCCGGCGGAATCACAACCGTGCTGGCCATGCCAAATACCAAGCCTCCCATTTTTGATACGGCTACCCTCGATCTGGCATTGGGTGCCGCCAAACAAAAAGCCCGCTGTGACTATGGACAATTTCTCGGTGCGGGTCCCGATAATGCGGAATGGGGAAAACACACAGGGGCATCTGCGCGGGCGGCCGGTTTGAAAATGTACCTTGATTCAACATTCGGCGAACTTCGCCTGGATAATATGACTCTCTGGCAGCCTCATTTTGAGAATTATCCAAAAAACATGCCCATTGTGTCGCATAGTGAAAGTCGAAGCATGGCTGCCGCGATCTTATTCGCCGCCATTTATGACCGCCCGGTTCACATCGCCCATATTTCCTTAAAAGAGGAAGTCCTGCTAATCAAAGCGGCAAAGGAACGCGGTATTAAAGTGACCTGCGAGGTCTGCCCGCATCATTTATTTCTATCCAAAGATATCCCCCTGGCCAACCCTACTCAAAACTATACGGATTATGGGGATGAAAAGGGGTTGGGTTGGGGCAGCGCAGAAGTTCGCCCGCGCCTGGCAGCCCAGGAGGATGTGGACAGCCTGTGGAAAAACCTGGCTGTAATTGACTGCTTTGCCACCGACCACGCCCCGCACACGGTCGAAGAAAAAGATTCCGATAATCCGCCGCCCGGCTTTCCCGGGTTGGAAACCATCCTGCCCTTGTTACTGACCGCCGTATCTGAGGGTCGTTTAACCATCAATGACCTGATCGAGAAAATGTACACCAATCCAAAACGGATTTTCAACCTGCCCGAACAGCCTGAAACCTGGGTTGAGGTGGACGAAACCGCAGTCTACGAGATCAAAGCTTCTGATCAATTTACACGCTGCGGCTGGACGCCCTTTGAAGGCTGGCCGGTGAAAGGAAAAGTGCGTAAAGTGGTATTACGCGGTAAAACAGCATTTGAAGATGGGAAAATCCTTGTTCCACCTGGCTATGGCAGGAACGTTCGGGATTGATCCCCGTTTACCTATCCGAAATACACCCCATATTTAGCGGTACTTGTTTAGACAGGACAACCCTGTAATCCTCCGAACTGGGGATAACTCACTCAAAACTGTGGAAAACTTCCCTTGACTGGGGACAATAATCATCTTTTTTCACAAAATAGGCACCCCTTGGAAAAACAGAGCCCCCCATATATGGGGGGTGGCATTGAGCAGTACCAAAATATAGAAAAACATATCCAAGTACCAAAAATGCACCATCCTCTTGTGGAAAACTTCTCCAAAATCCATCCACATGCCGATGGGAGCGGGAAAGAACAAACAACCCAAGGTCTGGGCTGAAGAGCCGCCGCATCCCCCACAGATGCGGCATTGATGAAGTTATCCCCTCCATCCACACCCCCTACTACTATTACGAATCCAATATATATATATATTAATCCTCTTGAATCTATTAAGGGTATCTTGTACAATTCAATAAGTAAGTCCGTACCCATCTTAGCCAACCTTGGGAGGTTGCCATGGATATAATCAAAGTTTCAGCCAACTCCCGTACCTCAGCAGTCGCCGGGGCAATTGCGGGCGTGATCCGCGAACATAAACGGGCAGAAGTACAGGCAATTGGTGCAGGCGCAGTCAACCAGGCGGTAAAAGCCTGGACGCTTGCCACCGGGTATCTCAAACTGGATGGACTGGAAGTTGTCTGTGTGCCCGAGTTCGTGGAAGTGACCATTGATGAAAAGGTGCGCACCGCAGTCAAGCTGGTGATCGAACCACGTTAGTACCATGTCTTTGCGCGGCGAATGAATAGCTCTTGAAGCGGGTCCACCTTTGCGGAGGACTTTGATACAGGATCGTTTCACTCGCCGTTTGGACATGTTTTCATTAGACAAGCGCACACAGGGTGGCGTATAATCCTCGCTGTGGATGGCAGGCTTCGAGCGTGATCTCAGGTAGTTCAACACGCCAGGCAGCATCCAGGTATGTGCATATTT
>CAYLOW010000351.1:0-4296 GCA_964385315.1 uncultured Anaerolinea sp.
GCTTTGGCAATCGTCTCGTCCATGTCTTTGGATGTCCAGGTAAATCCATCTCCAAGGCTGTGCCATTCAATCTCCAGTTTACGCGCCGCTTTGACTTCACCCCATTGTCCCGTCTCAGATTTCATGAACTGAATAACACATGGACGCATTCCACGTCCCCAGGCGCGCAGGATCGTACCCAATGCGGCTGTGGTTTTCCCCTTCCCGTTGCCAGTGTTGATAATCAAAAGTCCCTTATGTTTGGTCTCAGGCATAAGCGTGTGCTCTTGATTCCGCCGAGGTTTCGATCATGTATCCCCGATTGCGTGGTGCGTATTCCAGATCAGGACCCGTTGGCAGCACAAGCGGAGTGCCATATTCAGGATGAATAACAACGCGTAATCGGTCGCCATAAATTGGGGATAGATTTTCTTCTATAAATACTTGTTCTGGAGTGCCAACGGCTTTCAAATAACCATCCGATAAAACTGCCACACGATCTGCATATAAAGAAGTCAAGTTTAGATCGTGCAAAGCCACCAAGATCGCCAATCCATTTTCAACCGCCAACTGTCGGATAAGATTCAAAAAAGATGATTGATGGCTGACATCCAGATGATTTGTGGGTTCATCCATAATCAAGATCGGGGTAGTCTGTGCCAAAGCGCGGGCAAGCAACACCCGTTGTTGTTCACCACCAGAAAGTTCGCCGATACAACGCTCTGCAAGATGCTCGGTTTTCGTTTGTGCCATCGCTTGTTGAACAGCCTCATGATCGCGTTTACCAGCCTGTCCAAGCCATCCAAGGTATGGAGTTCGCCCTAGCAGGATGGTTTGATATACATTGAAAGACGCAGGCATGGACTGTATTTGGGGAACAACCGCCAATGAACGAGCACGTGCATCCGATGTCAACGAATCGATATTTTTTTCGCAAAGGTGTATGCTGCCGCTTTGTACGGGTAACACACCGCTAATTGCCCGTATCAGTGTTGATTTGCCTGTGCCGTTCGGTCCGATCAACGCAACAACTTCACCAGGCTGCACAGAAAGGGATATATCCTGTAATATAAGATGGTCATTGTAGCCAACAGAAAGGGATTGAATTTCAAGCATGTTTCACTCCTTATGTCGTAACTTTGTTGAGTTGCTAGCCAAAAGCCTGATTGCGTACACCGCGAAGAAGCCAGAGAAAAAAAGGTGCCCCTGCGAGGGCGGTAATAATTCCAACGGGAAGTACCTGGGGAGCTAAAATAGTACGAGCCAGTGCGTCGGCGGCTAAAAGCATGCTTGCGCCGCCAATAATTGAAAGGGGAATCATACGGCGATAATCTGCGCCCCACAGAATGCGAACCACGTGTGGGACGATCAAGCCGACAAAGCCGATTACGCCAGAAAATGAAACTGCCGCAGCCGTTGCCAAAGATGCGGCAAGGATCAGAATCAGTTTCGTGCGCTCCACATGCAAACCAAGATTGTGCGCCTGCTCATCTCCAAATTGCAGAACATTTAAAGCATGACCTGATGCAAGTAAAACACCCAGCCCAAGCAGGATATAAGGCAATGAAGCGAGCACTGGGTCCCAACCACCCATCGTCCCGCCGCCCATTAGCCAGGAAACTGCACGATGTAATTCACCGCTTGAACGCAGCATGAGGAAGGATGTAATGGATGTCGCAAAAGAGCTAACCGCCACACCAGCCAGAATCATGGTGGTTGCAGGAACCGTTTTTCCAACCCGCGCGAGATAATACACCGAAAAAACGGTCACAACCGAACCAATGAAAGCTGCTACCGGAATGGCATAAAAACCGAGCATACCATTAGACCAATTGGCAGACATGGCGAATACCGCTCCCAAACTTGCACCCGATGCCACGCCGATCAAATATGGATCAGCCAGTGGATTGCGAAATAAGCCCTGATACGCTGCTCCGCTCCCGCCGAGTGCTGCACCTGTTAGAAGAATCAAAATTGTATGCGGGATGCGAACTTTCAAGAGGATCAGCGAATAAGCCTCAGAAGATGCCACACCCCGCATAAATATCGTCAGCATCTCATCCAATGGAATGAAGACGGAACCAACTGCCACGCTCAGCAGGAATGTTCCTGCAAGCACGCCAAAGGCTGTCAAATAGATCTGCGAGTTTTTTTTCATATTGAGATGAGGGACGGGTGATTTATTCCCACCCGAATGACTTTATTCAAATAAATCAGGATGGAGGAATTTTGCCAGCGCTTCCAGTCCATCCACCATACGCGGACCAGGACGACTGACTAGATTGTCGTCAAATGGATAAACTTTCCCTTCCTGAACCGCAGTCAACGCGTCCCACCCACCGCGAGCTGCCACCATTTCAGGAGTAACTCCTCCCCATTGAGCATCCCCAAGCATAATGATTTCAGGGTTCATTTCAATGATTGTTTCCAAACTGACCTGTACCCAGGTTCCTTCCAATGAAGCCGACATGTTGTTGCCGCCTGCCATTGATAAGAGTGTGTCAACAAAGGTGCCGGGACCTGGAACCCAGGGAGCATTCGGGTCAGTGCCGTCCAGTTCATATAAAACCAGTGGGCGTTCAGTAACTCCTGATAATTTTTCTTTCACGACCGTAACCCGTTCTTCGAGGGATGTGATCAGTATTTCCGTCTCTTCAAGGTGACCTGTCATGGCAGCGACTGTCCGCAGGTTCTCGTACATCCCCGGCAAGTCAGTAGGATTGCCTAAAACAAACACGTTCAGTCCGAGGTCTTCCAATGCCTGGATTTGCTCCGCAGGCGTCAGATCAGCAGCCAGCACAAGGTCAGGGGTGGAAGCGAGAATGGTCTCTGTGTCCAGTGCGCCGAATCCACCACCAATGTCTGCCACAGCTGCGGCTTCAGCGGGATAATCCGAATATGTGTCGCGTCCCACTACCTGATTGCCTGCTCCAACAGCGAATAAAATTTCTGTGTTGGACGGGGCGAGCGAAACAATCCGTTGTACAGGCTGCTCAAATTGAAATTCCTGCCCGCGTTGGTCAGTGAGGGTCACAGGTTTTTCAGCAGGGGTAGTAGGTGCTGCAGCCGGCGCTTCGGTCAGTTCAACAGACATGGATGTTGCAGTTGTATTTGCAGGCGCGCAAGCCATTAGGAGAACGATAATAAGCAGTGTGATAATCAGTAATCTTGATTTCATTGCAAGTTGTATCCTTTGATGGTGATTAATTTTTTCAAACAAAAAACCCTGTCACGCAGACAGGGTTAGAGAATGGTACTTAAATAGATTTCTACCTCCTTTCTGCGAGGATAGTGAAAACTCAGTCGGGGTGGGCGTCCTGGCTCGGTCACTAAAGTGACCCTACAGTTGCGCGACAGCGCCGGACTGAGCTGATTGAATCAGCTTTACCGGCTTCGCCATTAAACTTCCCATCCGGGGGTATTTGTGCCCCGACCAATGGATCAATTGCTAAGGTGCAAGTCAATTACAAAATTATAATAGCGGAATAGGCTTGTAGACGGTATCCGAGAAAGTCCACCAATTTGTGGGAATTTTTCTGACATACAAAATAGACAGACAAATAGTTGCCCGTCTATACCTTGTTCTCAACAAAATGCTCAAACCTTATTTATTGAGCGGACGCAATTCTGCCAATAAAGTCTGCAACTGCTCGACCATGACCTGGTCGCCAATGTTTTTATACGATATCAGCGCGGATGAGCAATATTGAATGGCTTCATCTACTTGATTAAGATCACGGTAATTGAAGGCAAGTAAAACCTGCTGTTGGGCACATGATTTCACATCTTCCAATACGATATAAAGCTCCAACGCTTTTTCAGCAGAGTTGATCGAGTTTTCAAGGTCGTTTATTTCAGCATAGATAACACTCATCTGACCAAGCGTGTTTGCCATGAAAGATTCATCTTGAAGTTTGGCGGCAAGTGTCAGAGATTCATCCAAACTATTCAATGCTTCAGCATATTTTTCCTGTGCAGAATAGGCTTTGCTGGAAAGAGTTAGTAACTCCATTTCCCAGCCCATATTAACCTGCTCTTTTGCAACTTGAATTCCCCGTCCGAGATAGGGTAATGCTTTCCCTGCTTGTCCCTGCTCAATTGAAAATAAGGCAAGCGCCTGAATATTGGCGATTTCAGCCTCGTAGTGGGAAATTTCTGCGGCCAAGTGGATAACCTGTTCGCCATACGTAAAGGCTGGGTCGATATTGCCTGCGAGGGCATGAGCACGAAATAACCCGCCCAAAACATTAATTTCTGCATTTCGGTCTGCCAGTGCTGAAGCAAGTTTGAGCGCATACTCATATTTATCAATGGCGC
>CAYLOW010000352.1:0-4281 GCA_964385315.1 uncultured Anaerolinea sp.
TGAGGGGTGCGCGTCAGGTGGGAAAGTCTTGGGCTGTGCGCCATTTAGGTAAGTCGTTTGAGTTTTATTTAGAGGTTAACTTTGAACGTCAGGCTGATCTTGCCGGGCTGTTCAGGGTTTCGTTGAATCCTAAGGAGATCAGCGCAAAGCTGTCGGCAATCACCGGTGTTCCGGTTATCCCTGGCAGAACACTTATTTTCTTCGATGAGATTCAATCTTGTTTGCCGGCCATTGCTTCGCTCCGCTTTTTCTACGAAGAATATCCTGAATTGCATGTTATTGCCGCCGGCTCCCTTCTTGAGTTTGCGCTGCAGGAGATACCCACGGTTGCGGTTGGCCGGATCCGTTCACTTTACCTGTATCCGTTCTCTTTTGATAAATTTCTGAAAGCGCAGGGTATGGATTTGCTGGTTCAAGAAAAGAACAGTGCATCGGCCGACAAGCCCCTTCTATTGCCATTACATACTAAGCTGGCAGACCTGTTGCGCACATTCTTTCTGGTAGGCGGAATGCCAGAATCGGTAAAAACATGGATTGAAACGGGTGATTATCTGCGGTGCCGCCAGGTGCAAAATGATATTCTGCAAACGTATTTCGATGATTTCGCTAAATATAAAAAGAGGGTCTCGCCTGTTTTATTGCAACAGACACTGCGGTCAGTAGCACGCCAGTCGGGGAGCAAGTTTGTATATTCCGGAGTAACGGACGCGGCGGAATCGGGAAAGATTAAAGGGGCGTTGGAGTTGCTTATGATGGCGGGTATCATCATCCCCGTTACGCACACCGCTGCCAATGGTCTGCCTTTGGGCGCCGAAATAAATGCCAAGTTCCGGAAATTCCTTTTCATGGATACGGGGTTATTACAAAGGTTGCTAAACCTTGATATGGACTCAATTTTTCTCTCTTCAGATCGTAATTTGGTTAATCAGGGGGCCATATCGGAGGTGTTTGCGGGATTGGAATTCCAAAAGAACGGCAGCCCATTTGAACGTCAGGAGCTCTACTACTGGCTGCGCCTCAGCAAAGGAGCGCAGGCCGAAGTGGACTATGTGATTGCCAGAAATGGGTCCATACTCCCTGTTGAAGTCAAGGCCGGAACCAAGGGTGCCATGCAAAGTCTCTGGCGGTTTATGGAATTGAAAAAATCCACAATGGGTATCAGGACTTCGATGGAGAACTTTGGCAGGATCGGATTGGTGGAGATTTGTCCACTGTATGCAATCGGAGTGGAATAAGAATTATCCACAAATGGAATAAGAATTTTCCACAAATGTTCACAAATAAGCTCCCACAAAGGTTCACAAATTGAAGAGTGGTAAGGAATTGCTCTGTACTATTTGTGAAAATTTGTGTGTCATTTGTGAACCTTTGTGGATAAAAAAAACAATTCCCCTACCTTTATCACATTATCACATTCCACCTTCCACAATTCCAGAAAACTATGTTAAATATCAACGAATTCATAATCAATCACATAACGCACAGGGCAGAGAGCCTCTTCGCTGCTGACCTCAAGCGCAACCATGCAACCCTCATCCGGGAAATCCAGGGTAAATCCGTTCTGGTGATCGGCGGTGCGGGGACGATCGGGTCGTCGTATATCAAGGCTTTACTCCGATATGGGCCTGCAAAACTTATCGTGGTGGACATCAGCGAGAACGGTCTCACCGAGCTCACCCGCGACCTGCGCAGCACGCATAACCTCAAAGTGCCGGATGTCTATAAAACCTACCCGGTGAACTTCGGCGAGCCCGTGTTCGAGCGGATCCTCGAAAACGAAGGGCCCTTCCAGATCGTGGCCAACTTCGCGGCGCACAAACATGTGAGATCGGAGAAAGATGAACACTCTATAACAGCTTTACTGGAGAATAATGTTATCAAGGCAGAAAGGCTGCTAAAGCTGTTATCAGGGGCACAAGGGCACGAGGGCACGTGGGCACTGGGGCGCACTGAAGTTGCCTCGGAGGTGTACAAACCTTCTCAACCTTCTCAACCTCCTCAACATTTTTTCTGCGTTTCCACCGACAAGGCCGCCAACCCCGTGAACATCATGGGAGCGAGCAAGAAGATCATGGAGGAGGTGATCATGGCGTATTCGACGCAGTTCCCGATCACGACAGCGCGGTTTGCGAATGTGGCGTTTTCGCAGGGGAGCCTGCCCGACGGGTTTGTGCACCGGATGATGAAGCAGCAGCCGTTATCGGCCCCGTCGGATGTGAAGCGATTTTTTGTGTCGCCCGAGGAATCCGGTGAGATCTGCCTGCTTGCCTGCATACTCGGCAAGTCCGGCGAGATCTTCTTCCCGAAACTCGATGAAGAGACGATGATGACGTTCTCCGATATCGCGATTGCGTTTCTGAGGGAGCAGGGGTACGAGGCGATTGTTTGCAGCTCCGAGGAGGAAGCGAAGAGGATGACCGACGACCGACGACTGACGACGGACGGAAGAAAAGAGACGGACGACGGACGACCGACGATGGACGGAAGACAGGGGGTTGCCGTCGGTCATCCGTCATCGGTCGTCGGTCATCCCTATCCCGTCTATTTTTTTACGTCAGACACCAGCGGGGAGAAGGCTTACGAAGAGTTCTGGACCGCCGGTGAGGATGTGGACCTGGATTCGTTCAGTTCCCTGGGGGTGATCAAGAATGCGCCGAAACGGAGTATTGAGGAGATCCGGCAGGTGATTGTTCTGCTGGAGGAGACCCTGCGGAAGCCGGGAATTTCGAAGGCGGAGATTGTTAAGGTGCTGTCGAGGCTGATTCCTAATTTCGAACATATTGAGACCGGGAAAGGGCTGGATCAGAAGATGTAAAATGTTATATTACCCTGTATCGAGAGCCTTTGTGACTAAATTGTTATTTTTCATTCTCTACTGAACTTATTTACATCACGTACGTTTATCTTTCTGTACGAAATGTAAATTAGTCACTAGTGTCCACTAAAAATATTTAAAAGTTCTTTGAAATCATTGTGTATCTATAACTTACAAGCGTTTTAATAGCGTGACGATTTGAATTGGTTAAGTTGGCCATCTAAATGGCCGACAATGAACCAAGGAAAATATGTGTTCGCTCAGATTGTAGAGTTTCTGCCCCAACGAGTTTTTGATCGCATGGTTGACGAATATGATGGAAATAAGTACGTTAAGCATTTTACTTGCTGGAATCAGTTACTCTGCATGATTTTCGGACAACTGACCAATCGTGATAGCCTTCGGGATCTCATGGTTGCCTTGGATGCGCACAGTAGCAAGTCTTACCATCTTGGCTTTGGCAGGAGCGTTACCCGTAGCAACCTGGCTAAGGCTAACGAATTCAGGAACAGCAAGATCTTTGAAGAGTTTGCTTATCATATGATTGCAGTCGCCCGCAAGGTCAGGAAGAATGAAGACTTCGAAATTAAGGGCAAGGTTTATGCTTTTGATTCAACGACCATTGATTTATGCTTAAGTGTCTTCTGGTGGGCGACATTCCGGAAAGCCAAGGGAGGGATTAAACTCCACACGCTTTTCGACATCACCACGCAGATCCCCGCTTTCGTTCATATTACACCGGCGACAGTTAATGATGTGAAAGCCATGGATTACCTGATTTATGAACCAGGGGCTTACTACATTTTCGATCGGGGTTATATCGACTTTTGGAGACTTCATCGGATCACTTCACATTCGGCCTTCTTTGTGATACGCGGGAAAACAAACCTGAAGTTTAATCGGATGTATTCCAGAAAGGTCGATAAATCCGGTGGTATTAAGCATGACCAAATTGGCAAACTGACAGGCTTTTATGTATCCCAGGATTATCCGGAGAAACTGCGCAGGGTTAAGTTCTTTGATGAAGAAACCGGTCGCACTTTTGTTTTCCTCACTAACAACTTTGAGTTGTCGGCTGAACAGATCGCTCTCCTTTATAAAAATCGTTGGCAGGTCGAACTGTTTTTCAAATGGATCAAGCAGCATCTGAAGATCAAGTCATTTTGGGGCACCACCGAAAATGCGGTACGCATCCAGGTTTACTCCGCTTTGATTGCCTATTGCCTCGTGGCTATTGTCGGCTCGGAATTAAAAATAAATCGCTCAACCTACGAAATTTTACAAGTTTTGGGAATTTCTCTACTCGACAAAACGCCTGTAGCTGAGTTACTTACCGTTATAGATTACAAAGATGTCAATGAACAATTTTCTAACCAATTGACTCTCAACTTATTTTAAGTGGACAGTCATGTTGTAATCAATAAAACCATTTCCCATGAATACCAAAAAGCCAACATCCGCAGAAC
>CAYLOW010000353.1:0-4279 GCA_964385315.1 uncultured Anaerolinea sp.
TATTTTGATTTTATCTGGGCAATGAAAATTTCACAAGATTGCGCATCTCAGCTGTTTTAAATCCCCAAAAAAAGTTAAGATTCTCCGAATGGATGTATTTCATTTGTGTACTCTCAGCCAGGGAAAGAGTATATGAAAAAAGAGCCCGCCTAGCAGCAGATCCATTGCTGGTTTCCAAATTAATTAAACAAGGGAATAAACGGATTGTTTTTGGATTATAGGGTTGCGGAAATAGAATAAGAAATTAACTTTCCGTTTTAATTCCGCGGGCATAAACCAGTATTATTCCCAGAACGATCGATAGATAGGCTGCAGCCAGAACACGGTACTCACCTGGCAGCATAAATGTGATCGTATGAGCCGGTATCCACCAAAAGGGGATGGTTTTCGCAACGACAAAATCGATAAAACCTGGCCAGTTAATGGCACCTGCCACTTCTTTAGCAGAGGGTTTGGAACCCAAAACCCGCATATCGATATAAGTGTCACTCAGCCGGTGAGCAGCCATGAATACCGGCCCAAAAGTCAGATTCATAATTGCACTGGTATAAAAAGCTTTTAGGAAAGCGCCTGTCATGCCTGAGCCCGCAGGGAGATAACCCTTCTCAACCATGGCTATAACACCGGCTGAATAAAAAGAAAACATGAATGTGATCGCGATGCCGATCAGGCCCCATACAAGCAGCCTGGCAGCCAGCCCGGGCGGAGCTTTCCAAATTCCAGCTGAAAGTCTTAGCACCAGGATCTCGCCCATTGTCGCGAGAATAGCGAACTTTAAGAAACCCATCAGAAATGGATGCGAATTCGTCAGGTTGATGAAAATATGGTTGGTTGATGGAAATATAAAAAATAGCGTCACGCTGGCTAACAGCGCCAGCCAGAGGAAATCTCCGAGTAAGAAGTGTTTCATTTGGTCAATTCCTCCTCAAGTGGTTATGAGTCGCCAGCAGGCAAGCCATGCCAGTGAAATTAATTTCTATTCTGTGAGCGGATGAAGCCAAAAGCGGTAGTTTATCACTAAGAAGGGGGGGAAATGGCAGGATAGCTGTCACCCCCAGGAAAAGGATCATAATTTCAACTTGTGAATAACATGTCTTCCTGTATTATATTCTTATTTGCAATAATTGACTTATTGTTGGAAGCATTTTCCAGATATTAGGTGATCTTGAAATTGTTTATAGGAACCAAACAGTCAAGCAGGTGGATAATGGATGACAAAATCCATGCGCTGTCGGGATATGGAAAGTATGGGAAATTCAAGGACATACAGGATTTTGGCTGACTTTGCCGAGGTATTCAGTCAGGGAGAGGAATCACAAAAATACCGCACTTAATTGGATGTGGTTTCTTTGTTCACTGCAAAATAGTGGTTATGTCGACCCTTGGATCGGGCAGTCAATGCTTCAGCGCGTGTATAGGCAATTTATTCTGTTACTTCGCTGTCGGTGCCTTCGCAAAGGATAATGGGATTCAAATGTTCCGAAAGTTTGGAAAAGAAACCCTTATTGCGCATAGGAATTGCTGATCTACTTAATTGAATTTTCCAACAAGTCATTCACTTACTGTGACTGCGACTGGAATCAAATCCAGAGTGATGCCTTCGTTTGACTTTGCAAACCGGCGCAGTTTGCCATGAATAAACAGAAACGGATAAACCAATACGGTGAGCAAATCCATAACAATAAAAAGTAATTTAAGCTTCATTTTTTATTCCTCCTCGGAAACGCTTTACGAATAAATACCAACTGAATTACCTTTGGTCTTTTGTCCTTTTTATGCAGATAGGTGCTGCCTTTGTATAATCAAATACTCGAAAGTTAAATTTTGATGGAGGCGGGTACGGTTTTCGCTTTTATACCGGCTTCATACTCCGTCACGCGCTTGTCGATTTCATTGGCGGCAGCTTCACGGGTATAGCCGTATTTTTCCTGCAGCAGGCCAGCTAAAACGTCGAATTTGCCGGCGGCACGATCCAGATCATCATCGGTGAGTTTGCCCCACCAGGCTTTTGCCTCGCCCCGCACCTGCTTCCACTTGCCTTCAAAAATATCTTTATTCATGGTTTGATCCTCCGGATCATTTGAAAAAAATATGGTTTTCGCGGTCAGATTATATAAAATCCTTCCTGTTAAAAGGAATTTTCGCGACTTCGATACGTAAATGTTCTGCCACACGTTCGGGCGTTTCATCTTTGCTTATAAAGGCGTCCGCACCAGTAGAGAGTGCTGCCTGATGACGGGCATCCAAATAGCTGAGCAGGACAACCACGATCGCGTTGGGACATGCCATACGAAGTTGTGCAAGAGCCTGTAGTCCTAAATTTATCGGGAGCAAATTCCACTCTGCCAACAGCATGTCCAGGCGAGTTGCCGGGGCATTGGCTAACGTGGCAGTCCGGTCAGCCGCTTCACCAACTACTTCCATATTCAGGTCTGGGAGTAGCAGGCGAAGAGCAGAACGTTCTTCGGACTTGGCATCGGCAACATATACGCGGGTCATAGTACATTTATCATAAAGTACATCCTTCCAAACCACATCCTGCGTCTGGGGAGCATGCTTCTCCGCCACTTGGGGGAGAAGGGGTTATTGTAGAAATGGAATTGCCCTGACACTGGCGCAAAACACTGAGGTCGATCCCATCGTCCAGCAATTGGAATAGATTAAGATCAACAGTGCAATTGCTACAATCAACACAAAGCCGCCGATATTGCGAAACAACTTGGAGATTGCAAGCAGAATGATTGCACCTCCCAACGACACCAGCAGAGCGGGAATGCTATAGTTGCTTTCGTTGATCGTGTTTACGTTGAACAGCGGGCTGAGGAAGTATCCTCCTAAAAATGCGCCCACGATTCCAACAACAATATCGGCAATCGTGCCCTGCCGGCTATCCGTCCTCATAATGAGGCTGGCTAACCAACCGATGATCCCGCCTGCGATGATCCATATAATAAAGTTAATCATTTTCTTCTCCTGAGTGGATGGTTACGATATACAAATCCATAGTACAACGAACACTCCCCAAATGCATCCTGCGTCTGGGGAGTGTTCTACTCCGCCACCTGGGGGAGGAGATATGGATAAGTTTCCACACTTTTTCTGATCAATATACTGCTCCGGTAAACAAACACGCATACCGTCGTGCTCATCCATCACATGCTGCGAGAATTGTCATCCCCAGTGGAAATATCAAATTGAGGATTTTTCAATTTCGATAATCTGCTCTCGGAGTCCTTTTCGGATACGAAACGCTTTATATCCCATGACCAGAATCGCCGCTGCCCAAGTAAATATCATAACCAAAACAAGCGGTGTGGTACTGCCCGCAGCGTCAGGGCTGATCATCAGGGGACCGGACCAGGTATTGACGGCAGCATGGAAAAGCATGACCAGCAGCAGGCTGTCGCCTGAGCCGTGATAGACCCACGTGATTAGGATGGTCAAAGGAATTGTCAACAGGGCATATAACCAAAAAGGCAGGCTGTGCTGTGCTGAGTCTGAAATGAAAAAAAGCGGTAAATGCCACACCGTCCAGATGATACCCAGGATAAGGCTGGCCCAGAGCGGGTTATAACGTTCCTCAAGGGTCGGAAGAGCAAATCCGCGCCAACCGAATTCCTCCCCCAGCGGTCCGCCGATCAACAAAACCAGAATAAAGTTGACCGCCACAATTAACCAGCGGGCACCGAAGGGCACATAGTCGGGCAATGTGCCGCCAAATAGAACATGGATGCCCATGGCAAGCAGCATGATCAGCGCCGGTCCAGCCATGGCGATCACATACCAGATTAGGGAAGTGCGCCATATTAATGCCCGACCCAACAGTCGGCGCAGTTCAGCTCCGCCAGCGTATCTCCAGGTTAGAAATAAAGCAGTAATTGTCGGTGCGAAGGTTCCCGCCGTGATAAAAACCAGTGATGGAACTGGCAGCGTGAGATGCAGATACTCAGCGATCAGAAGCGGTGACCAAATAAGCCAGGCGCTGCCAAAGGCCAGCAGTATATAGACGTTGAGCGGGACAGAATGTATTGCCTTCGCACCGCGCAAAGAGGTATGTTGCATTGATAATTTAACTCTTATTATTTTTTTGCGATAACGAAGTGCCAATAGCCGCGCCGAGCATAATCCCGAGGACGAGCCCAATGGGAATGTTATGGAAGGCAACGCCAAGTGGCAGGCCGATGGCTATACCGATGGCAAGACCCTGTCCGATTTGGTTAGTTGTTTTCTTTGGTTGCGGATCTTTCTGTTCGTTGGACATGTTTATTTTTCCTTTTAC
>CAYLOW010000354.1:0-4268 GCA_964385315.1 uncultured Anaerolinea sp.
TGAATCGTACAAATCGTCCCAGGTAAACGCCAAAACTGCTCAAGCCGGAAACTAATAGAACAAACGCCCATCCCAGCCAGCGTCCTAACATACGTTGAACAATATCGTGCATCAAGTACAGTGAAATCAATCCGAGAAGTAATCCTGTCCACGAAAACCAGATCAGAATAATCACATCGTACCACAGCGGAGCGCTCGAGGTTTCTTTTACAAGGTGCTGCAGGTCGGTCAAAATATAAGGCGCATTGGGAAAGAAGATCAACCAAAGAAACGTTGTGATGGGCAATACAAAATACAGGAGCCATTTTTTCCATGAAAAGGCGTGAGCCAGGTATGCCAGCACGAACGGGATCCATGCCAAGAATAGGTTCCAGACAAGGTTAATATAGCGCACAGAATCACTATAGGCAATGCGTGCCGCCACCAAAAGGACGCAGATCAGCGATGCGGATGTCATCAATAAAAAGATGGCGATCTTATATCGATTTTGTTTTATTAATATCTGAAGTGTTTTCATCATGATTATGTTGTTATGCCCTGATCATTCCATCTCACGTAAAAATACAATGAGGTCGATATCACCAGGAGAGTGATTGAATTCTGTCAGTATGGCGGCGGCTTCACTTCTGTGCTGTGTGCCGTGATTAACCACATGTGCCATCGCCTGCCAAAGGATGGTTTCCATTAGGTCGCCTCGCGTGGTTTTATATTGAAATGCCGCGGTCAACTTTCCATCCGTCAGACTGTCAATAAATGTGTTCAAAGATTTTTCTTCATCAAGCCGGCGCGTGCGGAGTGAGGCAATTGTTGGGAAATCCTCCGGTTTCATGCCGGTAATGGGCCATTCGCCCTGCCAGCGTCTGAGCCAAATATGTTCTGCTGAGAGTGTATGGGTCAGCGTGCTGCGCAATTCGCGGTGTGAATATGGGGCAGGTCCGATGAATTGTTCCACGCTTACTTTTTCCGCCGTATCCAAAATGCGTTTGTTCGCCCAGTGATTGTATTTATAAAGCAATTGAATATCTTGTGTGTTCATTTTGTTAAAAATTCCAGTAAAACCGGGTTCACGATCCCGGGTTTCTCATAATGCGGAATATGACCGCAGTTTTCGATGGCGTGAAATTCTGCATGGGGTATCGCTTGCATGACGACCTTGCTGTGTTCAAAAGGTACGGTTTTGTCAAGTGTTCCCCAAAATAAAAGGGTGGGTTTGTGCATCCCTCCAACGCGGAGGTAGGTTTCGTAAAAAGATTCAAGCATCCCACTTCTTACGGTGGATAGGATGGCCCGCTTGAAGCCCTTGAATTTCATCTGGACTTTGAATTGGTTTTGGAAATGCTCCACAGTTTCCTGCCCCAGCATATCCGAGGCAAGGCCCTTGACCATGCTTATACTTCCAAGCAGACCAAATGCCAGCTCGCCGAAGACCGGCAGCTTAAGGGCCTCGAGAATTGGCGGCAGGGAAATTCGCCTTGCGCCTGCGGGATCTATTAATACATGTCGTCTGACCCGCTCTGGATTTTGATTGATGAAAGCAATTGTGATCGGTCCGCCCATCGACAGCCCAACCAGATTGACCTGTTCAAGACCCAGTGCATCAAGCAGTTCTTTCAACTGGCGCACAAAAAGCTGTATATTGTAATCAACGCGCGGTCTGTCGGAATACCCGCGCCCAATGAGATCGTAGCGTAAAACACGAAACCCCGAGTTCACCAGAAATTCAAACATCGTGTCGAAAATGAAGTACGGGGTGGAAAATCCATGCACCAGGACAACAGGTTCCCCGTTTTCGGGTCCACTCATTTCATAGTGGGTCACACCGCTTTTTAATGTAATAAATGAACCGTCCGCTTCCTTGCGGGTGGTTACGTTCAATTCCTGGGTTTCATCAAGATAGGGGAAGGGCATATCTTATGCAGGGGCCGGACAACTCCAACCCCTGCAAATGGTTATATTTTCCCAAGCGCGCGCAGCACGCGCTCTGGGGTGAATGGGAATTCGTCGATCCATACACCGGTTGCATCATGGATGGCGGCGGCGATGGCCGGCGCGGTGGGCAGAAGCGGCAGTTCTCCCAATCCGCGTGCACCCCAGGGGCCGTTTGGATCAGGCACCTCCACGATCACCGATTCAACAGATTCCGGAATATCCCGAATGGTGGGGATCAGATAGGTACTGAGCTGATCAGTTAGCACGCGCCCGTCTTTTGTTTTAAAGTCTTCAAGGACCGCGTACCCGTGTGCCTGCACCACTGCGCCTTCAATTTGTCCCACAACCTGGTCGGGGTTAATTGCCTTGCCGACATCGTCGGCTGAGACGATGCGGATGACACGGACATGCCCGGTTTCTGTATCAACTTCCACTTCTGCGGCCTGGGCTACATAGGAATAGGAGAAGTTTGGCATGGAATGACCTGTATCATGGTCAAAGGGAGTTGTGCGCGGCGCGAGATATTTGAATTCTGCGATGGCGGGACGCTCTTCATTTTTCCATTTTTCCAAAGCTGCTTCCGCTGCGCCTTTCATTGAGTTGCCTGCCATAAAAGTCAGACGCGAGGCGGAGGCAGAGCCGGAATTCCCCTGTTTGGCTGAATCTGAAGTTTTGATCTCTATAATTTTTTCAGAAATTCCCAATACATGCGCGGCCATTTGGGTCATCACCGTATGTAAGCCTTGCCCCACATCCGCGCCGGCCTGGTGGATCACAACCCGCTCTATTTTGCCATTTCCATGGATTTCAACCTTTGACCAGCAGTTTTCCTGGTAGCCAAATGAGAATCCGACATTTTTGAAACCTGCTGCAAACCCGTGTCCGCGCGCAATGTTCGGCGCGGATTTTTTATTTTTTGCCTTCTTTTTCCAATTGAATTTATCGCGCGCCGCCTCGATACACTGGGTAATGCTCACCGGGGAGGGAACAGGTGTGCCAACCCCGAGTGTGTCGCCATTTTGAAGGGCATTTTTTAAACGGAATTCAACCGGGTCCATGCCGAGTTTTTCGGCGAGCTTGTCCATTTGCAATTCAGCCATGAACAAGGCTTGTGGTGCGCCGAATCCGCGGAATGCAGCCCCGGGGACATTATTGGTATAGACGCCGTACACATCCACTTTCACATTGGGAATGTAGTACGGTCCGGTGGAGGTGATGGCGGCGTTGCCCAGCACCTTATTCGATGTGTACATGTACGCCCCGCCGTCTGCGATCAATTCATTTTCGACGGCGACAAGTTTTCCATCCTTGGTTGCGCCCCATTTGGCGTTGATGGTCGTTGCATGCCGCTTGCCATGCCCGATCATCGATTCGCGGCGTGACCACACAATTTTCACCGGTCGATTCAATTTCCATGCGGCAAGCGCCAGCACGATCTGAACCGACATATCTTCACGTCCGCCGAATGCGCCGCCGATGGCAGGATAGATCACACGGACCATGTCCTCGGGCAGCCCCAGGGAATGGGCGATCGTTTCGCGGTCTGCGTGAGTCCACTGTCCGCCGGCTTGAATTGTGACCCGGCCCTCTTCGTCCATGTAAGCCAGTCCGGCTTCGGGCTGCAGGTATGCGTGTTCCTGTACCGGGGTCTGATATTCTCCTTCAACGATCACATCGGCCGTGGCAAAAGCGTCATCTGATGCGCCTTTGCGGATCTTGTAATGGACGCAGACATTTGTGTCGCCGCGGTCTGGATGCAGGATCGGTGCGTCGGGGCGCAGGGCGGCTGTCGGGTTGGCAAGGATCGGCAGGTCTTCATACCCGACTTCGATCAATTTGGCTGCGGCTTCCGCTTCAGCTTCCGTCTGTGCCACAACCACTGCCACCTGGTCACCTACAAAGCGGACAATGTCGGTGTGTGGTTTTATTGAACCGGGTCCGCAGAGGACAGGCTGGTCGGGGATTTGCAATCCGTATTCATTAACAGGCACGTCTTTGGCGGTGTAGACCGCAATAACGCCTTCTGCCGCCTCGGCCCTTCCTGTTTGAATGTTAATTATGCGCGCATGTGGACGCTCAGCAAAGAGGATCTTCATGTGCAGCATACCCTTCATGGTTAGATCACCGGAGTAAAGGGTTTGGCCTGTTACTTTATCGACTGCGTCAATGCGTGGTAGTGATTTTCCAACAGAGTGGGGAGACATAATTTCCTACCGTGATTTTTTTGTTATTTTGATTTTTGGCGGGGGGGCATCTGTTGGGCCATAACGGCTGGGTCCGACCATGCTGTAGGTTGCCGCGTAAATGACCGAGATCACGCCGGCGATCACCATCATGTA
>CAYLOW010000355.1:0-4263 GCA_964385315.1 uncultured Anaerolinea sp.
CGCCATAAGGGTCTTTCACCCTCTAGTCAACGCCCGTGCTGGGCGCACATAAATAAAAATCCTGTTTTGCAGGATTTTTATTTATTACACTATGAACCGCTCTTCATCTTGGCTACCGTCACACCCTCGCCGCCCTCGGTGCTCCCGCCTTCTTCAAAGGTGCTGACGTACTCATGCCCGCGCAGTGCTTCGCGCACGGCCTGCCGCAGCCTGCCCGTCCCCTTGCCATGAATGATCCGCACAAAAGGCAGACCCGAAAGAAACGCCTGTTCCAAATATCTTTCCATTTTATCCAGCGCATCCTCAGCCATGAGCCCGCGCAGGTCTACTTCCATGCCGGGCGAGGTAGATTGACGGCTGATCGTAGCCTCTTTTCGCATTTCCTGTTGAATGGGGTGCGCTGCTTCTTCGCCTTTGGCTTTCCTACTCAAGTCTGATAACCGGGCGCGCATACGCACTGTGCCGATCTGAACTTCGGCATCGGACTCACCCAAAGCGGTCACAATGCCTTCGGTATTTAACGTTCCAACGATCACCCGCTCACCGAGCCGCAGTGACTGATGATTGCCTGCAAATGACTGCTCCTGCTTTCGAACGATGGGCTGCTCGACTTTTTCCTCCATCCTGCCCATCTTTTCCTCAATGGCTTTGATGGCTTGCAAAGGCTGGCTGGCCTTTTTAAGTTGGGACTTTAAGGAATCTATGTTCCGCTTTAACACCGCCACTTCAAGTTCGCCTTCGGCGCGTGCCTTTGCCAAAGTTTCACGGCGCTCGTCTTCAATTTTTTCCAGGCGTTTTTCAAGGTCACGGGTCTGCGCTTCCAGTTTAGCGCGTGCCTTTTCCAATTTCTCACGCTCGCGTGATGTTCGGTTGCGCTCTTTACGGATGTCATCCAGCAGTTTATCGGCGCGCAAATCCAACGGATTGATCTCAGCCCGTGCCGAGTCAATGATGGACTGGGCGAGTCCAAGTTTCTGCGCGATCAACAGCGCGTTGGAACGACCGGGGAGGCCCAGGGTCAGTTTATAGGTTGGCCGCAGGGTCCTGATATCAAATTCAAGCGAGGCATTGACCACGCCCGTGGTACTGTGTGCGAAAGTCTTGAGTTCGGGGTAATGCGTGGCGACCAGGGTCATCGCACCTGACTCAAGCAGATGGCTCAAGATCGCACGCGCGATGGCCGCCCCCTCCTGCGGGTCTGTCCCAGAACCCAATTCATCAAAGATAACCAGCGAGCGGCTGTCAATTTTCTTCAGAATGCGGATGATATTGGTGATGTGCCCGCTGAATGTGGAAAGGGACTGCTCAATGGATTGCTCATCGCCAATATCCGCCCAAACCGAGTGGAAGCACGGCAGTTCCGATCCGCTTTGGGCGGGGATATGAAACCCGCTTTGCGCCATCACGGCCAGCAACCCCACCGTTTTGAGTGAGACGGTCTTGCCGCCCGTATTGGGTCCGGTAATCACAATGGCCTGTGTACCTGGCGCCGGATCCACATCAACCGGGACAACTGTTTCAGGATTGAGCAGGGGATGGCGGGCATCCAAAAGTTGCAAGTCACAAGTTAAAGATCGCGGGGCAGATGGCTTTTGGCCTTTTGTCTTTGACAGGTCATGAAGGATCGGCTCGCTTGCCCGCAGTTCCTCGGCATACTTTGCCTTTGCAAAAGCCAGGTCAAGAGCCGCAAGATTCTCGACGCCATATTTCAACTCTGTCGCATGCTCGCCCACCTGCCTGGAGACTTCCGCGAGGATGCGGCGTTCTTCGTCACGCTCGCCAAGCTGCAATTCGCGGATCTGATTGTTCGCCTCCACAACAGGCAGGGGCTCAATGAATAAGGTCGCTCCGCTGGAGGATTGGTCATGAATGATGGATTTTATTTTGCCCTTGAATTCCGCGCGCAGGGGAATTACATAACGCCCGTCGCGCTGGGTGACAATGGGCTCCTGCAGCATCGAGACGGTCTTTGAGTCAGTTACATATTTTTGCAGCCGGCTCATCAAACGATCCTGCGCCACACGCAGACTGCGGCGAATGTCACCGAGTTTGGGTGAGGCGGAATCCAGGATCTCGCCGCGATCTGAAAGGATGCGGGAGATCGAATCCACCAGGCCATGGCTGTCTGGCAGACCGAGCGCGGTCTGTGTCAGGCGCGGATATTCCTCAGTCCGCTTTTCAAATGCCTTTTTGAGTTCGCGGCATGCGATCAGCGTGGACTTAACATCAAGCAGGGACTGGGAATCGAGAACCCCGCCGCGCGCGGCAAGGTCAACCAGCGGGCGAATATCGTGTGCCGCGCCAACCCCTGTGCTTTGCATGGATAATAATTTCCGCGCTTCGGTGGTCTCTGCAATGCGGGCAACAGCCAGTTCATAGGAAGAGGTTGGCTCAAGGGAACGCGCCAGTTCCATCGAAGCGGAGAAATCGCAAAATCCCGCGAGACGGTCGAGTATTTTCGGGTATTCGAGAACGTTTAGAGTCTTGCTGTCCATAGTAGGTGAATTATACTTTGTAGTACGGGCAGCAAGCCGCCCGATCCCAAAGGAGATGAAGATGAAACTAAAAAATAAAGCGGCGATCATCACAGGCGGCACAAGCGGAATTGGAAAAGCCACGGCGCTGCGGTTCGCAGAAGAAGGCGCAAATCTTATTGTTACAGGCAGAAGAATTGAATTGGGAAAAATCACCGAAGCAGAATGCAGGCTGAAAGGCGGTCAATGTTTTTTTGTTGAAGCGGATCACACAAAGGCGGAGGACTGCCAAAAGGTGGTGGATGCCGCGCTTCGGGAATTCGATCAAATCGATATTTTATTCAACAACGCCGGCATCGTTACCAAAGGGACAGCGGATACCACACCTGAAGAGGTCTGGCAGGATACGCTGAATATCAATGTGACTGCGGTCTGGCGCATGTGCCGCCTGGTGATCCCGCAGATGAAGAAACAGGGCAAGGGCGTGATCGTTAACAACGGTTCAGACTGGTCGCTGGTGGCAGGAAAAAATGCCTTCCCTTACATCATGAGCAAGGGCGCGGTAGGGATGATGACAAAGGCAATGGCGCTTGATTATGCGCGCGAAGGGATCCGCGTGAACGCAGTTTGTCCCGGTGATACTTTCGTGGACCGCTGGATCGAGAAGGGGTATTTTGAAGGCTCCGACCCCGTTACCCTGACAGAGGCGATCAGGGAAGCAAGCGAATTTATCCCAATGGGCAGGTTTGGCAAGCCGGAGGAAATTGCGAATGCCGTTTTGTTCCTGGCTTCGGACGAATCCTCTTTTGTGACGGGTCATCTGCTTTTGGTGGATGGCGGGAATACAGCGCAGTAGACTAAACCCTCTCGCGCATTCGCGGCAGGGGCTCCTGCCAGTTCAGAACAATGAATAAAATATGTCGCGCTGCGCGGGTAAATCAGTAACCTGGTACAGGAAATCGTGTTTTATGTTCGCAGCATAATCCCACATTGGAGAAAATATGATCGTCGCATCAGATTTAATGGGTACATTGACCACCGGCTCGCCGTTTTTGGGGCTGGTGGATTGGGTTAAACATAACCAGAGCAAATTCCGCGCCAACCTTTATCTGGCAGCGATCATGCCCTCGTATATCCTCGCAAAAAACGGATTGATCGACTGGCAGGCCTGGGGACAAAAATTAATGGTAAACAGCCTGGCATATATTGAGGATGCGAATCCCGAAAAACTGGCACATGCTTCGGAATGGGTTGTGGAACACAACTTTTGGAAGAAGCGCCGCGAGGATGTCGTGGCACGGTTGATCAAACACCGGGAACAGGGCGCGAAGGTTTACATCGCCAGCAGTGTGGTGGAACCATTCATTGTGCCCTTTGCCAGACGGATCGGCGCGGAGACCATTGGCACGCCAACCGAGATCGTCAACGGGCGCGTAAAAATGATCGGTGAATTAATGGCAAATGAAAAGAAGATCGAGCAGGTCTTGAGCCGTCTTGGAGTTGACCGCGTGGATGTAGCTTACGGCGACACGATCCTGGATGTTCCCCTGCTGGAACATGCCGATCACCCCGTGGCGGTCTATCCCGATGCGAAGTTAAAGGTGATCGCCTTGCAGCGCGGCTGGGAGCTCATTGGAGATACACCGAAGATCGGGTGAGAAATATGCTGCCATTATAAGCCGTCACCCTTCATTGACTTTTTCAACTTTAGTAATGGATACGAGATAATCGGCAGACACAAAACGAAAAGAGGTTTTTTTGAGCAAAAGCAATCTCAAAAAAACCTCTT
>CAYLOW010000356.1:0-4259 GCA_964385315.1 uncultured Anaerolinea sp.
AAATCATCAGCCAAAAAAACTGGCGGATGAGGAAGTCGCCAGTACAGGTGTAGTACAAAACTTATCTTGGTACATGCAGCTCGGTTTGTATATCAACTTTGTGGATTATGATATAAGGCTGTCTCATCTCAATTGGAAATGAGCGCTCAAATGAATTATCCCACGTTGGCCAATAGTGCCTTGACCATGTACCGATAAGCAAAACTGTCTGCGTCCTCGTTGTATGACACATCTTTTTTGGATAAAACATTTACCCGGTCCGGGGCAAAGTCTGTGGCGGGCAGTATTCCAACTTGGCTGGGTTCACCTGATTTAAGTCTGGCGTTCAATTTGACCTCGTTCAGATCCTTGATCGAAGTGGTGTCGCATGCCCGCACCTGGTATTGGCCAGCCGGCAGGGACTGCCCACATCAATTTGGACAGCCCCTACTTTGACTTAGTATTCCACAGCCCGTTTCAGGGACTTTGCATTCTGTATCCAGCTCTTGACCAGGCTAAGAGCCGGCATCTGGTTGACAAGATTCTTTTTCGCATTCACCTTCATCATGGATTCAAGAAGTGCCTCTGGCTTGCGTTTGGCAAGTTCAACGACTGTATCCACGCCAGCGGCTTCCAATAGATCAGAGTATTGGGTCCCAATTCCATTTACGCGGAACAGGTCAGCGCGGTTAACCCATTCAAGGATGCTCTTGGTTGAAAAACCAGTGGCTTTGGAAAGTTCCTGGCGACCCTTTTTAGTGCCGCCTATCTTCAACAGTCCGTTTGTGCCTCGAACACCAGCTTTATTCAGCTTTGCGGCATTGACAGGACCAATCCCCTCAACTTCAATAAGAGTAGTCATAATATGTTCTCCTTGAATACAAGTATAGCATTATATTAAGTAAGGCACTTCAATTAAAA
Source organism: uncultured Anaerolinea sp. (assembly GCA_964385315.1). Taxonomy (GTDB): domain Bacteria; phylum Chloroflexota; class Anaerolineae; order Anaerolineales; family Villigracilaceae; genus Villigracilis. The sequence continues at coordinate 901 of CAYLOW010000356.1, forward strand.
GCCCTGCCGCAATCCGAAGTTGATAATTCTGCAAGATCGGGGATAGGATAGGAAAAACGCCAGCCTATGGGCAATGGGGTTATCATGCCTTTTGTCTCGTAAATTTCCGGGAGCAGCATATGGGCAAAATCCTTCTCTGCCTTCAAGAGCGCATCAAACGCTGTACAAAACCGGCTACCCCAGGAAGTAAATGAATAAGGGTGAATTATATTTTGCTATTTATGATCGGGGTATTTTTCTGGAATTGATCCCCCAAAAGATCCCAGTACGTAATAAAAAACAAACCAAGCTCACCGTGGACGGAAAATGAGCATTCGGCTGACTACATTTCTGTGTAAAATCCCAAAAAATCAGACGGTTGAGACAAGTAGCCAGCATAGGTGTTGTCTCGGGGATAATATTGTCATAGGCGGTCAAGAAAACCCCTGCAACTTGATACAGGATTATTTGGCATTCAATGATCTTAACTCCCCTATGCCAAAACTGGCATAGGGGAGTTAAGATTTGTCATTTTTAATTACCCTGGCAGAAAGATTGCCGTTCTCAATAAATGAAAAATCTGTTTTGAGAACAGCAGGGCTCTGGGCTTTATCGTAGATAGCCGATCAAAAATAGTACGATTAAAACGATAACAACTGTATATACCATTGGATTTTTTCCTTTCTTGTATTACCTATCGAGAAGGGACCTGTGGGGTCTGTCCTCTTTTCATTTGAACGTGGAACTACAGGATTCCCAAGAGATTGAGAATAACAAGGATAATTACAATTATTAGCAGGATATGGACGACGTTGCCGCTGCGTGGAAAACCAGCGAAAATATTTGGACCAAAATATCCAAGCAGCCACAAGATTAATAGAACAACAATAATGGCGTAAAGCATTGGATAACTCCTTTTCTTAATTGATTTGTCCTGCAATTCATCATACAATAAACACTCCCCAGTCACATCCATCGGCTGGAGAGGTTTCGTCTCCTCCACTTGGGGGACAAGCGCAGTGGAGGGGGTGGGAAGGAAATTTCTCTACAATAATATGAGTTGTTGCATCGCAAAGTTTTCCATAAATTTCCCCCAAAAAAATTAAACTTAGCGCGCTCTTCACGCCTTTGTGATGAATTAACGGTAAAGCAATTAGTAGACAACTCAGAATTGAACAACCATTGCTCTTCGAGTTGAAATCTTACCTTTAGTGGCATGATTTCACTTACCAACTTTGTATATTGGTTCTAACAAAACTATTAAGAGAACCCATCGTTAACGCGGTAACATAAAGGAGATTTGAGCCATTCCGTGCCCAAATCGTTGTCAATATCGAGGAGACATGAAACAATCCGTAAATCAATTATTGGATTTCTTTAAAAAGCACAAATATGGCAGGATAAGTCTGATCCTTTTACTTCTTGGGCTGATCGCCGTTGGCGCGATGTTCATTCGGTCGATGATGCGAGAGGAACCAGTTGCTCTAAGCAAGGTGGCGGCAGCCATCGCTGCCGGGCAGGTGGTAAAAATTGAAGAACTACAGGGCAGTGATACCGTAGTAATTCACTACAATGATGGGACGGAGGATACAACGCGACGGGATCCCTCCACTTCCTTTCTGGAGCAAATGCAATTTCTTGGTGTCGAAAAAAGCCAGATGTTGAAACTTGAATATGAGATCGTAGCGTCAAATGCAACCACCAGCGATAAAGTTGTCAATACCGTGGTAAGTCTATCCATGCTCGGAATGATGGGTTTCGCCCTAACACGGCTTTCCGGCGGTGCGCTGGGTCGCAAAAAATATGTGGAAGGCGCTATTCCAAATATCAACTTCAAGGATGTCGCCGGCATGGATGAAAGCCGGGAGGAATTGGTGGATATCGTCACCTTTCTGAAAAATAATCAACTATACGAGCGCATTGGTGCGCGCATGCCGCACGGCATACTATTGGCAGGCGACCCAGGAACGGGAAAAACCTTGCTGGCTAAGGCAATTGCCGGGGAAGCGGGTGTGCCCTTCTTCAGTACTTCCGGTTCTGAATTTGTTGAGATGTTTGTGGGAGTAGGTGCAAGCCGTGTGCGTGCTCTCTTTAAGAAGGCGCGTTCAAAAGCACCATGTATTATTTTTATTGATGAAATTGACGCTGTAGGACGCAAGCGCCATGCTGGCGGTGGCGGCGGTGGTGAGATGGAGCAAGATCAGACTCTGAATCAACTGCTCGTTGAAATGGACGGATTTTCCGCCACGGATGAAGTGATTGTCCTTGCCGCCACCAATCGTGTGGATGTGCTTGACCCGGCGTTGATCCGTTCCGGTCGTTTTGACCGTCATGTGAATATTCCCCGTCCCGACGTGAAGGGACGTATGTCAATTCTGGAAGTGCATGTCAAGGATCGAAAACTGGCAGAAGATGTAAATCTTATGGATGTTGCAAAATCTACACCCGGACTGGTAGGTGCTGACTTGGCAAATATTGTCAACGAAGCGGCGATCATGGCTGTGCGCGGCGGCCATGATGTGATCACGGCGCTCGATTTTCAGGAAGCCATTGAAAAATCTTTAATAGGCGGTGTTCAACTAAAGAACCGCGTTATTAGCAAAGATGAACGCCGCACAATTGCCTATCATGAAGCGGGTCACGCAGTAGTGATGCACGCTACGCCTAACTCCGACCCGGTTTATAAGATCACGATCATCCCTAGGGGACAGTCTGGCGGTTTTACCATGGCGCTCCCGGAGCAGGACAGCATGCTCATGTTCCGCAGTCAGATTAAGGCGCGCATCATTGGTTTAATGGGTGGGCGTGTGGCAGAGGAATTATTCTGCACTGACATTACCAGCGGTGCCTCCAACGATCTGCAAGTTGCCACACAACTGGCTGAGGACATGGTCATGCGCCTCGGGATGAGCGTCAGCGGTTTGCGGGTTTTCCACCGACCTGAAGCTTTTGTATTACCGCATACCGGGCAGAAAACATTTGAAGCACTTGATAAAGCGATCAACGAGATTTTGGAGGAATGTTACCAGGAGGCGAAACACATAATCACCGAGAGGCGGGAAGCAGTTGAGCGAGTAACGCAATCCCTGCTCCAAAAGGAGACACTGACACGCGAAGAGTTTATTGCATTGATATAGTTAATTTACCACTGGATTTCGTGCTGTGATGTCATAAAGGGTTCTGGCAATGCTTTGATCAGTTTCTCTTCCCGATCTTGAGACACTCACACACGAGGTTCAGGCTTGGCAAAAAAAGTTAATGATGAGATTGTAAAAGTCCAAGGCAATTTACTGCTTGTACTCCATAAAATCCTTAAAGTCCACTAGTACTGTCCATTCGCTGAAATTATTTTGAAATCCTGAATTTCCTGATAAGCTTGG
>CAYLOW010000357.1:0-4244 GCA_964385315.1 uncultured Anaerolinea sp.
GGTATGGCAGTTCAAGCATTCGGTATCGGGAACGGCAGAAACCACCGCTTCAGGAGTTTCCTCAGCGGCGGCGGTTGGTTCCGTCTCGATTGCCGCCTCGGTGGGCGGTTTGGTTGCGCAGGCGGCAAGCGCCAATGTCGCAACAGATATCAGTAGAATTAGCTTAAATTTAGACAAGTTGACCTCACAGTTTGTGGTCTATTTCACAAATTGTATTCTATTTCCTTATGCAAACAAGTGACTTTTATAACATCCGCTTATTAGGCTTGCTTATTGAAAAGTATTACTTATACTAAAAGGTGGTTTTCCAAGCCCTTTCTTATTTAAAAAGCTACAACCAATAAATAACTGACGTTATGCACCGTAACGAAGATTTGGACTATTAATATGCTTGATTTACGAGAACCTTCGGAACGTTCCGCGGAATGCAGGTAAATAAAATTCCGAAGTATTTGCTTCGGAATTTTATTTACTATTCAATATGGGGAATTGAGGCTGGATAAATCAGATATAAAACCCAAGAGCAGTCATGGCAACCATGCCGGCATGGGATTCTTCGGCAAGTCCAAAATCTCACTTGGAGCCATTGTTCCTCATCCGTGTCGCAACATTCGCAGTTTATTGACAGCCTGGCGACCAGGATGGTTCACAGCCGGATGAAGGAGGGGGTTCCACCGGAGAATCGCCGCTATCGCCTTCAACAGGTCCACCGCCAATATCATCATATACATAATACACAATATCGCTGACGGTGTTTGAGGCGACAGTACCCCCCTCCACCCGCGACGAGTTGGTGATATCAGACCCAACAACAGAATCTCTCACGCGATAATAGCCTTTGCAGGTGGTTTGTCCTCCTACTGGCAGAGCGGCATCTGAGTTACATTCCCATTGATCCAGTAAGCCATCCACCACCTTGAAAGGTCCCTGCACGTCCACCTGCCCAGTATTTTGAACCTTGTAGGTGTAGACAATAATCTCCCCAGCTTTCGAATACATAGTTTGATTCAAGGATTCCGTGAGGGTTAACTGAGGCAGGACAGCCTGCAATGTGGGCGTGGCTGCCAGATAATACACAGTTGCTGTATCCGTATTCGAGACAACAGCCCCAGCGGTATTGGAGCATACCCCATCCGCATGGGCAGTATTTGTAATATTCGAGCCGACATCAGATTCCTTGATCGTATAACTTCCCTTGCAGATGATGGGAGCACAGCTTTCACACAAGGCAAGAGATCCGCCCGCATCGTCGCACGACCACTCATCCACGCGGTCATCGGTAATCGTAAAGGGTCCATGCAGTTCAAGGGGACCCACTGAATTCAATGTGTAGGTGTATTCGATCACTTCACCCGCCAGTTGATACATTGTCGGGCTGGCGGATTTCTTCAGGTCCAACTTGCACTGCGGCGCAAAAACCACTTCCGCACTGTCGCTTAATTCTGCGCTCGATTCGTCAATGGTAAACCAGTCCAAATCCTGCATCGGGAACACGGCTTTTGCCAGGGCGGTGTTTTTGATGACTCCCGCTGCGACATCCGCATCGGTGGTGGTGTAGGTCATCTGGCAGGTGACGGATTGTCCCGCCTCCAGTCGATCTGAGCCGCACGGCACTGCGCCAAGTTTATCGTCTGTGATGCTGTATATAAAGAACTTTGCGCTTGTATTGGTCAATGTATAGGAATATATGATGACCTCCCCCGCCCCGTTGAAAACAGTCGGTTGGCCGGTCTTGTTGAATTCCAACTGGGGACCCACGCAACTTTTACAGCCCAAAACCACAAATAAACCGGCAAAAATAATCAAGGCCAGGCGGTTTCTCTTCATTCGATCCATTCATTCCTCCTTGCTGCATATTAGTATTCGATCTTCAATATTCATTACATTATGCAACTTATATTTTACAGTTCCATCCCACAAATGGGGGACTCAAGCCCCAAATATTTCCCCGTTATTTTTTGATTCTCCATACCGTATAACCGCCAACGATCAAGCCCAGGTAACTTGCCAGCAAATCCACCGGGTCAAAGGTGCGGGTGGAGAAAAACCGCTGTGACCATTCTTCGAGGGCAAGAAACAGGGCTAGGATCAAGCCGATTGAAAGTGTCACACAGCCTGGGGGTTTGGAGGGAAACGAGGATAGAAAAGCGCGGGTGAGGAAAAAATCCAGGAGACCAAAAAGGATGAAGTGTCCGACCTTATCCCCATTTGGAAAATCATAAAGCGCGCGCAGCGAATGCGGCAGGCTTCCGTAATCTGCAAGAATAATCACGGCAATGACAAAAATGAAAAATAACGCGCTGATGTATTTCATAAAAAATCGGGCCGGGGGTTTAGCCCGACCCGAAAGTTTACTATTTGGCGATTAGATCACGCCTGCTTCTTTTCCGCTTTCGCTTCTTTGCGAGCTTTCCACCACTCAAACGCCATCGGCAGGACCGAGAGCAAGATGATCACGATAATCACATATTCAAAATTATGGCGCACGAACGGAATGTTGCCAAAGAAATATCCCGCAAGAGTAAAGAGCGCCACCCAGGTAATGCCACCCACAAAGTTATAGGTGATGAAATATCCATAGGACATTTTACCAATGCCCGCCACAAACGGAGCGAACGTGCGCACAATGGGCACAAAGCGCGCAAGGAAGATGGCGATGCCGCCATGTTTTTCAAAGAAGGCATGGGTCTTGTCCAAATATTCCTTTTTGATCCATTTGATATTGTAGGCGCGCTCACCCAGATAATGCCCGATGGAATAATTTACAGTGTCGCCAAGAATTGCGGCAACCATCAACAATCCAAGGAGAGACCAGAGATTCAACGAACCGAGCGCTGCAAATGTACCAGCCGCAAACAGAAGGGAATCACCGGGCAGGAAAGGCATGATGACCAAGCCCGTCTCGACAAAAATTACAGCAAACAAAATCCCGTAAGTCCATGCGCCATATTGGGTGATGATGGTATCCAAGTATACATCCAGGTGCAGGAACAGGTCGATCAGAAAAGTTACTAACTCCATGTTTTATTTACTCTCTTTCAAAATTTATCGCATCCAGACACGATGTCTTTCTGCCAATGGGCGAAGATTATACACTGCTTTTATTGTCGGTTTCGATGCGGCTTAGCCAATCGCCCAACGCTAAAAACACCAAGCTTCCGATCACCCCCATGCCAATATCGAGCGCGCCGAACATCAGCAAATGCCAGCCGCGCCAGACGCTAATTCCCTGTCCGACAGAAAAGCCCAATGCGCTCAAACCAAAATATAACAGCAAACGCCAGCCGCTTCCGCCGCGCAGAATGTGGAACACCGCGCCGCAAAGCAATGCGATCAACAGGGCAAAGAGAAGAAGAGGTATGGTCATAGGGGAAAGGATAAATTATGAAGGATGAAAAATTACTCCGCAATCCAAATGATACTTGCAATATTATCTGCTACCTTATTCTGGCTACACGCAAAAAACTAGCGGATAATTCCGCCGCCGAGCATTAACTCATCTTGATAGAAAACCGCCGCCTGTCCTGCGGTGACATCACGGACGGGGCGGTCAAATTTGACGGATACCCTTCGACTACGCTCAGGGCTGGATTCGTCTTCCAGCGGGCTGACCCACGCCTCGACCTCTTTCGCCGAGTAGCGGATTTTGACCAATGCGCGGAACGGCTCTTGGGGCGCTTCGCCTGAAATCCAGTTGACATCGTGGGCGGTGAGTTCGGTGAAACCGAGTTCGTCGGCTGTGCCAATGACAAGCGTGTTGCGCCTGCCCTGAGCATCGTCGAAGGGTGTTGCATTTTTCGTGATGACATAAAGCGGGTCGGGAGAAAAAACGCCCAATCCCTTGCGCTGACCGATGGTGTAGTTCGCCAGCCCGTTGTGTTGACCGACCACCTTCCCTTCGGTGGTGACGATTTCGCCGGGGGTCAAAATTTCTGGCGTGTGCCGCTGGAGAAATTTACGATAGTCTTCTCCCGCGAGGAAGCACAAATCCTGTGAGTCGGCGCGGGAAGCGGTGGGAAGTCCAAACTCAGCGGCGATACGGCGAATTTCAGGCTTGGGATACTCCCCCACCGGAAAGAGCGCATGGGAAAGCTGCTCCTGATTCAAAACGTGAAGAACATACGATTGATCCTTCGCGTGGTCAATGGCGCGAAAAAGATTTATCCTTCCGCCTTCATCCTTTATCCTTACATAATGCCCTGTCGCCATGAACTCCGCGCCGAGGGCGAGGGCGTGGTCGAGCA
>CAYLOW010000358.1:0-4242 GCA_964385315.1 uncultured Anaerolinea sp.
CTAAGGTGATGAGTTCACCAGAAATACACGAACTTAGATCCCTGACACCGCAGGAAAAATTTCAAATACTCTTCAAAAATTTACTAATCGATTTTAGAGGAGTTTATGGGTTAAGTCAATCAAACACGAACCACAGTTTTGTGAATTCACAGGATCGATTATTTTGCTGTTTTTTCTGTGAAATTTGCTTACGCAACTCTTACAGAACCGCCGCCTTGTGAGTGATAGAATGAAGCGGAAACAACTTTATCCGTACCCTTCCCATCCCATGTAAATACCATGCTTCCCTCCAATTTGCTCCCTTCCAATATGCTCCCTGATTTCCGCGTCCGTCAGCGGGATTATCTGCTTGAGATCTCGCGCCTGCTTACTCAGGAACTGGATTTGGAGAAACTGCTCGCGCGCATTTTACGCGTGTCGATCGAAATGCTGGCCGGGCAGGCGGGGTTGATCGCGCTTAAACGTCCCGAAGGCTGGAGCGTCTCCACCGCGCACGGCATCGCGCCCGCCTTCCTGAGTTATCTCACGCCGCTGCTGGCCGAAGAAAAAATGGTGGAATTGGATGTGCGCGAACTCAACCGCATGTTAAAGGAATTAACCTACACTGTCAGTATGGGGCTGCTGAACGGGACGGGCCTGCCGCTCGCCGCGCATGGACAGGTGATCGGGGTCATCTTCATCTTCAGAAATTATCCCGATATGTTCACGCACAATGACCGCGTGCTTCTGCAATCCTTTGCCGACCAGGCCGCCATTGCCGTGTTTAACGCGCAGCTCTACGGGCAGGTCTCCTATGAAAAACAGCGCCTGGATGCCCTGTTGGATTCCGCAGCCGATGGCATATTGATCCTTGACGCGAATTTCAACATCGAACGCTGTAACACCGCCTTTGAGAAACTTTTTGGCCTGAAGCGGGAAGAGATCGTGGACCGGAATCACGACGAGGTCATTAAATGGAAGAAGGAGCCGCAGGGGAAGACCCTGGAAGAATCAGTGGCGGACGGCTGGCCTCTCACGCCGAATGCAACGCTTTATGTGGAAGGTGATATCAAGCGTCCAATGCCGCCGCACCTGCCCGTGGGGATCACGTACGCGCCCCTGCTTTCACAGGAAAATAAATTGCGTAATGTCTTTGTCAGCGTGCGCGATATTACTCATTTCAGGAATGCAGATGAGATCAAGGCGACATTTATCTCCATTGTCAGCCACGAACTGCGGACCCCGGTGGCGCTGATCAAGGGATACGCATCCACGCTGCGGCGGGATGACGCGCATTGGGATAAGCGCACCATCAGCGACTCGCTGGCGGTGATTGAAGAGGAAGCGGACCGGCTTTCAAAAATGGTTGATGATTTGTTGGATGCCTCACGTCTGCAGGCGGGCGGCCTGACCCTGAACCAGACCGATGTGGCCCTGCCCGGCCTGGCGCTGCGCGTAACCCAGCGCTTCTCGGCGCAATCTCCCAAGCACCGTCTCGTCACCGAATTCCCCGAGAACTTCCCCGTTATCATCGGCGATGAGGTGCGTATTGAGCAGGTGATGTCCAACCTGGTTTCAAACGCCTTAAAATATGCGCCCAACGGCGAGATCAAGATCAGCGGTACATTGCGCCCGGAACAGGTGGTGGTCTGTGTTAGCGATGAAGGGGAGGGCATCGAAGCCAAAGACCTGCCGCACATTTTTGACCGGTTCTACCGGTCCACGAACGCAGTTAAGCAGACGAAAGGCGCGGGACTTGGACTCTACCTGGCGCGTGCCATTGTGGAAGCGCACGGCGGACGCATTTGGGCGGATGCGGGAGCCAACACTGGCGCGAGGATCTGTTTCTCACTGCCAAGGTAGAGGAATAATTCATGCCTTTCGCGGTTGAGAAGTCAACCTACCAAATGGTAAAATACGTTATCTTTTAGATACAGGAAAAAAATATGCCAAAAGCAATTCCCCCCCGCAGTAAAGTGGATAAAAAATTTACCTGGAATGCCGAAAGTGTTTTTCGCACCCCTGAAGCATGGGAAGAAGAAGTCGAAAAGATCGTTGCAGACATTCCCTTGGTGAAAAAATTTCAGGGGCGTTTGGGCGAAGGCCCCGCGACCCTGTTTGAGGCATTCAAGACCTATGAGAGTTTGCTCGCGCGCATGTTTGTAGCGAACATGTACGCCAGTTTTTCAAATGCAGTCGATACCGCCGATCAAAAGGCGGCCGGTATGCGTGACAAGTCCGGAGGCGTGTTCGGGCAGGTGGCTTCCGCACTATCCTTCTTTCAACCTGAATTACTGGAAATTGGCAAAGCCAGGCTTGACCAGTTCATTCAAGCGGAAGAAAAACTTTCAGCCTACAAATATTATATTGAAAACCTGTTCCGCAAGCAGGCGCATGTCCGTTCGGCCGAGGTGGAGGAAATCCTGGGTATGGTCAGTGACCCGCTGGGCGGATTCAATAATTCCACCGGCATGTTGACCAATGCAGATTTCAAGTTCAGATCCATAAAGGATGCCGCCGGAAATGTTCTTGAGGTTACGCAGGGAAATTATGATGGAACGCTGATGGGGCACCCGGACCGCAAGGTGCGTAAAGCCGCCTATGCCGCCTACATGGATAAACATGTGGAATTCAAGAACACCCTCGCGACGAACCTGACACATAACATTAAAACCAATGTGTTCAACATGCGGGTCCGAAAACATGAAACCACACTCGACGCGTCGCTCTTCGACCTTAATATTCCGACCAGTGTCTATCACAACCTGATCAATACCTACAAGAAGAACCTGCCAGTCTGGCAGCGTTATTTCGAAATTCGCCGCAAGGCGCTTGGGTTAAAGAAATTTTCCTATTTCGACATGTGGGCCCCGATCGAAAAGAAGAATGTAAAGATCCCCTACGAAAAAGCGGTGGATCTGATCTGCGCCGGTCTGGCGCCGCTTGGCAGGGAATACACCGATACCGTCCGCCGTGCCTGTACCACTGAACGGTGGGTGGATGTGTACCCCAATCAGGGAAAAACACAGGGCGCATTTTCCACTGGAGCGCCCGGCACCCATCCATTCATCCTGATGAGTTATAACGATCAAATGGTCAGCATGAGCACGCTCGTGCATGAGCTCGGTCATTCGATGCACACCTATTTCAGCAATAAAAATCAATCTGTCATAAATATGGATTACTCATTGTTCGCGGCGGAGGTTGCGTCTAATTTTAACCAGGCCATGCTGCGCGCGCACCTGCTCAAAACCGAGAAAGACAAAAACTTCCAGACAGCCCTGATCCTCGAAGCGGTGGGCAGTAATATGTTCCGCTATTTCTTCCAGATGCCGACCCTTGCCCGCTTTGAATTGGAGGCGCATGAACGCGTGGAACGCGGCGAACCGTTGACCGCTGATTCGCTGATCGACCTGATGGCTGACCTGTTCGCGGAAGGTTTTGGCCCCAACTTTGAGATGGACCGTGAACGTGTTGGCATGACATGGGCAACATTCCCGCACCTCTTTGCAGATTACTATGTTTATTCCTACGCGACCGGGATCTCAGGCGCGCACGCGCTCTCGAACCGCATCCTGCGCGGTGAACCCAACGCGGTGGAAGATTACCTGGGCTTCCTCAAATCAGGCGGCTCGGATTATCCTTTGAATGTCCTCAAGAAAGCCGGGGTTGATCTGACTACTCCGCAAGCCGTGGAGGAAACCTTCGCCGTGATGGAAGGGTATATTGACCGGCTGGAAGAACTATTGAAATAGCCTGTAACAGGGTTCCATCACCGCGGTGAGATAACTCCTTCTGGTGATGTGATCTAATAATTATTGAAATTGCCTCGGAGGGAAGAAAACCTTCCTGGCAATAACATCTAAAAAATAAATCGGATACCAAACTAATGCCTCAAACACAGATCTCATGCCCCCGCTGCAGACAATTGATCTCAGCCAACGTTGAACAACTATTTGACGTCACCTTTGAACCCGCCTCCAAACAGCGTTTGCTGAGCGGGCAATCGAACTATGTCCGCTGTCCGCACTGCCGGTATGAGGGACGCCTCGCGACCCCGGTCATCTATCACGACAACGATAAGGAGCTTTTGCTGACCTTCTTCCCGCACGAATTGGGCCTGCCGCTCAACGAACAGGAAAAAATGATCGGGCCCCTGATCAAGCAGGTCATGGACCGCCTGCCTGCTGAAAAACGCAAAGGCTACCTGCTCAACCCGCAGGCCAATTTCACCTATGAATCGATGATCGAAACCATCCTCAA
>CAYLOW010000359.1:0-4238 GCA_964385315.1 uncultured Anaerolinea sp.
GCCGGGAGCTTTGCAGAACATTCGGTAAAGAAAACTTCTCAAAATATGGAGGATATTGCCCGCACGGCGAAGGATCGTCTTTTTATAAGAATCAAACTATTGGATTGATCCATTTTACGGCTAAAACGCACTCATTCCGAAAAAGGAGGGAGTGCGTTTAATTTATTTATGAAACGCCATGACAATCTGTGAAATTAAACCGTCAGGGTGATGATCCCTGCCAGGGTCAGCAATGCGCCAATGGCAATTTTCCAGGTTAAGGGTTCACCGCCGAAGATAATTCCCATCAGTACGCCAAAAAAAGGGGAGGTAAAAGCTATTGGCATGACCATATTAAGGGGAGCCCCTTTGATGGCGGCATAGTAGCACAACATACCAACAGATCCGGCAACGATCCCGCCGCCGATAACCATCATCAACAATGCCTTAGTCCCAGCCTGCGGTAACGTCTTCCACTGGGGAAAAGAGACCGCTCCAAGTACGATCAGGGCCACTGCCGTGCGGATGGTGATGCCCATTTGTGGCGATAGGCCGCCTAAGTGCAATCCCTTTTTCTCGTAGTAACCACCGATCCCCCAGGCCGCTGCCGTAAGCAGGGCTAAAATTTGTGGATTCATTTGTTTTCTCCTGCGATCTGTTTTAATTCTTGTAACAAATCGAATTGTAATTGGAAGCCTGATTATTTATTATGGTGAAAAGTCATGGATTTGATTGCCAAAGGATACAATTTATTCCTGTTATTTCAAATATGGCGGCAAAAGGTGGGGGCGGGTATATGACCACCAGGGAAAATTAGCTGGATGGACCTGCTGTAGGCGGGTGTGTTTTGATGTACAATAGCCCGCATGTCTCAAATAATCAACGTACTTTTCCTTGCCGCAGAAGCCGAACCTTTCATCAAAGTGGGCGGGCTGGGTGATGTTGCGGGCTCACTTCCACGCGCAATGCGGGCCCTTTCCAATGATGACGTGAAATTGGATGTTAGGCTTGTCCTGCCGTATCACCCCTCAGTCAAAGTCGAGAATTTGAAGCCGGTGGGGATGTTTTCACTTCTTCGCAATGGTGCTGAGATTCAAGTCGAAGCGTTTGAGACATCAATTAATGGATTGCCGGTTTATTTGATTGGAGGTGAACCGATCCGTGCAAGCGGCTCGGTTTATTCCTTAAACGCCATGATGGATGCGGAAAAATACGCCTTCTTTTCTCTTGCCGCCTTGGAACTTCCACGCCATATTAACTGGCAGCCCGATGTTATTCATGGAAATGATTGGCATACCGCTTTGAGTATGTATGCTTCGCTCACCAGACGTTGGGAGGAAGGTACGCCGCCTGTTGCATCAGTTCTCACCCTGCATAATCTCCCATTCATGGGGCCTGACGCCAGCGCCATCATTGAAAGCTACGGAATAAAGCTCGCCCAAACCGACCTACCCGAGTGGGCGCGTGTAATGCCTCTGCCACTGGGATTATGGGCTTCTGACGCGATTGTGGCGGTTTCACCTACCTATGGCAGGGAAATTCTCACGCAGGAATATGGCTGTGGTTTGGATGATTTTTTACGTTCCCGAGGAGAGACGGTAAGCGGTATCTTGAATGGTTTGGATACGGATTCGTTCAACCCTGCCGATGATTCGGCTCTTGGGGTAAATTTCGATCTGAATTCCCTTGAGAAAAGGTCGACCAATAAGGGTTTGCTTCAGGAAAGACTTGGGCTGGCCCGCGAAATTGAAATTCCCTTGTTGGCAATGGTATCGCGGATGGATATGCAAAAGGGTGTTGATATGGTCTTTGCGGCACTCAAGATGATGAAAGCATCCAGATGGCAGGCGGTTATTTTAGGCACAGGAGACCCCAAACTTGAAGAAGCCGCATTGAAATTGCAGGAATTATTTCCCGACCGCGTCAAAGTTGAAACCCGTTATGATGCCGGACTTGCCCGGCAGATTTATGCGGGTTCGGATATGTTCTTAATGCCTTCCCGCTATGAACCCTGTGGCTTGTCTCAAATGATTGCCATGCGATACGGTTGTGTTCCTGTGGTACGTGCCGCGGGTGGACTTAATGATACTGTCAAGCACGGGGTAACGGGTTTTGTTTTTGAAAAGCCACACCATATGTCACTGGCTGCAGCAATTAAATCCGCTTTAAAAATTCTTGCAGAACGTGAAAAATGGCAGGCGATCCAGCGCGCAGGAATGGCTCAGGACTTCTCCTGGGAAAACTCAGCCCAAAAATATCTTCACTTATACCAATCTCTTATTAATAAAGTATGACATTTAAACGTTCGTCGGGAATTCTCCTTCATCCTTCCAGCCTGCCAGGCCCTTATGGGATAGGCGACCTTGGCCCCCTTGCCTACCGTTTTGTAGATTGGTTATCGTCCGCAGGTTGTAATCTCTGGCAGGTGCTTCCATTAGGCCCCACAGGATATGGCGATTCTCCCTATCAGAGTTTTTCTGCGTTTGCTGGAAACCCCTATTTGATCAGCCCTGATCTCCTGCACGATGATGGATTGCTGACTCGGGACGAGGTTAACGCCATGCAGGGCTTGCCGGCCAGTCACGTCGACTTTGGGTTGGTGATTCCCAAAAAGCTTGATATGTTGCAAAAGGCTTTCACTGTCTATCAATCCCATCCTGAAAATTTACGCCAGGCGTTCGAATATTTTTGTGCGGAAAATACTTCCTGGTTGGATGACTATACCCTTTTCATGGCATTGAAAGAATCCAATGGCGGCGGAGCATGGAATGGCTGGCCACAGGACTTGCGAACCCGAAAAAAAACTGCAATGTGCAAGGCGCACAAGGATCTTTCAGAGAGTATTCTACGTTATTCCTTTTATCAATTCCTGTTCTTCCGTCAGTGGTATAAATTGCGTTCGTATGCAAATGAAAAAGGTATTCAAATTATTGGTGATATTCCCATTTTTGTTGCCAATGACTCGGCGGATGTCTGGGCCCATCCTGAATTATTTTATATGGATAAAGCAGGTAATCCGACAGTTGTCGCCGGCGTTCCGCCCGATATCTTTTCTGAATTTGGACAGTTGTGGGGGAACCCGCTCTATAACTGGGAAGTTCATAAAATGGATGGTTATGCATGGTGGCTTTCACGAGTAAGCGCATCCCTGAAAATATTTGATATCTTGCGCTTCGATCATTTCCGCGGATTTGCAGGTTTTTATGAGATCCCTGCCGAACATAAAACTGCTGAGAAGGGGCGCTGGGTTATCGGGCCCGGAAAAGATTTATTTAACGCCATTGATAAATTTCTTGGCGATGGTTTAGTGACCCCTGGGACAGGCTTACCATTCATTGCTGAGGATTTGGGTTTGGTCACACCTGATGTTATCGAATTGCTTGAAGCATTCGAATTAGCGGGTATGAGAGTATTGCAATTTGGATTTTCCGGACCCGACAACCCTTTTCTTCCCCATAACTATGTTCCCAATTGTGTGGCTTATACAGGTACACATGATAACGATACTGCGCACGGCTGGTTTGCCTCAGCCGAGGGTCACGAACGAGAATTTGCGAAACGATACCTGCGAGTTGATGGGAGTGATTTTGCCTGGGATTTGATCCGGGCAGTTTGGGGCTCAGTTGCAGATATTGCCATAACTCCAATTCAGGATATTTTCAATTGCGGAGGTGAAGCACGTATGAACTTCCCAAGCCGGCTTGGCGGCAACTGGGCGTGGCGTATGCTGGATGATGACATTACCGATGGCTTGGCCGGAAAATTACGTGAGTTGAACTGGTTGTATCTGAGATAAAAAACGGGACTGTGAGATTCGAAAACTCTCCAATTTACTTTATTGGTAATAATAAAAATATAACTTTAATGAACTCCAATAAAATACTGCTACTAGCAGTAAACTACCGCCGCCAGAGGCGGCGGCTTTGAGATCATGCGCCTGGAAGGCGCGATCATACTAACGTCTCTCAATCGAATAACTTTCCTTGCACGGCTTCCACTTGTATTTCCTGTTTCTCTTGCCATTGTACATATTTTCTGATCTTTTCTTCGTCCAGTCCAATTGTGCTTACACAGTATCCCCGTGCCTACAGGTGGCGACCCCAATACCGCCTGTGCTGGCTACTTGGCTCATCCGCCTGGAATTGAGCGGTAAAAGAGGGTTATCATGCAATTTTACCCTCATAATTTTCCGGGAGCAGCAAAATAGGCAAAATCCTTCGTTGGTTATAAGAAAACATTAAACACTGGACAAAACCGTC
>CAYLOW010000360.1:0-4227 GCA_964385315.1 uncultured Anaerolinea sp.
TCAGTATCTCCAATAGATTGGAGAAGTTCATTAATACCAGATTGCCAACGTTCAGCGGGCATGTGTTTATTCAACCTTAATTTGATTTGGTGTTGCTTTTGGGATGACGACGGTTAAAAACCCGTCCTTGTAATCTGCGTGCGCCTGCTCTATATTGACGGGACCGGGCAGGCTGACAGCGTTTGAGAATTTTCCAAAACGTATTTCCATTTGCTGGTATGCGCGCCGTTCGGTAAAGTCGGGACGGGTGCCTGAGATCAGCAGGGTGTTGTTTTCAATTGTGACTTCAAAATCATCCTCCCTCATACCTGCAATTTCCAAACGGACCACATATGCTTTTTCTGTTTCATAGACATCCGTAGGCGGGCTCCATACATTGGATCGTACATGCCAGGTCACTGCATGAAGCACTTCACGGCGGTTTTCCAAGAGAGATGTGTGAGATTTGCGAACGATGGCGGGCATAATTCCTACTCCTTAAATACGCATCCGCGCGAAACCTGTAATTCTTATTTGTCCAAAGCAGATTCTGCGTTTGAAATTATATTGAAAATACACAGTTGTTAAATCTTGTTACTGTGATATTTATTGTGCCTCTACTAGGAATCGAACCTAGATCGACGGTTTAGAAGACCGTTGCTTTGTCCGTTAAGCTATAGAGGCTCTTGGATAATGCCAAAGTCGTGCCTGATAAAAAAAGAATAATTTTCCCAAAAATACAAATCTTACAAAATAGTTAAATTTCATTCCCTCTATCGGGGCTTGCGGGTATCGCTTGATATGGTCTCAATCCGCGGTAGACACGCGGTCCCGAAATCGTTCGTAAAATGATATCGGCGGGTCTTTCAAGCCGTTTTGCAAGGTCATCAGCCGACATGGGAACATTGCCATTCGCAAGAAAAACCCGAAAAACCGCTTCCACCATCGCGGTATGGGAATCTGTAAATTCGGGTAGTAACGCGCAATGACTCATCAGGATATGTTGAACACCGTCCACGGCTTTTACTTCCGCAGTTTTTGGGTCGATCCAGTCGATCATTCCGCCTTCCTCAACTTCTGTGAAGGTTTCCTGATGTTCATGGCATAATAATGACCGCAGAAAGACATGCCAGTCACGCTCATTCTTTTTCCACCAGTCAAAATCAATATGGAAAGGCGTTTTTGTTGTGGGTTTTAGCAGGCTCATGCCGGGTCCTCGTTCAGTCGGAAATGCAGGTCTCCCACATGTTTATAGCTGCGGTTGGTTGCCAGTAAAGAGAAAATTGGCGCAGGAGGCACACGGCGCACAAGATTTACCGCCGCGTATAATTCCTGAGCGTGTACGTGCCCTTGTGGGTTTGATTTTGTCAGTTCACGCATGACCAATAAAACTAAGTCGTCAAAGGATTGTTTCTTTTCCCAGATCGGGTCAAGAGATTTGAAATCAGGTACATGGATCGTCATGCGCTCATTAAATTCCGCGCTAATGGCCTGCTTTAACATCGCAAAGACAAAACCGCCGTCCTTACCGACCAATACAGTACGCACCCAATCCTTTGAGGATCGCTGGCTTTTTACTTCCACAATCACCTCGCCAGGTTTTTCTCCACGACGTACTTGTACGAGCGAGCCGGGGATCAATTGATGGGTTTTATACCATTCACGCAGCCCGAACACATAGCCCTTATTTAGAACAACCCACGCAGGCATGCGCTGTTTTGTCTTGCCATCCACCAGGGTAAACCGTACCCGCGACGTTTCGTATGCGGTTGGAAATAATTTTCGCGCCCGGGCCGAGATGGGCAGCGTTCCCGCACGTAAATGTGGATAGATCAGGGATATGGTGACAGATGATATGTTTTCGCGGGATTCATTTTCATTTACCGGGGTTAATTCATCATCCAACTGCGCTTCGAGATTTAGCATTGCCGGAGTCAGGTTTTCACGGTCATGTTCGATTTCCACATATCGCAGCGGCATCGGCGTTTCCCTAACATGGTCTGGTTCAAGACGGTGCAGGCACCACAAGACTTGCCCTGCGGGGCCCACTTCATCGAACCGATCGTCACATTGTAGGGCATAGTTCACGGAAAACTCCGCCAACCTGGGGTTTATCCCCGCGGGCAATTCGATATCCTTGATCAATGCCTCGGTGGGAAGCGGTTCTCCGGCGGAAACGTCTAAAACAGCTTCAGCAAGATTTAATTGGCCCTGCCCAATATCAACCAACAGCGCGCGCGGGAACCAGCGCCCCGCTATTTTGACCAATCCATCATCCCTGGCGAATGCTGCTTCCAGTTCCTTTTCGATCAACGTGCCATGTTCTTCCAGAATTAATACCGGATTCATCTCATCCTGTTCCGGTACAGGGATTTGTGCTTCATTTAGAAAATGTGTTTCAAGATTCGAAGCAAACATACGCTCGGAATTGTCATCCATTTCAACAGTAAGAACATCAAAATTATTTATGGTTGGATTCACCCCAACACGTATCGCTGAGACTTTGCCGTGTTGCCATTCCAACGCGGGGAAGATCAGTTCGTCGCCAATCTGATATTTTTCTTTTGGGAGAAAACTTTTACCGCCGGATTTCTGCTTCTTCTCGGCAGCAGAGCGTTCCATTTTGATGCGCGATTCAATAAATTCGATGCATAAATCACGCACCGCAAGCGGCGTCTCACGCTCGAACAAAACATTGTGTAAATTTTCGACGTCTTGCGGGGTGACTTGGAGGGATGACCAATATTCGTTGGGAATTAATAATACGCCTGACATACGCAGCCTTGAAATGAATTTACGCTTTATGCGTGGTTTATTAATAATTATACCTTACCTTGCAGATACTTTCTATGTTTTTGGTACAAAACTGTATGTAAGAAAAAAGAAAGCCTCCACATCATAGTTCGTTAGAGATATATTTTAGTGAATGTTTACTTAAATAACTAGAAAAGGATATAGTATGATGAAAAAATTGATCTTTGGTCTGGCTTTATTATCCCTCGCTATTGCATCCTGCAGCGGACAAACAACCCAGACTGCACCTGAACCTGCCGCAGCATCCCAGGCAGAGTCCCAGCCTGCTGTAATTCCAACCTTAACAGTTGCCGCGCCCGCCGCACCGGCGGTAGTGCCTGCCACAGAAGCCGCTGCTGCGGGTGATATTAGTTATGCGAACGACGTCAAGCCAATTCTTGCGGGTAGCTGCAAGGATTGCCACGGCGGCAATCAGACCAAGGCGGGGCTTGATTTGACGACCTATGAGGGCCTTATGGCTGGATCCGTCAACGGTGTTGTGATCGTCTCGGGAAATTCGGCTGACAGCTATCTCGTTCAACTCGTAACTGAAGGCAAGATGCCAAAGCGCGGGCTCAAATTGACTTCTGAACAAATACAAACCATCAGCCGATGGATTGACGCCGGCGCTTTGAATAATTAGTCTGCATGGTTACAATATCCAGTCGCACAATATTTCTACCCTCATAAATTGATTTATAAGGTTTGTAAAAAAAAAGCTATGGCCGGTATGGTCATAGCTTTTTTGCAGTTGTAATTTTGATTACCAAACGCCGGTTTTCAAATACTCGTCTATGGCGCTGGCCGCGATCTTCGCCTGACCCATGGCAAGAATCACGGTCGCACCGCCGGTAATGATATCCCCAGCAGCGAACACGCCTTTCTTGGAGGTCTTCATGGATGCGGCATCTGCTGCTACAGTACCATTCTTCTTTGTCTCAAGCTCGGGCGTGGTGTTGGCTATTAACGGGCTGGGACTCTGACCGATGGCAATGACCATCACGTCGGCTTCGATGAAGAAGTTGGACCCTTCGATCGGTACGGGTTTACGTCGCCCGGAGGCGTCTGGTTCTCCCAGTTCATTCTTTATACATTCCAACGCGGTAACCCGCCCGTCTTTTCCATGGAATGCAACTGGTGTGGTAAGCAGGTTAAACTGTACACCTTCTTCTTCTGCGTGGTGAACTTCCTCGGCGCGGGCAGGGAGTTCGGCTCGTGAACGACGGTAAACAATGATTGACTCCTTCGAGCCAAGCCGCAGTGCGGTGCGGGCGGCATCCATTGCTGTATTACCGCCGCCAATAGTTAAGACACGATTGCCGCGCGACACTGGTGTATCGTATTCAGGCCGGTAGGCCTTCATCAAGTTAACGCGGGTCAGGTATTCGTTGGAGGAGTAAACCCCGCCCAGGTTTTCGCCGGGCAGGCCCATAAACCAGGGCAGACCTGCGCCTG
>CAYLOW010000361.1:0-4206 GCA_964385315.1 uncultured Anaerolinea sp.
TCCCAACAATTCTAATAAGATTCTAAAACGAATTCCCACCATAGTTGTGGTATATTCCCGTTCATAGGTAACCTAATGGAAGATAAAATCACAATTATTGAAGGTCCCCCGCCGGTTTTTGAGCATGTCAATGACGGTTGGGCAATGGGATTGAATGAAGGCCCGCGGCTCTCTGTTCCCGCATTGACCCGCCTCCGAACTTTTAACGGTCCCGCGCTTGTGCAGCGGTGTTATGCCGCCTGGCACAATAATGTACCCATTCATCTGCACTATCGTAATGAGACGGGTTTGGAAGAAAAAGCCCCCATTCTTGCCGCGCGCAATGTCGAAACTCCGGATGGACATGTTTTGCTCCTGTGGGTTTATCTTGACAGTGACGGCGTTGAATACGAAATGGATGCGGGCGATGATGATCAGATCGATGATTTTCCCGACGCATAATTAATAAAAATAACAGTCACCGCAAGGTGGCTGTTATTTTTATATGGAGGATGGATGACAACGCTTCTTTCTACAATTCAGGATGGTTCTGTCTTTTTGGTACTTAATCGTCCAGAACGCGCCAACTCGTTCAATTTTGAAATGGTGAATGAACTGCGCGGCGCTCTTGATGATGCTGAAAATAACCCGCAAGTGCGTTGTGTCGTGCTCTCGGGCGCAGGAGATGTATTTAGCGCGGGACAGGACATTTCCGAAATGCAGCAAGGGGCGCTGATTTCATACCGCGAGCATTTGGAAAAAACCTATAACCCGCTTATTTTAAAGATTCGCAGAATGGGCAAACCTGTTATTGCAGCCGTAAATGGCCCATGTGCCGGGGCGGCTTTTGGCGTGGCCCTGGCCTGTGACCTGCGAATTGTGAAATCCAGCGCATACTTTGTTGTGGGTTTTGGCGGTATTGCACTTGCACCTGATTCGGGTGTGTCCTTATTATTGCCTGTTTATATAGGATTGGGACGTGCACAGGAATATTTTTATTCCAACAAACCCATTACAGCGGAGCAAGCCTTAAGGTGGGGCTTGGCAAATCAGGTGTGTGAAGTGGATTTTCAGGAGTGTATCAGTCAGGCGGCGGGTCACATCGCCTCAGGTCCATCGGGGGCATTTGCTCTTGGAAAAAGGGCTTTCAACCGTGCCATTCTGCCGAATCTCGAAGAGATCCTCGCCTATGAGGGCATTCTACAGGAGGAGGCAGGAAAATCAGATGAACATCGCGAGGGCGTTTCGGCGTTTCTTGGAAAAAGAAAGCCAAAATTTTAGTAGAAATCGCTTTTTGTTCAATTTTGACGGTTTTTTAGGCTGATAAGATGAAAAACGTCACTTTTCGTCAAAGTTAATCGGATTTAAGTCATATTGACGAGCACCATGTTTTCGTGTAAAGTTTAGAAGCATTATGTAGTACTGGAATCCAAATACTTATGGCTCAGTGTATTAACATACTTTGTGCATCAAGCGGGCGTCCCTGTCTGGGGTGCCCGCTTATAATTTTGTAAAACTCTTTATTAAGGAGAAAAATATGTCAGGACCGATCAATGCATTTGAAATGGCACAGAAGCAATTTGATAGTGTTGCCAAACAACTGAAACTGGACTCCGGCGTCGCAGACTTCCTGCGCTGGCCTATGCGTGAATTTTCATTCCGCATTCCGGTGCGTTTGGATGATGGTTCGCTCAAGATCTTTCAAGGCTTCCGCGTACAGCACAACGATGCGCGCGGCCCCAACAAGGGCGGTATCCGCTTCCACCCCGCTGAGACAATAGACACAGTGCGCGCGCTTGCCACGTGGATGACCTGGAAGTGCGCTGTGGCAGATATTCCTTTGGGCGGTGGTAAAGGTGGAATTATCGTAGACCCGTCAACTCTTTCAGTAAATGAAAAAGAAAGTTTGTGTCGCGGCTGGGTGCGTGTCATGTGGAAGAATATTGGACCACGCAATGACGTTCCCGCTCCCGATGTGGGCACCACGCCCCAGATGATGGGTTGGATGATGGACGAATATTCCAAACTCGTCGGCCAATATACCCCGGGCGTATTCACCGGCAAGCCTCTTGGCGGCGGCGGATCCCTTGGACGTACTGAAGCGACCGGCTACGGTGTGATCTACACCGTGCGCGAAGCGATGAAGCACCTCAACATTGATGCCAAGAATTCTGTTGCAGCGATTCAGGGTTTCGGCAATGTTTCACAATACGCATCCATTGGTTTTGTGGAAATGCTGGGCGGTACAGTCGCATGCGTTTCCTGCTATGACCGTCATGACAAGAAGTCTTATACCTACAGCAAGAAGGGCGGCATTGATCCACGCTTCCTCCTCTCGATCGTGGATGAATATGGCACGATTGACAAGAAGAAGGCGCAGGATTCAGGCTATATCATCGAAGACGGTGATGTCTGGATCACCAAGGAAGCCAATGTATTGATCCCCGCTGCGATCGAAGGACAGGTCAATGCTGATACAGTTGGCAAGATTTCCAAGGGCGTGAAGATTGTGGCTGAAGGCGCCAACGGACCCTGTACTCCTGAAGCGGACGAAGTATTCAAGAAGAATAAGGTGTTCAATATTCCTGACTTCCTGTGCAACGCAGGCGGCGTGACCACCTCTTACTTTGAGCAGGTTCAGAACGATATGAATTTCTACTGGCCGAAGGATGAAGTTTTACAAAAACTTGACCAGAAGATGACATCCGCCTTCCATGGTGTTGTAGACCGCAGTGAGAAGGAAAATGTTTACATGCGCGATGCGGCATATATGGTCGCGATTGACCGTGTGGCGAAGGCCATGGAATTGCGCGGTTGGTTGACTGGCAACGCGTAATTGGCAATAAGGTATTCGAAAAAGAGGATGCGCTTCGCGGCGTATCCTCTTTTTTTATGCTTCTCCTTAAGATGAGATCCGATTTTGTCTTCCTGGAGAGAATCCAATCCCCGCTTATTTTGATACAATCATCATAGATACTACTTTCCACTCTCTATTCACGAGGTAAGCATGTCAAAACAAACTTTCAAATGGGATGATCCCTTTCTTTTCACTGACCAACTCACAAATGAAGAACGCATGATCCGTGACACTGCACGAAGATATTGCCAGGATAAGTTAATGCCGCGCATCCTCGAGGCGAATCGAAATGAAAGCTTTGACCGTACCATCATGGACGAAATGGGGAACATGGGTTTTTTGGGCTCCACGATCCCTGAAGAATACGGAGGTGCCGGGCTGAGTTATGTGGCATATGGCCTGATCGCCCGTGAAGTGGAACGCGTGGACAGCGGTTATCGCAGTGCCATGAGCGTGCAAAGCTCCCTGGTGATGCACCCGATCAATGCTTATGGTTCTGAAGAACAAAAGAAAAAATACCTTCCCAGGCTTGCCTGCGGAGAATTGATCGGCTGTTTTGGCTTGACCGAACCCAATCACGGCAGCGACCCCGGCAGCATGGAAACCCGGGCCAAAAAAGTGGATGGCGGCTGGGTTTTGCAAGGGAATAAAATGTGGATCACCAACTCACCGATTGCAGATGTTTTTATCGTTTGGGCGAAGGTGGAGGGTGAGATACGAGGCTTTATTCTTGAAAAGGGGATGAAGGGGTTGAGTGCGCCGAAGATCGAAGGGAAATTCAGTCTGCGCGCCAGTTCAACCGGAGAGATCGTGATGAACGAAGTTTTTGTGCCTGACGAAAACCTGTTTCCAAATGTCAGCGGCTTGAAAGGACCCTTTGGCTGCTTGAACAAGGCCCGGTATGGAATTGCCTGGGGCGCATTGGGGGCGGCGGAGTTCTGTTGGCACGCGGCGCGGCAATACACGTTGGACCGTCCGCAGTTTGGGCGTCCGCTTGCCGCGAATCAGATCATTCAACTAAAATTGGCGAATATGATGACGGAAATTACCCTGGGGCTACAGAGCGTGCTGCGGGTTGGGCGTTTGATGGATGAGGATAAATCCACTCCTGAAATGATTTCCCTGGTCAAACGCAATTCATGCGGCAAGGCTCTTGAAATCGCACGCATGTCGCGTGACATGCACGGCGGCAATGGTGTTTCTGATGAGTATCATGTAATTCGCCACGTGATGAATTTGGAATCCGTGAATACCTACGAGGGCACGAATGATATTCATGCCTTAATATTGGGCAGGGCGCAAACAGGAATTCAGGCATTCAGCGCGTAAAAATAAACACCAGGTTCAAAAAGAGAACCTGGTGTTTTTAT
>CAYLOW010000362.1:0-4177 GCA_964385315.1 uncultured Anaerolinea sp.
GTGCGAACTCTGCCATCGTCTGTCCCTTTTCTTTCCAGCGGAACATTTATCCGCCTCGCGCCATGCGCAGGGCATCAATGCCCGCCTGGAAGGCAGCGATCAATTCGGTCTTGTATTGGGCGATCACGGCGATGGCGACCACGCCCACCGCGCCCAGAATCAGGGCATACTCGGCAAAGTCCTGACCATCTTCTTCTCGTACAAATCGTTTGAACAACTTGAACATGTGAATCTCCTTTTGAATAAAAAATCGGTTGGCAGAGGGTTCTGCCAACCGAGATGATATAGGTTCACATCAAAGGGATGTTGTTTTGTGTCGTTTGTGTGCGCTCCGAATTTAAGTGAATTATCCTGACATTAAGATCTTGGGCCGATATTGCAAGGCTTCTGCCAGGTGCGCTGGCTGAATATTCTCACTACCCGCCAGGTCAGCGATGGTGCGAGCCAGCTTCAACACCCGATGATAGGCGCGCGCGGACAGGTTCATCTGGCTCATGGCTGAACGCATCAATGATTCACTTGTTTCATCCAGCTTGCAGTATTTTCGAATTTCTCCAATTCGCATGTCTGCGTTGCACACAACAGAATATTCTTTGGAGCCATCCGGGCGCTCAAGGTCTGCAAACCGCTCGCGTTGACGCTGCCGCGCGGTCTCCACTCTTTTTCGAATCACTGAGGAAGTCTCGCCGAGCCGATCGCTGGAAAGTTTCTCGTAATCCACGCGCGGCACTTCGATATGAATGTCAATTCGATCAAGCAGGGGACCGGAAAGCCGTTTTTGGTACTTTGTTACAGCCGAAGGCGCGCAGGTACACGGTTTTATGGGATCGTTGTACCAGCCGCATGGACATGGGTTGGTCGCGCTGATGAGTTGAAAGTTGGCGCTAAAGGTTAATGATCCCTGGGCGCGGCTGATGGTAACCACCTTGTCTTCCATTGGCTGACGCATGACTTCCAAAACACGAGCGCCGAATTCAAGAAATTCATCTAGAAATAAAATGCCGCGATGGGCCAATGAGATTTCGCCAGGATGGGGAATGTTCCCGCCTCCCACCAGTCCGGCATGGCTGATCGTATGATGCGGTGAGCGAAATGGGCGATGACGGATCAACGGCGTTCCCGGCGGCAGTTGATCAGCAATCGAATAGATTTTGGTAACGTCCAGAGATTCTTCGATACTCATCTCCGGCAAAATACCGGGCATGGCGCGTGCCAGCAGGGTCTTGCCGGAACCTGGCGAGCCGATCATCAGACAATTATGACTTCCAGCTGCGGCGATTTCCAGGGCGCGCTTGACATGTTCCTGTCCCTTGATTTCCGCAAAGTCGGTTGGAAAAAATTGGGGAGTCGGTTCCTCTGCATTTATAGAGTAAGGCTCGATGGAATGACGTCCGGAAAGATGCTCAAAAAGAGCTGCGAGAGTCTTCACTGGAATGACTTCCAAATCGGGGATCAAGGCCGCTTCCGCCGCATCCACTTCTGCGACTATGATCCTTTTATACCCTTTCGCCCGCGCAGCGGCCGCCATCGGAAGGACCCCGCGCGTATGGCGCACCAGCCCATCCAAAGAAAGTTCCCCAACGATAAGTGTATTTTCAACCACGTCATGCGGGAGATACCCTGCGAGAACCATCACCCCCAAAGCTATGGGAAGATCATAGGCTGGTCCTTCCTTGCGAACGGAGGCGGGAGCAAGGTTGACCACCACTCTTTTGCGGGGAAAGTCCAGCCCCGTGTTGCGAATGGCCGTCTGAACACGTTCGCGGCTTTCCTGTACGGCGGTGTCCGGCAGTCCTACAATGGTCATCAGTCCGGGCAAGCCAACGGTGTAATCCACTTCGACCTCGATGATCACGCCATCGAGTCCAACTACGGCACATGAAAAAATTCGCGCAAGCATGATGGTATTTTACATGATGTTTATCGATTTATACGACAGCTTACCAAAAGGAAAGTTATTGGGTTATATAACCGGCTGCATACCGTTCAATATTTGCATGAAAGGTTTCCAGCCAGGATTCAATGAATACGCTGGATTCGAACATGGGTACTAAGTCCACCGCCAGATCCGAGGAGGAGATGCTGGCAATCTTATCCTTCAAGGCCAGCATGGCGGACTGGATCGTGTAGGATTTTTTACCATCTCTGGACAGCTTTTCCTCCAGGGGCTGAATGCCCTTCTGCATGAACCACAACAGGTCATAGTAATCACGGCCTTTGATGAATGCGCCTTCCCTCCCACGCTGGAAGTTGCGTTCCAGGCAGGCGATCATCTTGCCGGCCATCATGGTTTCCAGCGAAAAATGAGACGGCACAAAACTGCGCCCAAGATAAAAGACCGGCGTATTCTGCAGGATGGCAATCTGCTTATGATGACTGATTTCCACTTTGAGGTGCAGGGCTTCATTGCGATGGGGGGAAAGTCCCAGTTCGTTAAGCACGGGCAGTTTGATCGTTGCGCGCAAAATGCCGTTCTCCCCCTGCTGGGATTTGATCTCAATCGGATCATAATTCAAAAACTTGCGGAACAATGCAGTTAAGTCGTCAACCAGGTTGGAAAGATCGATCTCGGCGCTGTTGTCGAAGTCGAGGTCTTCGGATAAGCGGTTCAGGTTATACACAATATGCAGACAGGTACCACCGTAGAAATTCAAACGACGATATCTTGGATGGTTGTAGATAAAGTCAAGCACATACGCCTGCAATACCTCCTTGAGCAGGATGCGTTTTGTTTCATTGGCCAGCAGCGGGTCTTTGGAATCAAGGGCGTGCTGTAATGTTTGAATCAGGGATGCCATACGTTGCTCCGAAAGTTGTTCAGAATATCCATCATTTTGAGCGACTTGCTTGCCTCCACAAAGAGAGGAAATTCCTCGCGGTCCGTTGGGGAAAGTTCGTCAAGATTAAGCCGCAGTTCCTCGGCCAGGTTTATCTTTATGTTCCGATAAGAGGCGGGTAGCGGCCGCAGGTAAAGATAATCAAACAAGGCCTTTGCGACCGATGCCTGGGCAATGCGGATGCCAAAATATTCAGTGATGACAAAGCCGTGGTAAAGATTGTCTCTGATGTTTCGGTACCAGAATGTTCCGATGGGGTTGACGATCCTGCGCGTGTTTTTGGTTGTGATGCAAGTAATTGGATAGGTCACTTCCGTCAGGAGGTTATGCTGTTGTAAGATGAATTCAAGGGAAAGATAGGACTGTGGCATGAGAATCGCGCTGACCGCCGCAGAGAACAGGTAATCCGCCCGATGCTGTTCGTAAAAGGTGCGTGTCATGTACGTGCCCTTTTTTAGCTGAAGGATGTGACCGGCCTGCCCCCAGCGATGGAGCAGGGTGCGTACCTGGTGCGGGGATTCCATTCCCGCAGTCTGTTTGAAGCCTTCCAGCGTGAAATATGGGATGTTCTCAAAAGGGTGTAATAAATCAGTTTTCATTTTTATATTGGATAATACACAATTTATGTGTATTATCCAATATAAAAATTATTTTGTCAAGCAGCATGGTTAATCAATCCTGCCTCCATATGATTTCCTTTACCAATTCAAGGTTCCCCATCTCCCGAACAAGCCAGTCAACTGGCGTACCGATGGAACTTAGCTTCGGTTGTTTTCATCACAACATGATCCACAAATTCCTGCGACCCTAATGGATAAGAATTATTCCACAGGTTTCTAAATCACGGCAGTGATCTGGAATATGGATGTCTGTACTTTTGTGCAAAAATTAATACCCTGTGGGCAACATGCCGACCCAATCCTCACCTAGATGAATCTCAATATCAACCGTTGCAGCCGGGTCAGGCTTGATCATGATCTGGTTACTCCCAGTGATCCCAAAAGTATCGGTCAAATACCGCAGGGCATACAGCTTTGGGGAATACACGATCAGTACAGTCTGTTCAGACCATCCGGTGGGGATACCGTACTCTGTCACCTGCATACCCTGTGTCATCAGGAACTTGGCAGTATGTCTGTCCAAATCCGCCGTGTAGGTATTGTTCGTAATTCGCATCCGCGCCGCATCGGACTGCATCAATGATGTTACGTCACCCTGCGCAAGTGGGCTGAGTGGTCCGCCCGGAATAAATATCTCATCGCGCAGAATACGGATCATATCCGGGATGGGTCTCAGGACACTGGCAGGAACTCCATTGAGTGTGACGTTCGCAAAGACTG
>CAYLOW010000363.1:0-4132 GCA_964385315.1 uncultured Anaerolinea sp.
CTCCTGGATCTTGGCGTGATACTCCGCATTGACCGTGATCAATTCCTCGTTGACCGAGTGTAATTCCTCGTTGGTGGATTGCAGTTCCTCATTGGCAGCGAAGAGTTCCTCGTTCGTTGCCTGCAATTCTTCGTTCGATGTTTCCAACTCTTCGACCGTGGCCTGTAAACTTTCGCGTGTGTATTGAAGTTCGTGTTCCAGATCCTGGATGCGCTGGTGCGCGCCGGTGTTGATGTCGAACATTTGACCGGGCTCCTGCGCGGCGGGCGCCTGGTCAACCAAAGTAAACTGAACGAGAACCATTTTTTGCCGGCTGGCCGGTTCGGTAAAAGGTTTGGCATGCAGGTTTATCAGGTTCGCCGTTTCCCCCTCGCCGAAATGGATATTCTTATAAACGACTTCCAGTTGTTCCTTCAGCACTTTGTGAATGGCTGTACTGAGTGGAACGGCCAGGCCTTCGCGCGCCTGCTTTAAAATATTGGGCGTGAATAACCCGCCGGCCGGCACGCGCAGGTACGCGTCCATGTCGCCCGATACATAAACCAGATTTAGATCCTCGTCAATCACCGCGGTGGGGTTTAGGAACGCGTCAATCACCCCGCGCTGGATGTTTTCGACCGCGTGCCAATCGTTATGGGCGGTGGTAATGCGTCGTGTAATCGTCGGCTGCAGGGTGGTGGGTGTGCGTATCATGCGGCTGTCTTCCAGTGAGAGACGGAAGCCGCCTTTGTATTGAAAGATCTTCCACTTCGAATGTTTACACTCGAAAAAGTCATCAGAGTCGCCGATGGTCTCGCTTGATCCGAGGAACATGAAGCCGTCAGGGTTGAGGGCGAACTGAAAAGCAGAGATGACTTTCTTTTGCAGGACAGGCTGTAGATAAATAAGCAGGTTGCGGCAGGAAATTAAATCGACTTTGGAGAACGGCGGGTCGGTGATGATGTTTTGCCTGGCAAAGATGACCATCTCGCGCACGCGCCGCGTGACCATATAACTTTCTCCACTTTTGATGAAGTAATTTTGCAGGTTTTCGGGCGAGACATCCGCGGCGATGCTTTCGGGATAAATGCCCTTTCCTGCAAAGTCCAACGCGTTCTTATCCAGATCAGTGGCGAAGACTTTGACATCCATATGACGCCCGGTCGTTTCCATATACTCCGTCAGGAGGATGGCGATGGAATAGGCTTCTTCACCGGTGGAACAACCTGCCACCCAGACGCGGATCGCCTCACCGCGCTGTTTGTTCGCAAAAATGGACGGGATCACTTCCTTTTTGATCTCATCAAACGCTTCCGTGTCCCGGAAAAAACGTGTCACCCCGATGAGAAATTCCCGGTACAGGGTGCTGGCTTCTGCGGGTGTTTGATGCAACAAAAAGAGATAATCAACGAGCCGGTCAATTTGTTTGATGCCCATGCGCCGCTCAATGCGCCGGACCATGGTACTCTGTTTGTAATAGGTGAAGTCCACGCCGCTGCTGCTGCGTAACAAAGCGAAGATCTTGCTCAAACTGTCATCATCCTGTGTAATGTTGCGCTTGACCGCCGGGTCAGCCATCAGGCAGGGGTGCTGGATGTAGTTGAGCATCTCACGCGCCATTTGCTCGGGCGGAAGGATGTAATCCACCAGGTTCGTGGCGATCGCGCTGCGGGGCATGCCGTCAAATTTAGCCGACAGATCGTCCTGCACGATGACCAGTCCCCCCTTTTCCTTGATGGCACGGATGCCGCGCGTGCCATCGCTACCGGTTCCAGAAAGGATGACGCCGATGGCTTTTTCGCCTAAATCCTCCGCCAGGGATTGAAAGAAAATATCAATGGGCAAATATAACAGCCCGGCCTCGCGGTCTGTCAAATATAGTTTTTGATGAAAAATGGTCAGGCTTTGTTTTGGGGGAATCAGGTATACGTGGTTTGGCTCAACTGGCATACCATCCTGCGCGGCCTGTACGGGCATATCGGTCCGTTTGCCGAGCAGGTCAGCCATGAGGCTTTTATAATCGGGGGAAAGATGCTGGATGACAATATACGCCAATCCATTGTCAGGCGGGGCCTCGCTGAAAAATTTTTCCAGCGCGTCCAAACCACCAGCTGAGGCCCCAATACCGACTACGTAGAAATCTCCAGATGATTGTGCTTCAGTCATGACATACATCCTGTCGATCAAAGTGATGGCAATACACCGGATTAATGACGGCGATTATAACCTTTTCTGTATCCAATTATCAAATCCAACTTTGAAAAGCAGCCGATACACAAGATGTTTTCTGGATTGAATAAAAGCCTGAGCCGCTTTGTATTTGCGAATTGGATGATGATCCCAGATCAGTACAATAGAGCCCCGAACCAATCGATGGATCTGTTCTAAAAAGCAAACCTTTCTTCGCTCGTCAGGCCGGGCCACAACAGGGATTATCTTGAAAAGGTTCCTGGTCGTTCCGTGAGATGGGCGGGAGCGCATTTGCGATATTCTGGATGCAATTGTTGAAATCACTCAAGCCAGCCCGCCGGACTGGCTTTTCTATTATTACAGGTATTTGGCGAGCATTCTTCAAGACGGGATCTTAGCATTTTGCCGGGTTGTGGATTTCTCACTTTGGTCGATAATGACAAGTAGGCCGAAATGGTTTGTCCTTGGGAGGTTGCCGCGCCGTCCAAATACAAGAGCGGCGGCAAACGACATGAACCTATGAAAAGATATTTGACCCTGACATTTCCAATTCTGTGCATTGTGCTGGCAGCCTTGAGCGGCTGTGCTCCGGCCGTTAAGTGTGAGGCTGAGAATTGCACGCGCATTCTTTTTATAGGCAACAGTCATACGTATGTGAATGAACTGCCGATGACGTTTACTGCGCTGGCGGCTTCGGGGAAGCAACCGGTCGAGACGGGGATGTACGCCCCCGGAGGCTGGACCCTGACGCAGCACGCGGAATCAAACGAATTGTGGGATCTGATCCGATCGACAAAATGGAATTACGTGGTGGTGCAGGAGCAGAGCCAGATCCCCGCCGCGGTGGAGTCACGCGCGATGACGATGTACCCGGCGGCCCGCACGCTGGTCGGCAGGATACGGAAGGTCGGGGCGACTCCGCTGTTCTTTGAAACCTGGGCGCGGCGGGACGGGTGGCCCGAAAACGCGATGCCAACGTATGAGATCATGCAGAACCAGGTCAAATTGGGATACGCGGAGATCGCGCATGAGCTGCTGGTGCGTGTGGTTCCGGCCGGAGATGCCTGGCAGAGCGCGCTCAAACAGGACCCGAGCCTGGCGCTCTGGCAGGAGGATGGCATTCACCCGACGGAAGCAGGGACCTATCTCGCGGCCTGTGTCTTTTATGCGGTGATCTTCAAAGAGAGCCCCGAGGGGCTGTCGTACCGTGGGAATTTGTCGAAGGCGATCGTTCAGGAACTGCAGGCCGTTGCCGCGAAGAAGGTGATGAACAGTCCGTAGGGCGGGGGACTTGTATTGCATTCGTAGGAGAATTAAAATAGGGAAAGGTCCATGAATCGTACCCTTGTTATTCTCATCGTTCTGTTGCTTCTCCTTTTTGGAGCTGCGTATGCGTACGCGGATGCGCAGAACCTTGGAGGTGTGTTTCGTACGGCTACGGTAACCTTAACGAATACGGGGACCAGTACGGTAACGGTGACAAGTACATCCACTTTGACTGAGATTCTGACTGCGACAGAGACGCTGACGAGTACGCCGACTGATACTCCCACGGCGACGGCGTCTGCTACAAGTACTCCGCTGCCGGTGGCGACGGGGAAGCCGAATGGTGAAGACGGGAATGGGGAAGGTGGAGGGGAACCGGCAGATCCGCCGATCCCTATTGATGAGCCGATGGAATGAAACGTACCATGGTTTTTCCCATTATCCTTCTACTTCTTCTCGCGGGAGCGGCATATGTGTACGCGGATGCGCAGAATCTTGGGGGTGTGTTTCGTACGGCAACGGTAACCTTAACGAATACGGAGACCAGCACGGTAACGGTGACAAGTACATCCACACTGACAGAGACTCCGACTGCTTCGCAGACGCTGACGAGTACGCCGACTGATACGGCGACTGCTACAAGTATTCCGCTTCCAGGGCCAACGGAGAAGCCAAAAGGTGAGGAGGGGAATGGGGA
>CAYLOW010000364.1:0-4040 GCA_964385315.1 uncultured Anaerolinea sp.
TTCAATAATCAAAACCAGTCTGGGCTTTAAAGCCCGCCATCAGATCCATCTTTCAGGCAATTCCAATTACGGCTATCTTGATATATTGTTAACCGATATTCTAAAAATTAAGATCGAACACACAGCTGAGTCCAAATCCATTCCCAGCCAACTCATCGGAGGCAACCCGATTATCATAGAGACATTGAGCGGGGATATGGTATCCATTGCTAATCCCAGACTGTTTACCAACTGTATGTACAATGTATATTGCTGCCATGGCGAAGATCTGAGCGCCCTGCCTCTCGAAGGCACAGATATCCTAATTCAAGACATAAAATCGGTCAGGTTTTCAAAAGCTAGAGTGTCTATTATATTTAAGGACGGAAGATCTAAAGTAGCTGAACTCCGGACATCGATTGATTGCCCTGGCACAAGCTGGCGTTTGCGTGGTAAAACCTCTCTTGGGAGTTTTGAACTTCCCCTGGCATTGATCAGCAAAATTGAACATTGAAAAAACCAGAAATCGGGATTGGAATATAACGCCTATAATTTACACTGTTTCTTTTATTCAATTCTTAGGTTGGATTCAGGTCCCGATTAAGTGCCCGGATATAATAAAGGATACCTTCTCCCAACAAGGACCGCCAATGACTTGGGCAAGTCAGAGACGGTCCTGTTTTTAATGCATCAATATTGTAACAATCCAGGGGAAGTTTTATTTTTTAATTTGTATCTTCCAATAGATTCAAGATGGGCATGTGTTTTCCGGCAGCCCTGTTCAGAGCATTGAACTCAAAAGCGCATCCAGACCTTGAAGGGTCTGCTATATGTTCGTTATCAGAGGGATTAATTTCAAGTATTTTCCCTATCGAAGGTCAAACTGGAATAAATCATTTGCCTGCATACTCCAATTTGGCTGTAATAAAATGTATAATTGCGGGGTTGATATAATCTCAAGATTGGATAAAAGAACATGAAATATATAGGTCAATCAGTACCACGGGTCGATGCGATCGCAAAAGTAAAAGGCGAAGCGGTATTCGCTTCCGATATGATAATGCCTGGCCAGGCATATATGAAAATGTTGATGGCACACCGACCGCATGCCATTGTCAAGCGGGTCGATAAATCAAGGGCCGAATCTTTGCCTGGCGTACTTACTGTGCTTACATCACAGGATGTGCCCTGCAACGAGTTTGGTTATTATTCATATGACCAGCCCGTGCTTTGTGGCCCAGGCAGGAAACCATATACCGACCGGGTCCGTTTTGTTGGCGACCGGATCGCTGCAGTGGTTGCGGAAACGGAAGAGATCGCAGGGAAGGCGTGCAGTCTGATCGAGGTCGAGTACGAAGATCTCCCGGCGGTTTATGACGTGGAGGAGGCAATGCAGCCAAATGCGCCCCTCCTACATCCGGATCTTGAAAGCAATATCTTCGGTCACCACAAGTTATATAACGGGGATGTCGAGAGCGGTTTTCGTCAGGCAGATGTAATCGTAGAGTCTGTCTTAAATACTCCCGCCCAGGAACACGCTTTTCTACAAACCGAGTCTGGCCTCGCGTATATGGATGAGGAAGGACGGGTGGCAGTGGTAACTACCGGGCAGTGGGGCGTAAAAGATCGTAAACAAATAGCTCATGCGCTTGAATTAACAGAAGACCAGGTTAGGGTAATTTATCCAATGACTGGAGGAGCATTCGGCGGGCGCGAGGATATTTCAGTACAGATCATCGTGGCCCTGGCAGTGCTCAAACTCCACCGCAGTGGTATTTCCCGCCCGGTCAAAGTGGTATGGAGTCGGGAAGAGTCGATCCTTGGACACTGTAAGCGCCATCCATTTCGAATATTTACTCGCTGGGGTGCAACCAGGGAGGGCAAGATCGTTGCAGCCGAGGTCAGGCTGCTGGCGGAGGGAGGAGCATACAAATTCACAACCAGTATTGTAACCAGCAACGCTGTGATCAATGCTTTGGGACCATATGAAATTCCCAACGTTAAAGTGGACGCATACGACGTATACACCAATAATGTACCACGGGGCGCGTTCCGTGGTTTTGGCGGCCCCCAGGCGGTATATTGCGCCGAGCAGATGGTAAACAAACTTGCTGCCCAGCTGGGTATGGACCCTGCCGAACTGCGCATGCGCAATCTGGTTCGGGAAGGCTCGCTCCAAAGTACAGGCGGACCATTCCCGCCCGGGGTTACGATCCGAGAAGTAACACAAGCTTGTATGGAAGGCGCCGGTTGGAAAGAAACGCCCGATGGTTGGGTGCTTTCTCATCAGTTCCAAAAAATTGATCCGGAAAGACCATACTTGCGGCGTGGCCTAGGCCTGGCTTGCGCGCATAAGAATGTTGGATTCTCTTACGGCTACCCCGAGAGTTGCACGATCGGCATTGACCTGTATGGAAGTACGGAAATCGAGCGGGCAGTGATCCGTCATGGCGCCAGCGAGGTTGGCATGGGCGCACACACGGTGATCACTCAAATGGCTGCAGAGGCATTGGGGTTGCCAATGGAAATGATCGAACTGATATCCACAGATACTGCCCAGGTGAAAGACTCGGGTTCGGTCTCCGCATCGCGCATGACTTTCTTTATCGGCAATGCCATAAAGGAAGGATCAGAGAAAGCACTTGAAATGTGGGCAAATGAAGAAAGGCCTGTACATCTGGATCATACTTATTGGCCGCATCAGACCACAACTCCCGACCCGGTAACCGGACAATGCGACCCCAATGTGGCTTATGCCTATACTGCCCAGGCCGCAGAAGTAGTGGTGGACATGGAAACCGGTCAGGTGAAGGTAGATAAAATCTATTGCGCCATAGATGTTGGCAAAGCCATCAATCCGCAGCAGGTTATTGGTCAAATTCAGGGAGGGTTGGTTCAGTCAGTCGGGTATGCGGTGATGGAGAACTTCGTTGAAAAAGAGGGCCAGGTACTCACGTCCAACCTGTCCACATACTTAATTCCAACCGTGCTGGATATCCCCGCCGAAATGAACATCATGGTACTAGAAATACCCGACCCGCGCGGTCCTTGGGGCGCGCGCGGTTTGGGCGAAGTGATGAATATGTGCCTTGCTCCTGCTGTCACCGCGGCCGTATATGATGCAACCGGAGTCTGGTTTGACCATTTTCCGCTCGTACCTGAAGAAGTGTTTAAGGGAATTATCGGTGTGAGCGAAAATTAGATAATAATGTATTAAAGCCGCAGCATAAATATCTATTTAATGAACCGCTGAGGAGCAAACAGGTATTCCACCTTAATTAAAAATATATTTGCTGCTAAACACAATTCTAAGACCCTGGTATTTTTACAGTAATAGTATTCCCATCCGACAATAAGAGGTTTCATGTTTCGAACGATTGCCCAGGGTTTTTCACCATTAAAACTCCCGAATTTCCGTTTGTATATCTCCGGCCAGGCGGTATCCCTGATTGGTACCTGGCTGCAAGTCACAGCGCAAAGCTGGGTAGTCTGGGAGCTCAGCCATTCCGAGGCGGCACTTGGGGTTGTAGCGATGCTTGGCGCCCTCCCAACCCTTCTGCTTGGTCCATGGGCTGGCGTATTTGCCGACCGATTCAACCGCCGCATGCTCTTGATCATTACCCAAGCCGGCATGATGCTGCTTGCATTTATCCTTGCAACTTTGGTACAGCTCAAAGTAGTACAACTCTGGCATGTCTATATTTTAAGTTCTTTTCTCGGAATATTCTCCGCCATGGATTTCCCCACCCAACAGGCCTTTCTCGGAGATCTATCTGGCATGAGCGAGGTACGCAAAGCGGTTAACATGAACGCCATGTTCCTTCAAGCAAGCCGGATGATCGGTCCGGCCCTGGCTGGTTGGATCATAGGAAGCTGGGGTGCCGCAACCGCTTTCTGGCTTAATGGCGCAAGCTTTCTGGCTGTCATCGGCAGTCTGCTCGCTGTACGAGCCACCCAGATACGTCACCCCCATACAGGCAACTCGGTGCTGCAGGATATTTGGGGCGGAATGCAGTTCTTAAAACGCCAGCCTCGTATTCAGGATCTTCTCATTCTAAGCA
>CAYLOW010000365.1:0-4036 GCA_964385315.1 uncultured Anaerolinea sp.
TTCATCCTTGCTCACACTCGGCTTTGCCACTTCTGAGATTCCTGTTGTAACCTTATTATCTTTTTCGGAAGCATTGATCGGGTTGATTATGGTGGCTATGCTCATGGCGTATCTGCCCACCATGTATGCTGCGTTTTCACGGCGTGAGCAGGCAGTCAGCATGTTGGAAGTACGCGCAGGCAATCCGCCTTCTGCTTTGGAAATGCTTCTCCGCTTCAATCGCATTCACGGGCTGGACAAACTTAGCGATTACTGGAAGACATGGGAGGCCTGGTTTGCAGATATAGAGGAAAGCCATACTATACCGAACGCGGGCATAAATTGCGGGTATTTACTCTGCAAAAAGCGCAATTTGTGCCCGCGCGGAGTATACATTGCCCGCCCTGGTCTTCTTCCGCTCACCACGCTCTGATAATTCATGGATCACTGCTTCAGGCGCAATTTTGGATGCCGCTGCGATCACACTTTCTGCGGTGGACATCCCTCCGGAAGCCTCTGCCTCCTTGAGCATTCGCGCAGGTTTCCTTGCTTTGCGGCGCATTGCCGATTATTTTGATGTGCCTATTCCCCAGAATCCAACATTCCCAACAGTCCCGATCAGTATTAAGCGTGAAGAATTTGACGAGTACCTAACCAAATTGGCACAGGCAGGCGTACCTCTCAAAGCTGACCATGATCAGGCATGGAAAGATTACGCGGGCTGGCGTGTCAACTATGACAGTGTTCTGCTGGCGTTATGTAACCTGGTAATGGCTCCCAAAGCGCCCTGGTCCAGTGACCGCGCGCCAAAATTCAAAACGCCGCCGATGTTTATCATCAAAAAGAAAAAGAAATGTTAAATCGCGTAAATATTGCTGAGGCCGATGGCGTTTGAAATTAATCGACAATCAAGATTTTCATCCAGGGACAAACGCATAGACCGTTATTTGGGCCACAAAAAAATCATTTGAGCCGTGTCTGCTCTGATTATCATTTTCCAATACTTACTTTAGATATCAAAAATGACCCGGCATGCCATCTGCCGGGTCATTTTTGATTATTTATACTGACTAATGATTTCCGTCATACTTCTTTGCATCTGTGATGGCTTTGGTCACATTTACAAAGGGCAACAGGATCAACCCCATGATGAAGAAGAAGATCAACGAAAGTATGGCATAGCGCAGGTTACCAAAAATCTGGTTGGCAAGACCAAAAACCAGCGGGCCGACCCAAGAAGTGCCGCGTTCACTGATCTCATAAAACGAGAAGAATTCGGCTTCCTTGCCGTTGGGAACCATCTGCGCGAACAGACTGCGGCTGATGGCTTGCGAACCACCCATTACCAGTGCAATGAAAACACCCAGGACGAAGAATTGCGCGGTTGCAGTTGGGCCTTTTAATCCACCGTAGGCATAGATCACCACACCCGACCAGATCACAAGGCTGACCACAACTGATTGCTTCGCGCCGATCCAGCCAGCCAATTTGCCCCAGAACAAAGCTCCAAAAAACGCCACGAACTGGATCATCAAAATAACAGCGATCAAGGTGGATTGTTCAAGTTCAAGCCCGCCCTGGATCAATGGCGCGGCGGCAAAGGTCGAGGCAACTGCGATCACGGTTTGGATCCCGTCGTTGTACAAAAAGTAAGCCAACAGGAATTTCAGCGTTTCAGGGAAATGCTTCACTTCGCCAAAGGTCTTACGAAGTTGCTTGAAGCCGATACTGACATAAGTTTCCCCGGCGGGGAGTTGTCGTGCGGCGTGGCGCGGATGCAGCCTGTTCCAGGTTAGAAAAGAAAAACCAAGCCACCAGACACCCGCTGATGCCAGATTAATACGAATTGCCAATTCACTGGGTATGCCCAGATCTTCGCTGAAGGTAAAGAAAGCCAGATTGAGCGCCAGCAAAATTCCACCGCCCAGGTATCCCATTGCCCAGCCATAGGAAGAGACACGGTCCCGTTCATCCTCACTTGCAATATCAGGCAGGTAGGAATTATAGAAAACCATTGCCGCGCCGAATGCAAGGTTGGCGACAATAAACAGCAGGCCGCCCAGCCACCATAATCCACCAGTGACCAGGAACATCAGTATTGTTGCAATTGCACCGATGGTGGCAAAAATTTGCATCATCTTTTTTCGTAAATGCGAGTAATCTGCAATTGCCCCCAAAATGGGCAGGAATAAAACCTGCATTCCAACGGAGAATGATATACAGTATGGGAGGAAGGAATCAGGCGCAACAGGAATTCCAAAAAATGGAACCGTTGCCGTTCCCGCTGCTTCCGCTGCTGTACGCGCCAGGGAAGCAACATACGGCCCCAAAAACACCGTGCCAATGGTCGTGCTAAAGGCCGAGTTCGCCCAATCGTACATTGCCCAGCCAAAAATCTCCCTCTTGTCATTTACCAGTGCGTTTTCTTGTGCCATGACTTCTCCGTGAGTTGAAAATGGATATAAGATAAGAACACAGGCCAGTATAAGTAGTTTCGGGCTCGATGTAAAGAAATTGTTATTGTCGCAATGGAATGGGCGTGCTATCATTGGCGACTGTGCGGTTTATTTGGATAAAGAAAATCCGCATCTTTCCTGCCTTCGATCTCATTTCTCTTACCGATAAGTATTTTCTATGCTGGAGCATTAACACATGTTTGAAACTCTCACAGGACGACTTAATCAGATCTTTGACGGACTGCGCCGGCGCGGCAAACTTTCCGAAGCGGACGTGGATGCAGCCATGCGGGAAGTGCGCCTCGCGCTTCTTGAAGCGGATGTGCATTTTAGTGTGGTCAAGACATTCATTGCCCGTTTACGTGAACGTGCTGTCGGCGCGGAAGTTTCAAAGGCACTGAACCCCGGTCAACAAGTTATAAAAATTGTCAACGAAGAATTGATCGCCTCGCTGGGCGACCCGGTTGGATTAAACCTCACAGGCCCAAAGCCGCGGGTGATTATGCTGGTCGGTCTGCAGGGCGCGGGCAAAACCACGGTATCAGGCAAACTGGCTCGTTTGATGAAGTCAAAAGGAGAGCGCGTCCTGCTGGTTGCCGGTGATCCATATCGACCCGCCGCCGTGAAGCAGTTGCAGCAGCTTGGTGAACGTTTGGATGTTGAGGTTGAAACCGATGCGGCGCTCACCCCTCCACAGTTGGCAAAACGCGCGTTTGATAAGGCGGAAAAGGGTGGATTCAGTCTGGTAATCGTGGATACGGCCGGCCGGTCGCAGCTGGATGCCTCACTGATGGATGAGTTAAAAGCCATCGCCGCCAACGTCAAACCGGTGGATATCCTGCTTG
Organism: uncultured Anaerolinea sp.; assembly: GCA_964385315.1. Lineage (GTDB taxonomy): Bacteria > Chloroflexota > Anaerolineae > Anaerolineales > Villigracilaceae > Villigracilis. The sequence goes on from CAYLOW010000365.1 coordinate 3,281, forward strand.
TGGTCGACTCCATGATCGGTCAGGAAGCTTTGAATATAGCGCAGGGATTCAAGGATGCCATCAACCTTACAGGGCTGATCCTTACCAAAATGGACGGTGACTCACGTGGCGGCGCGGCTATTTCCATTCGTTCAGTCACAGGCATCCCGATCAAATTTATCGGTACGGGTGAAAAACTCGATGCACTGGAAGCCTATGATCCCTCACGTTTATCCTCCCGTATTTTGGGCATGGGTGACATGATCGGATTGATTGAAAAAGCCGAAGCCGCCTATGACGGTCAGGATATGGAGAAACAGGCAAGGAAGATGATGAAAGGTCAATTCTCTTTGGAGGATTGGCTTGATCAAATGAAGCAAATGAAGAAGATGGGTCCGCTCTCTCAAATCATGGATATGCTGCCCGGACAGATGGGCCAGGCCGCGCGCGGCATTGACCCGACCGTTGTGGAAAAATCATTCAAGCAATCTGAAGCTATCATTCACTCGATGACTTTGAAGGAACGCCGCGACCCCGACATCTTGAACGCCTCACGCCGTAGACGCATCGCCGCTGGTTGTGGGATGGAAGTGCAGGACGTCAATCGCCTGATCAAGCAATTCCGCGAGGCGCAAAAAATGATGAAGATGTTGCAAAAAACAGGGGGAAAGGGTTTGGGGAAAATGTTTGGATAAGTTAATAATGGAAAGCTCAAGCGGGCGATCGAGTAGGGAGCGGCGGCTAGCCGCCCCCTCTCACACCACCGGACATGCGGGT
>CAYLOW010000366.1:0-4020 GCA_964385315.1 uncultured Anaerolinea sp.
GACATTCTTCGATGGTCGTCCAGATCGAGAAGTTGGGGGCAAATTCATAACCTTCGATCGTGATATTGGCTCCATCCCGGATGCCAATTTCCTCGATCTCATCAAAGAGATGATCCTGAGCATAGCGGGCGAATACATCTGCCATGCCAGGCTCGACACCAAGGCCGACCAGCGCGAGCAATTTTTTCTTTTGCCAATCCTTGGCTTTCTTAAATTGATAATCACCCAGCTTGACCCCGGGCTTGTTAAACGGGTCGGTTTTATGCGGCGTGGAGAGGGTCATAGCCATGTCCATATAATTTACGCCGGCAGCGAAAGCAGCATCAAAAATCTGCTCATTATAGACGGGATCAACCGCGTTCATGATCACGTCCACCTTGTATTTCTTCGCAAGTTTTACGATTTCCGATTTCTTGCTGGCATCTATGAACTCGACAGGAAATCGTTTCTTCTGGCCAAGTTTCTTTTGCACTTCCCTGGCACGTTTGACGTTGTAATCTGCAAGCACCATCTGCTCCATCCAGGCGCGCGGCTTTGCAATTGCGGCAATCGCTTCGCCAACCCCACCGACACCAACTAGCAATACTTTCATGATTTTTTACTCCATTTAATTTTATAACCCGCGACCCCGCGAGTTAGAATGACGATGAAATAATATAAATTCGCCGCACCTGACAAACCAGAGTACAGCGATAGTTTTCTAAAAATATATTTCCTTTACGATCTTCAAATGGATAAAGGATTCAGTCTCACGGATGCCGTCTATTTTTGCCAGTTTTTCGGTAAGAAACCTGAGCAGGTCTTCATGATCGCGGCAAAAAACTTCACAAACAATATCATAACGGCCGCTGACGAGCACAAGGTAAACAACCTCATCGATCTTGGCTATTTCTTCAGCGACCTGCAGCATCTTCAACCCATCGGTATGGATGCCGATCAAAGCCATGGTACGCATCCCCATCATCAGCGGATTTGTAACCGCCACCACTTTGAGGTAACCAAGTTCAACCAGTCGATTGTATCTCTGGCGAACCATGCCCGGAGACACATTGAGTTTCTCCGCGATCTGGGCAAACGCCTCTCTGCCATCTTTTCGCATGGCATCGATAATATATTGATCAATATTATCCAGGCGCCCAGGCTGACTACTACTGATTACGCTGTCCATTGATATATTTTATTCCTTTTTTACACAAAAGTCAACTTAATTATGATGATTCGTTATAATATTAGGTTTTTTATGCAAAATAGGCATTTGCCTACATGCAACAGGACATACAAGGGGATCTTTTCCATTATTACGGGTAATCATGGCCCATTTCTAACTTGAACCCAAATATCTTCATACAATGAAGCTGCCTCACCCACGTCAACAACACGATGACCCTGTTTTATGATATCGACCGGTACATTGGTAATCGGGGAGGTCATGTAGGCGTCATAAAGGGCACCCAGTGTGGTTCTATTACCTTCGGCGTCCAAAACATTCATTGGATTTCCCTTTGCGAAGTTCAAGGCTGCCTGGTTGGGATTAATATAAGGCCAGTCGCGGATGACCATCCAAAAAACATTGCCCTGGTTGATGTAGTTCAACCAGGCATAGGCGGCATCGGGATGCGGAGCACTCTTGAGCAATGCCCAATTATCCTGCCAAAGGATCGAACCTTCGCTTGGAAAAACATTCTGGATATCCGGGTTTCCCTGTTGGGCGATAAAGGCTTCACCAGTCCATGTCATCCCCAGGTCAACCGCCCCTGCAAGCAATGCAGTCTTGGGGCTGTCACTGTCAAAGACTTTTATGTTCGGAACAAGTTCAATTAATTTTTGTCTGGCTTCTTCCAGCCGGGCAGGATCGGTTGTGTTTACGTCATATCCAAGCGTCAGCAGGGTCATGCCGATCACCGCCCGGGAATCATCCAAAACTATCAAACGGCCCGCGTATTCCGAATTCCAAAGGTCAGCCCAGGAACGCGGAATATTGTCAGCCGCATGTGTGTTAACAACAATTGTATCCATGCCAGCCAAATAGGGAATCGTATACCTGTTGCCCGGGTCAAATTCAAAATTAAGATAGTTAGGATCAAAATTCTTCAACACGGGTAACTTGGCGTGATCGAGTTCCTGCAGGAGGTTCCCGGCCAATATGGATGCGACCGTAGAATCGGAGGGGAGAACGAGATCATAAACAGGTCCGCCACTGGATATGCCTTCAACCATGCCTTCATCACTGGAATATTCATGCCGCTGCACCTTAACCCCATACACCAGTTCAAAACATTCGATCATTTCAATCGGGATGTACTCGGTCCATACAAACAGGTTCAGTTCAGTGGATGTTATATTTGTTGGGTATTCTGGAGCAGGACAGATATAACCATTTGAGGTAATCTTCGAGACCTCTGTCGCGGATTCAGGGATAGCGGTTCCACCGCCGCACGCCGTCAAAATCGTGCCGGCAAGGACAAGAAACCAAAATAATTTTATGAGTTTGTTTTGGTTCATATCTTTCTCCTTTAGTGAAACCCGCGCACGGCAAATCCCTGATCCATGCAGGAAGGATTTTAATGCACAACCAACGACCTCGTGGACGCAAATTTACCCGCGTTTCTCCATATTTTATTTTAAACCAATTACCTGTGGAACGCGACCGCGCTCCACAGGTAAAATAAAAATCTGTTGTAGTTTTACTTCGAAATGGTAACTTCCTAGTCCCCGTTAGATCGTCTTGGAAACAGCTTCGACCGCTTCAGACAAGCTGCTAAGACCCTGGTTAATCTCGTCATAGGTGATGACCAACGGAGGCTCAATACGGATGGTCTGGGCGCTGGTCAATGCGCCTGCCACAAGAACACCGCGTTTGAATACTTCCGCCGCAACCTGCCCGCCAATTTCCGGGGTCTGGAAGTGCTGGCCGATGAGCAAACCCTTGCCGGTGACTTTCTCATAAATTTTCGGATATTTCGCAGCCAGTTCCTGCACTCTGGGCATGATGTAATCACCCTTTTCCTTCGCCACATCCCACAGCTTTTCGCGCACGGTGACATTGATTGCGGCAATCGCTGCCGAACAAGCCAGCGCACCGCCGCCGGTTGTGGTGGTTTGCAGGAAGGGATTCGGATACATGAAGGGCGTGAAAATTTCCTCGGTGGTGATGACCGAGCAAATAGGCATCACACCGCCGCCCAACGACTTGGCAACCGCAATGATATCGGGGACAACATCCCAATGCTCCACTCCCCACAACTTACCGGTACGACCCAGACCAGTCTGTACTTCATCGGCAATCAATAGGCTGCCATGCTTCTTTGTAGCGGCGCGGATGCGGGGCCAAAAGTCATCGGGCGGAACGATCGCTCCCGCTTCGCCCTGGATCGGCTCCATCATTACAGCAGCCACGCCGACGCCGATCTTCTCGCAAATTTCGAGCTGTTTTTCGACTGCGGCGGCATCCCCAAAAGGAACGTGATAAACAGGTCCACCATATAGAATACCGGGCGGAACGCGATAATCTGCCTTGCCCAACATCGAGAGCGCACCCATCGTCTTGCCGTGAAAAGCCTTGACCGCAACGATAAAGGCGGGTTTCTGTGTATAAACCTTGGCAAATTTGATGGCAGCCTCAATGGCTTCGGTACCGCTTGCGCCAAACCAGGCGTACTTCAGATCACCAGGAGTGATATCTGCCATCAGTTTGGCAAGCACACCACGCAGGGGATCGATCAATTCCTGGCTGGGCATGGGGGTTCGTAATAGCTGGGCTTGTACCGCCGCCACGATTTCGGGGTGGCTCCAGCCGAGATCCATCATGCCAAAGCCCCCAAGGAAATCAATGAACTTACGCCCCAACACATCTTCAAAAGTTGCCCCGTGTCCTGTCCATTCGGTTGCTGCCCATTGTCCAGACTGGGTCACTGATTTACGATAATCCAGCCAGCCTTTGTTGAAATACTCGGCGAAGTTTTGCATGGACTGTTCGATAATCCATTTGCCAAGTTCTTCAGGGGGCTGCTCCGGCTTTTT
>CAYLOW010000367.1:0-4019 GCA_964385315.1 uncultured Anaerolinea sp.
AAAACGCGCTCAAAAGAGCACGTTTTAATTACCAACTACCGATTGTGGCTGTACCAAAAAACTGGTCAATGCAGGACCAATCAAAACGGCGGCAGCAGATAAAGGCAGGCAACACATGCCGGCAATAATTAAGATAAAGTCTTGAATAAAAGGGTTGTTGGTGGAACCGACCAGGTATGCCAAAAAACTCCCGTTGCTGAAGTTAAAAAAAGCCTCGACAAGCGGCAGGAACAAAGCATTTGCCAATGCAAAGACTACGACCGGTGCCATGGCAACTGTCATGAAAGGTTTCAAGGGGATATTGGTTTGTTCGTTTTTATTCATACTGTGCCTCAAGGTTTCCAGGGTGTTAAGTTGGGGAACACAGATAACAGCATCACATAAATGAAATTCGAAACCGCCAAACAGACTGGCAGGAGTACCAGCTGCATGACCACAGCAAGGCTCCACACGCGCAGGGATTGTTTCCAATTGGTATTAATGACAAGTTTTATGAACAGGATGCCAGACAGTAATGTTGTCCCCAACGGGGTTGCGCAACAGACGATAAGAGTTTCTCTCTTGGTCAGCCCCACAAAAGTCTCAATAACGATTGACATGATTCCAAAAAGGATTTGGAATGATGCAATTAAAAGCAGCCACCTCAGTTTCGGTGCGTCCACCTTGTTCAGATGGAGGCTGATGCGGATTGTCGCTGCAACGACACCACACAGGGTCATAAGTACGAATCCCAGACTGAAAAACAAGACGATGGAGGATAGCGGAGGAAAATGGCTCATCTTTGTATTTCAACTTTTATGGGTATCTGATAAACCACACCATCGTGCAATAAAGAGGTTCGTGTAATGTATCGGTTCCGCATAAGACGATGTGCCATATCACCGCTGCCAGGCCCAATACAATCGCGGCAATCGCTTTGAATTTTGAGTCAGTCCGCCTGACCAAAGCCAGCGCTCCGAGAAAGGCACTGAGCAAACCGAGGATCAAAATTAGAACCCGGAATTCAACAATAAAAGGCCCTGTGTAATACGCTGGTGTAATGATATTAGTCACTATACTGCAACAAGGAATAGTCTGCGCAGCCACTGCGGTAAAAAATGCGATGCGCTCCAGCCGCCCGGAGTTGGCTTTATTTTTCATATTTGAGTATTACCAATCCGCCATCAAAATCAACAACGTAAATCGTGTTTCCTAGCGCATCAATTCCCATGCTCAAACCTGACGAGGTGTACATATCTTCAAGCACAGGTTTGGCTGGATTGGAAACATCCACTACGGTCACATAAGCATAACTGGCGGTGAATACTTTATTCCCGACAACAACCAGATCTTCAACCATCCTGATATCGGGAAGCGATCCAACCTCCACAGGAGCGGCAGGGTTGGAAATGTCAAAGATACGCAATCCATTTGTTTGGTCCCCGACATACGCATACTTTCCAACTACTTCGATGCACATTGCGATGGGAGCCTTGACGGCAGTATCCGCCTTGCCAGCCTCAAGCGGGCTGGCTGGGTTGGATATATCGAAAATGAGCAGGTTGGAGGGTTGACCGGTCTCCACTAATTCGATAAGCTCAGGGAGGTAGGCATAATTTCCCTGTACTGCTATTGCCCAGGAACTGTAATCGGTGTTCACAAAACCAACCTGATTTGGTTGTGATGGATTTGACAGATCATAAACAAGCATGCCTCGCTTTTCGCGTTTCTCGTGTTCTTGCACAGATACATAAGCATAATTGCCAGAGACTGCCACATCGGTCATGCCTTGTGGTTTTTCCACGCGGCTAAGTTCCTTAAGTTCAGACGGATTTGAAATATCGTAAACGCTGAAACCGTTGTTGATATCTGCGATAAAGGCGTATTGCCCGTTGAGCGCTATGCCGCGTGGGGTGCGTAGTCCGCTGATACCGGTAATATCAAAATCCAATTGGCGCGGCTGAGTAGAATCGGATACATCAATAGAATATAAGCCAAGCGTATCTGCGATAACATAGGCGATATTGTTATCCACAAGCACATCCCAATCCGCGCCGGGCAGGGGAACGTCGAGCCTTTCCGTTAATGTTGGTTGAAGCGATGCGTCCACCACCAGCATGCCTTGATTGCCATTAGCAAAGAAGACTTTCCCATTTTGGATTACCATATTGCGTTGACCTGGGACTGTCTGTTGGAATAACTCAAGGGATAGCAACCCGATCTGGGATGGATTCTTTGGGTCGGAAATATCGAGCGCGTACAGACCTTCGGTTTGATCAGCCAAATAAAGCGTGTTGCCCTCCAGCACCAGACCATCTGCCCAAGGAGTGATGAACGCGCCTGCTTTCACCGGCTGTGCTGGATTCGATATGTCAACCACAATCAGTCCGGGACTTCCCACTGCGACGTAGGCGTAATGGTCTCTCACTTTAACGGCATGAACCACCGAACTCTCTGCTTCGGGAATGACGATCGAGGCTGTCTTCACGGGTTGGGCGGGATTGGAGATATCAATGACCGCCAAATTGTTTTCGTCAGTGGAGCCAGCTAAAAAGGCGCGTGATCCGTCAATGTCAACTGATGAGGTCGCACCTGGGATTTTCACTTCGCCAATTTTCCTGGGATTCAGCGGATCGGAGACATCCACCACGCGCATGCCAAATGGGTTATCCGCGATATAGAGCGTAGTCCCATCCAGAGCGAGTCCCTGGGCGTATGAATTTTCGACAAGTGAAGCAACCTCTGTGGGTTGTGCTGGATCAGAAACATCAAGGACACGCAGGTAGCCTTTTCCATCCGCAACATAAATATAGTTACCGGACGCGATCACACTTCGCACTAGCCCGGGCATGACGCCAGATTGCCCCATGAATTTTGGTGCGGATGTTTTGGATATATCCAACACATATACCCGCGGACCAACGCCGAGATAGGCAAAGTTTCCTTGCACATCCACGGCATAAGATGAGCCGCCGAGCTGTCCTTGAAGTGAGAGCTTGTGATTCATTCCATTGCCCGGTGTGATCCCAGTCTCTTGCCCGGGTGGGGGATTATCTTCTGAGTCGCTGGTTGCGAGCCGAGTAATAAATTGACAGCCCATGCTCACAAGCATTGCCGCCAGAAAAAAGGAAATAACCGGTGAGAAATTCCGAAAGGAAGACATATCACACCTCGCTTTATCTCATCATCCAATTGACGCATAATTAGTATGACACAAAAGTGACAATTTTCACGCATTGGCATGACAATTGAAAGGGTAAAGCCGTAATATTGTCCAATGAACAAGACTGCGTATAGTCAGTAACTGTGTCTTTTGCTGTCGTCATCTCCAAATTCCAAAAAGATGACGGATAAAGTATGTAGCCAGCACAGGGGATAACCACCCAGCCTTTATTGGAAATTGTCAAAACCATATCGGTGCTCTTTTGTTATACATTTGTGCTCAAAAGTATAACAAACTTTGGTTGAGGTTTAGCGTTGCCAGTCATCACCAGTTATGGGCGGCACCAGTTTGTGGTCAACCCTCTACCATGCCGTCGCATTATCTTACGAAAAATTCGTAAGATAAGTATGCTTTTTATAACAACTGCATCTGGATCATTTGCTGTTTGAGGTAATCTGCCTGTGCTTTTACTTGAAATACCTCTCCGCCCTCATGCTCATTAAAATGCCAGATTTGAATGTCCTTTTGACCGGCATAATGATTGTAGGCTGAAAAGACAGTGGAGGGTGGACAGGTTTTATCCATCAAGGCGACTGAGAAAAAGGCTTTAGCTTTGGCGCGTGCGGCAAAATTCATACCGTCAAAATAGGGCAAGGTATGAAAAACCTGATCTGCTTTGTGGCGCTGGGTCTTACAAAACTGTGTAATTTCATAATAGGGCGCTGCGTCTGTAACTTCAATTGCGCGTGGAAAATTACACAGGAAAGGCACGTCTGGCATGACGACTGCTATATCTGGAAGCAGCCCGGCTACAGCGAGCGAAATGCCACCTGTGCTGGCTACTTCGTTCATCCGCCCGGAATTAAGCGGTAAAAGG
>CAYLOW010000368.1:0-3994 GCA_964385315.1 uncultured Anaerolinea sp.
ATATGATAAGCCAAAGGATGGCCGATGCCCTGCGGACGTGGAGTCTGATATATGTGAATCAATCGCCCGGCTGGGAGAGGACGTGAAATCACTCAACCTGCCAGCGGCGATCGCGGCTGAGGTCGCCCGGGCGGTGACGATCGAGATGCAGGTGCGCATCAGCGGGTCGGTGCGGGCTGATTTCCTGGCGGGGCAGATGGCGCGGGTGACGGGGAAATTGAGGCAGGGTACCGAGTTCGGCGCCGCGAAAGGCGGGCTGATGTTGAAGCCGTATGTGTCGGGGGAGTCGCTCGCGGTGGATTTTGTGCAGGCTGACCAGTTTTATCCACTGGCGTTCGATGCCAATGGAGAGATGACCGCGTGCGTCTTCGCGGATGTTAAAACGATTGGGCAGGCCAACTTCACGCGGCTGGAAACTCACGCCATGACGGGGGATGGCTATCGAATCAGCAACCGGGCATTCAGGAGCACAGCGTGGGATGCGCCGGGGCATGAGGTGCCGCTGGCGACGGTGCCGGCTTGGGCAGCGTTGCAAGAGGAGGCGGTGATTGTCCAAATTTCCCGTCCGCTGTTCGCTTATTTTCGCATGCCGTTTGCGAATAACATCGACCCGGCCAGTCCGCTGGGGGTGTCGTACTACGCGCGGGCGGTGGACCTGATCGAGCAGGCTGACCGGCAGTGGATCGAGCTGCTGTGGGAGTTCGAGTCGGCGCATCGGGTCTTGTACACCGACCCGGCCGCGTTTCAGAAGGATAAGAACGGCCTGCCCATTATGCCGAACAGGCGCCTGTACCGCACGCTGGATCTGAACGGGAAAATTAGACCTCTTGCAAAAGTAAATTAGAGAGTGGTTTTAAGTTCCATATTGTAGATTGCAGCAATCAAATTAAATTGCAGGCCAAAGCGTTTACGACGATTGCGATAGCGTTCACTCAAAATGTGAAAGATTTTCAATCTGCGAATTATATTTTCAATCAGGATACGTTTTCGTGACAATTTACGATTGCTGGTTTTCTCTTCCTGACTCAACGGATGAAGTTTGCTTTTCTTGACGGGTGTTTGACTATTTGGATGAAGCGCTGCCAATCCTTGATAACCAGCATCAGCTAAAAGGCATGTCTCTGGTGAGATCATGCAACGACTGTTTTTGAATAACTGAAAATCATGTTCACTGCCGATACAAAAATCTGTTGCAAGTATCTTTTCTGTGTTTAGATCTGCTAATAACTGTGCTTTCTGCGTGTGACGCTTCTTTTTGCCGCTCTAATGCCTGCGTTGCCTTTTTGGGGGCGCTCAACTGGCTGTTCTGTGGCGTCTACCAGTACAATTTCAATTATACTCCGCGCGGGCACAAATTGCGCTTTTTGCAGAGTAAATACCCGCAATTTATGCCCGCGTTCGGTATACCATACCGCTGGGTTGCAGTGCTTTTTTACTTGGCAGATGAAATTGCTTCGACTTGATCAGCACATTTTCAACCTTTTTGATCGTGCGACATACTGTCGCTTCACTAACACCATAGGTCAGACCAATATGAAACTCTGTCCGATATTCGCGCCAATACATCAAAGTCAGCAATAATTGGTCTGCACGACTTAATTTCGTCGGTCTGCCAAAGTCTCGTAATCCTGCTGTAACGACCTCCAACATTTTTTCAAAGGTACTACGCTGGATGCCGGTTGATCGCTTGAAATCTTCATCTTTGAGGGCGTGAACCGTTTCGTATCTCATCTGCTCATTATGACACATTTCTCACTTATGCAAGAGTTCTATTGATTCGCTCGGCTTGTTCGAGGATTGGACGCCGACCATTCGCGAGGTGAATTTATTGAACGGGCTGGATGCCATTCTCAAAAAGATCGAGTTCAACTGCGGGCTGGCGCAGGGCACGATCAGCGAACCGGGCAGGGCAGCGGTGACGGCGACCGAGATCCGCATGAGCAAACAGCCCACCTACGCGATGGTGGTGGATATTCAAAAGGCGCTGCGGGATGCGCTGGAGGGGCTGCTGTACGCGATGGATATCTGGGCGACGCTCGGCAACCTCGCTCCGCGCGGGCAATACAGTGTTGTGTATTCGTTCGATGATTCGATCGTGGCGGACCATGATACGCAGTTCGCACAGGATGTGTAGGCGCTTGGGCTGGGTATGATGAGCAAGGTGGAGTGGCGCATGCGGAATTACGGCGAGGGTGAGGGGACGGCGAGGCGGATGGTGGGGATGGTGTGAAGGGGGAAGGGCTTTTACCACAAAGGTAATGTAGTATACAAAGGGGAAGGGCAAGGGTGACTCCCAACCGGCCTCACTTCGCGAAGCGTGAGGCATTAAAACTTATTATGACTATCCATTTTTTTGTTTGTCGCATTTGCCCACATGGTGCTGCGCAAGAGGAGGCCGGGTGGGGTTAGGTATCCACTGGATATAAGAGAATAATTTGTTAAGAAAAAAGCGCCTGCAGAATTTTGCAGACGCTTTCTGTCGGGTTGTGAGGATGTATCTAGGCTTCGTAGCGTGCCGGGGTTTCGGCGCTGCGGGTGCTGTAGGTGAGTGGATGATAGGTGGGCTCTGGCGGGACGAAGGATGTTTGCTGGGTCTGCGCGGGCTTGGGAGAGGGACGGAAGTTCCCTGATCCTGTGTTGAGGTTGTTCGCGGGGCGCGCGCTTTGAGATGTTGGGCGCGGGGCTTGATAGTTGTTGGCCGGGCGTGGTGGTTGATAGCCGGAAGTAGGGCGAGGGGCGTTGTATGGGCGCTGGGTTTGCTGGGTCTGTTGCACCTGCGCCTGTGACTTGTACGCCTGCTGCCCCTGCGCGGTAGAGAAGAGGCGGTCGCCTGCCAGCGAGAAGGTGCCAATGATAAGCAGGCGCACCAGCCAGACCATGGCGGCAATGAAGATCGGCACGGTCTTGATCAATGTAGCGGTGCTCATTACTGCGCTGGATTGCAGGTTGGCATTATTGGTGATGGCAACTGAGACACCCCACCAGGTCAGGCAGGCGTTGAAACCCGCAGCCAGCAGCCAGGCCCCAAAGAGATAATAGACCTCGGCCGGTTCATCGCGTCCCTGCTCCGGGGTGAAAATGCGGGCGATGCCTGCGAAGTCAATGCCGCAGAAGGCGATGGCCAGGATGGTGGACCATCTTATGCTGGCAAAGGTCAGGTCGCCAAGCATATCGTGCAGGGCGAATTGGGTGGTGCTGAAGTTAAAGACTTCAAAGGATACCAGCGCGCCTATGATCATCATGCCCCAGGCAGCGCCGCGATTGAATTTAATGTTATGGGTCAGGTTGTACCAGGTGGTTTTCAAGCCATCAACGAGCGAATTATGATATTGAGCCATTTCGACCTCCAGTTTTTGAATAGGTAAGTCGATTTTAGAACAAGTGTTCTATTTTGTCAATACTTGTGATGGTGGTTTATACCCGATGTCTTTGGTATGCAGATTTGGCGTGAGGTGCCCCGGGGATGGATTTTTACAAAAGCCCGCGGTTTATTCGTCGGCGCCAGGTTCGAAAAATTCGGGGAGCGGCAGCGCCGGGAATGATAAAATATTAAAAAGGTTTCCAATAATTCTTCGTCATGGCGAGCTATCAGTGGGACAAACATATGACCAGTGGGTTGCTTCCTAGCTGGAAATCTTGATTGCCGGTAAAGAATCAAAAAACACCGGCCATACACATGTTTTACCTTGCAGATCAGAAGGAATAATATGAATAAAAACACGTTTCCAACCCTGGTATTTTTGGCTGTCTTTTCCATACTTGTCACAAGTTGTTCAACAGCCGGTCATTCAGATGCCCAAATCCCGGAAAACGCAGAAGCGACAGCGGTCGAAAACAAAACTGTGGAAACTTCCACGCCAACCCCTGCCCCGGCCAGCACCCCAACCCCTGAACCAATTTTATGCACCATCACTTTTGATTCTGATCGCGATGGAAATTGGGAAATTTACCGAATGTTCTGCAAAGCTCCCGGCATTAGGCGTGGAGATGTAAG
>CAYLOW010000369.1:0-3988 GCA_964385315.1 uncultured Anaerolinea sp.
GCCGCCAAGTGGAGCGATGGCACCCCGGTGACCGCTGAGGATGTTGCTTATACCTGGGCGACCCATATCAAGCACAGCACTCCTACCGGTGCTTCCAACAAAGATTACATCGAGAACATCGAAGCCACAGATGCTCAGACGGTTGTGGTCAAAGCCAAATTGGGCGCTGATGGTAAGGCTGTTAATCCTCTGCTCGTCAATGCTTATCTGAGCACCAACTATGTTATCCAGAAGGCTTGGACTGAGACCTTGGAAGCTCGCAGTGCCGATGACACCGCGTTCCTGGCTGATCCCGCGGAAGACGTTGTTTACTCCGGCCCCTATCACAAGTTCTTTGCTGACGATACGAAGGTTATCTACGTTCGTGATGACAACTATTGGGGTCAGGATGCCTCCATGTGGGGCAAACTGCCCGTGCCGACCTACCTCGCGCACACGATTTTTAAGGACAACGCTGCCGGTACGACCGCTTTGCAGGCTGGTGAAGTGGATGTAAGCCAACAGTTCAACTCCAATGTTCAGGATTTCTGGCTCAAACAGGACCTGCCCATCTCCACCTACCTGCCCGAGGCTCCTTATGGCATTGGCGCCAGCCTCCCGACCGCCTTCTTCAACCCGAAATCCTACGGTTTGGACCAGCTTGCGGTACGTAAGGCGATTGCCATGTCGGTTGACTATGACACGATCATTGCCAACGCTATGACCAATCAGTCGGCTACCTTTACCCAGGTCCCGCGCTCCCTGATGAACCCGACCGCTGGTGAGCAGGCTACGTATGACCAGGCTGCTGTCAAGGATCTGCAGTTCGCTGGTAAGGATTATGAAGGCGCTAAGGCATTGCTCGACGAAGCCGGCATCAAGGACTCTGATGGCGACGGCTGGCGCGAATACAACGGCAAGAAGCTCAGCTATGTTGCCACCTGCCCCAACGGCTGGTCCGATTGGCAAGCTGCGATCGAAGTTGTCGCCGCCGCTGGTAAAGAAATCGGCATTGACATTACTACCAACTACCCCGAATGGTCCGTTTATCAGGTCGATGTCACCGCCTCGGACAAGGATCTCCCTGCTGGCTATGACATCTTCATGATGTGGAGTGATGGCGCTGGTCCAACCCAACCCTGGAGCCGTATCCGCAAGCTGATGAGCTCTGAGTATGTTGGCATGGCGAGCAACTGGAATGGTAACTGGGGTCAATATTCAAACCCGGCCGCCGATGAGTTGATTAAGGCGATCCCCGTCGAATCCGACCCTGCCAAGTTGAAGGAAATGTACACTGAATTGGTCAATATCTACCTGACCGATGTTCCCTCATTCACCCTCATGTACCGCCCTCAGGCGTTCCATACGGTCAATGAGAGTGTCTGGACCAATTTCCCGCATGATGGTGATGGTACCAACCCGCCCGTCCCGCCGCTCGATTTGACTGACGGCTGGAGTGTCGCAGGTCTCTATAACCTGATGCTTGTCAAGTAAACTTTAATCCAACAAATAAGCCATGTCCTGGTGTTCGCGGGACATGGCTTATTGTTATAATATGGATATTCGTTCTCCGTTTGTTGTATGTGGCGACTTCGGTGGCTGCATACAACAAAACAAAATATCAATATTAGGAGGTGTGGGTTGAAAGGATATCGAAAGTATTTCCTTAACAAGCTGGGTTGGTTCTTAATTACCCTTGCTTGCGCATTCCTGTTGAATTTCATCTTGCCTCGCATGATGCCGGGCGATCCTGTGACAGCCATTGTCTCAAGGATGGCACAGGGGATGAGCAATTCGGCGGGAGTCGAGGCAATTTATGAGCAATACACGGAACTATTTGGCACCAACAAACCCATGCTTGAACAGTTTTTTATCTATGTAAAAAATGTTGTGCGCGGTGATTTCGGTTTCTCGTTCAGTCAATACCCCAGAACAGTTGCAGACGTTCTCTCGGCATCCATCTGGTGGACGATATGCCTACAGTTCCCGGCGATCATCGTCGGCTGGCTGATCGGAAACTCACTTGGCGCGTTGGCTGCATATGTCAAGGGGGGCTTTGATAAAGTCATCATGCCGATCAGTATTTTTATCAGCAATTTTCCGCCATTTGGCATGGCGGTCATTTTGATGGTTATTTTTGGGGTCAATTTAAAATGGCTTCCAACCTCGGGCGGATATGGGTTTGACTTGATTCCCAGCTTTACCTGGGGATTTATGTGGTCTGTGATCGTCCACTATCAATTGCCGTTCTGGTCGATTGTCTTGATCGCCATTGGCGGCCAGGCAATTGGCATGCGCT
The DNA here is from genome assembly GCA_964385315.1 of uncultured Anaerolinea sp. Taxonomy (GTDB): domain Bacteria; phylum Chloroflexota; class Anaerolineae; order Anaerolineales; family Villigracilaceae; genus Villigracilis. Next base: position 2,279 of record CAYLOW010000369.1, read on the forward strand.
CCATGTCCATCTATGAATTGAATGCGGATTATGTGAAATACGCCCGGTTCCTGGGAATCAAGGATCGCAAGATCGTCGGATATGTATTTCGAAATGCCATGCTGCCTCAGATTACCGGTTTGGCGTTATCGGTCGGTACCATGGTCGGCGGCGCGCTGGTGGCGGAGATCATTTTTAGCTATCCCGGTCTTGGTTCCACGATCCTGACGGCTGTGCGGGGTCAGGATTATCCGCTGGTTTCGGCAACCACACTGATTATCACACTGATGGTGCTGAGCGCAAACTTTATCATTGAAATCCTTTACGGCATCATTGACCCGCGCATTAAAGCGGCGCAGGCTGATTAAGGAAGGATGCAGTTATGAAACATACAATTCAACAAGTTTTTCGCTCTGGCAAATTTGTGGTTGGCTTTTCCATTTTTGTGGCAATTCTGCTGATTGTGACTATTTATCCGTTGTTCATTAAAGATTCTCCGTTGACGATTATCGGTCAGGGCACTTTCTTTCCCCCGGGGATTTATGTGAGTGTTTATGACAGCTTTGGCTCAACTCCGTATACACTCAATCTGGAGGATGCCGCTGCCAAGCGCATTGCCAGCAAGTTGAGCAATGACGACCGTCTTGCGATAAAAGAATGGCTTGTGGCAAGCGGGATCCCTGAGAGTGAGATCGATACAGCCGACACTCAAAAACTCCTGACCCAATGGGAGAGTAATTATGACCCCAAGAAGAATGTTCCTGGAATGACAAATGCCAAACGAAATTATTTTGTTCGGCTCAACAACTCGCTCGAAGGGCTTTTGTCGGCTGAAGGAGCGGTTGTCGCGACTAAAAACCTGGAAACAGGCGTTTTGGAGCAGACAGACATCGTCAACCAATCAGACTACGTGAATGTCAACGAGGTTGCGAGTGTTCGGTGGCTGCCTCTTGGAACCGATAACTTCGGACGGGATGTGCTAACGGAGTTGGTCAGGGCAACTGTCGTATCTCTGCAGATTGGTTTTGTTGCCGGTCTTATCGCAACCCTGATCGGTCTGACCCTGGGATTGTTTGCGGGCTATGTCGGTGGCATGGTGGATGACATTATTATGTTCATTACCAATTTATTCACCGTTATCCCCAGCTTTGTGTTGTTGATCTTGATCTCATTCAGTATTGGGCAGGATCAACGCGGTGCCTTTACCATCGCCGTCGTGATCGGGTTCACTTCCTGGGTCTGGACCGCCAGAGCGGTACGGTCACAAGTGATTTCACTGCGTAATCGCGACCACGTCAACCTGTCGAAGCTGTCCGGTCATTCGATTGTTCACATCATCCTCACAGATATTCTGCCTTACATCGCCTCGTATGTCATTATGGCGTTGATTTTGCAGATTTCCTCGGGCATCCTGGCGGAGGCTGGGTTATCGATCCTTGGGTTGGGACCCAGAACCACCGAGGTGCCAACTTTGGGTCTGATGATGAACTGGGCGATGATCTACCAAGCACAGATCCTCGGAAAATGGTGGGCGTATTTCCCCGTGCTCATCACCATCGCTCTGATTACATTCTCGATGAATTTGATGAATACCGGACTCGACCAGGTATTCAATCCGGCATTAAGGGATTAGGTGATTGATATGTCAAGAGCAATGTTAGAAGTCAGGGAACTGACTACCAAATATGTTACCCGTTTTGGGGAAGATGTATACGCTGTTGACCATGTGTC
>CAYLOW010000370.1:0-3968 GCA_964385315.1 uncultured Anaerolinea sp.
TTCCATTTTACAGTCCCGGTTGCGGAAGAGTAGCGAGGCATTATGACATTGGTTGCATCCGTAGGATCTGCGCAGGCGCTTGATGGGCGTGAAGCCGGCTTGCAAGCCGCCCACCAGGCTTTGAATCACATCGGCGCCAGCACACCGGGTTTTGCGATCGTGATTTCATCGCATCAATATCAGGCGCGTGAAGTATTGAATGGCATAACCAGTTTATTGGGCGACGCTCCTGTTCTTGGTTTTGCCTCTCCTGCCGGTTTGACGCATGAGGGGATGCACCCGCACTCAGTCATTGTTGCTTTGCTAAGTGGCGATTTTCATGCAGATGCACTTTGGTACCCCGGTTACGCACAGTCGGGACGCGAGACGGGCACAAAGGTAATGCAGCATGCCGCGACCCGCGAGGAGCGGCAATCTCTTTTGTTTTTTGCAGACGGGTTTAATGGGGACGCCGAGCAATTTTGCAATATGCTTTTGCCCAGTTTGAATGTGATAGGCGGGCTCTCAAGCGGCGACCTGCACACCGGTAATACCTACCAGATGGCAGGCAGCCAAACCGGCTCGGGCGGATTGGCCGCGGCTTTTTTGCGCGGGAATTTGAAGATCGGCGTTGGGTATGATCATGGCTGGGATCAAGTGGGCAAGCAGTTTCGTGTGACCCGTTCACGCGGTTTTTGGCTGCGGACACTGGATGGACGCCCCGCTTCTGAGGCTTACGCAAATCTATTTGGATATTCCGCCCGTGATTGGGCATTTCCTCCGCTGAATTATCTTGCGCGTCTGTACCCGCTTGGTCTAGAACAGGGCGAAGATCTGGTCGTGCGTTCTCCCATCCGGGTAGAGGCCGATGGAAGTTTTCGCATGAATGCCACCATCCGTGACGGCATTGACGCTTATTTGCTGGTGGGAAGCCGCGTTGCCTGTGAACGCGCAGCGCGGAACGCCGCACAACAAGCCCTGCTGCAGCTTGGCAGTGCCAAACCGGTATTTGCCCTCGTGCTTGTGGATGTTGCCTGGCAGTTGCTGCTTAAAGCTCAGGTTGGGGTGGAGATTAACGCCATTCAGGAAATTTTAGGAACAAAAATTCCGATTGCGGGCGGGTACACGTTGGGGCAGGTGGCCCCTGCCAGCCAGGGATCTCCGAAATTCTTAAACCAGCAGATCGTTGTGATCGCATTTGGGGAAGAGAATCCGGAATAAATTTAACATCCGTTGGGGGTATGGGAACAGCCTGATTCACGTCAGGGATGGATAAGAGATAGCCGGCAGGCGGGATTTTTTTGTGGTTTATTTGAGCAAAAGCATGGCAGATAAATCCCTTGCTGTGCAAACAAGAGACCGATGCGCTTGTCCATGGGCGGAAATATTGAGGGCCGGTAACTATCAAAAAACAGCGATCCTAGGCATGATGCATTTTATTTACCGGACCACCTTGCATATACCGCCTGTGAGAGCAGTCGGTTGGCGCTTGTCTCGCGGGTAACCAGCTCACCGCTATCCATATTTCCATTATATTTTTTCATCATCTCATCCAACGTCTGCGCCACGTGAATGGCGGAGGCGCGAACTGCGTACAAGGTGGCAATCACAAAAAGCGGATTGTCGCTCAGACATGTGCGGCAAAACTCGAATAAACCCGGCAATGATTTGTACACTTCCCAGACTTCCCCTTTGGGTCCGCGCCCAAATTTGGGCGGGTCGAGGATGATGCCGTCGTACTTAACGCCGCGCTTCTCTTCACGCTGCATGTATTTGACCGCGTCCTCAACGATCCAGCGGATGGGCTTTTCATTTAAGCCCGAAAGAATTTGGTTTTGACGGGCCCAGCTTACCGATTTTTTGGATGCATCCACATGAGTCACTTGTGCGCCAGCGGCGGCGGCGGCAAGAGACGCCAGCCCTGTGTAACCAAATAAATTAAGGACTTTCACAGGACGATCTGCCTTTTGAACCAGATCTGCCATAAAGTCCCAGTGTGAAGCCACTTCGGGAAAGACACCCAAATGCCGGCCTGGGGTGGTCATTACTTCAAATTTAAGTTTGCCAATTTTAGAGAGCGGATAAGTCATCTCCCATTTATCAGGCAGTTTCTTTTTCTCGATCCAATGCCCGCCGCTTTCTTCCGGGGTGGGTTGAAAGACCGCGTGCGCTGCGGTTTCCCAATCTTTTTGTGAGAGGGCCCGGCTCCACATGGCTTGCGATTCAGGACGGGCAAAAATATATTGCCCGAAGCGCTCGAGCTTTAGCCCGTCTCCTGAATCGAGCAGTTCATAATCCTGCCAGTTTTTTGTCTCAAGCAGGGTGTAGGTGGGGGTGTTCTGCATTGTGGTTTTCCTTGATTTTCAGCGCTTTGAAAACGGTGCCGGTTAGATGGCAATAAAATGACCAACGTGTTTTACTTGATTTTTCAACATAAGCCAGTATAATGTGGTAACAAGTGGTAAAAAGTGGTAGACTCACCGCATCTATACCACAAATAGGATAAAAAGCAAAAATGTTCTTAGGTCAATTCCAACACAATCTTGATGATAAAGGACGCCTGATGATTCCGGCGCGCTTTCGTGATCTGTTGGAAGGCGGCGCTTTCATCACACAGGGTTTTGATAGATGTCTGATGGTCATGACCGAATCCTATTTTAAGCAGGTATATGAACGAATTGAAGCCATGAATCTTGCCGATCCGACCGCACGCCTTTTGCGCCGCCTGATCCTGTCCAATGCTTACCCGGTTGAGGTGGATAAAATTGGACGCATTCTAGTGCCGCAAAACCTGCGAGCTTTCCTGGGATTGGAAAGCGGCGAGCTGGTTGTGGCGGGGCAAGGGCAGTATTTTGAAGTGTGGACGCCCGCCCTGTGGAGTGAGCAAATGGCTCAATTGCAGGATACGGAAGCCAACATTCAGCGCTTCTCTACTCTTGACCTTTCAAAGAGTAAATTGTAGTAACGACCCGGCAAAGCAAAGTGCAGGATGCCACACCAAGTATTTGAAGTTGCTGCAACACCATGAATCATATACCCGTACTTTACAAAGAGATTATACACGCACTGCAACCCCAACGCGGTGGTCATTATGTGGATGGCACTTTGGGCGCGGGTGGCCACGCCCGCGGAATATTGGAGGCTTGCATGCCCGATGGGCTTCTGCTGGGTTTGGATGTTGACCCGCAGGCGCTGGCGCTTTCTCGTGAGACCTTGGCTCCTTACGAAGGGCGCATACATCTCGTGCAGGCCTCCTATACCACTGTCGCAAAACAACTTGCAATTCGGGGCTGGGACGCAGTGGATGGCATCGTACTTGACCTAGGCGCATCGTCAATGCAGTTTGACAATGCCGACCGCGGCTTTTCATTTATGCAGGACGGCCCGCTTGACATGCGTTTTGGTCCCCAGGCATTCCAGAGCGCAGAGGATGTTGTTAACACCTTTGACGAAAAAGAGCTCGCGGATTTGATCTACCGCTATGGCGAAGACCGTGACTCAAGAAAGATCGCCCGGGCCATCGTGACGAACAGACCGCTTCGCACCACCCGTGAACTGGCTGCTGTCATCGAAAAAGCATCCCCCCGACGCGGCGACCGCGTCCACCCAGCCACACGAACTTTTCAGGCGTTGCGGATCGTCGTCAACGAGGAACTGGCGTCGATAGAGAGTGCACTTCCCCTGGCGATATCCTGCCTGAAGCCGGGCGGGCGGTTTGCGGTCATCTCCTTCCATTCCCTGGAAGACCGCATTGTTAAGGATTTTTTTCGTGAACAAAGCAGTGATATTTTCAACCCGCCTTACGAAAGGATTTATGAAGAGGAACGCAAGGCCGTCGTAAAAGTCATAAACAAAAAGCCGATCGTGGCTTCCGATGAAGAAATAAAGGACAACCCGAGAGCGCGCAGCGCAAAACTTAGAGTTGTAGAAAAAATATGAACATACAAAATGTCGGTCACCTGGTACATGCCTATAAGATCGCTCCCTGG
>CAYLOW010000371.1:0-3966 GCA_964385315.1 uncultured Anaerolinea sp.
ACTGCCATTAACAGCAGTCTCGACTTGAAACTTGTTCTCAACGTATTACTGGAGCAGACGGCCGTCCAACTGGAAATTGATGCCGCCAGTGTGCTGCTGATTAATCCGCGCACTCAATTCCTGACCTATGCCGCCGGGCGTGGCTTCCGCTCTCGCGCGATTGAGAAAACCCACCTGCGGGTCGGCGAAGAGTTTTCAAGCCAGATTCTGCTCGAAAGGAAAATGGTTTATTTGCGCAATCCCTGTCAGTCACCTGACTTTGCGCGCGCCGCTCTGCTGGCGGGCGAAGGTTTTGTCGAATATTACGCCGTACCTCTTTTTGCAAAAGGGCGCAACGTCGGCATGCTGGAGGTTTTCCATCGCGCGCCTCGTGAAGTGGACGATAAGTGGCAAAGTTTTCTGGAAACTCTTGCCGGGCAGGCCGCCATCGCCGTCGATAGCGCGCAGCTCTTCCGGGACTTGCAGCGCTCCAATACGAATCTCATTACGGCCTATGACGCCACAATCGAAGGTTGGTCTCGCGCCCTCGATATGCGTGATAAAGAGACCGAAGGCCACACACAGCGTGTGGCCGCGATGACTGAACGCCTGGTGCTTGCGCTGGACTTCAGCGAAACCGAAATCGTTCATATTCGTCGCGGCGCGCTGCTGCACGATATTGGTAAGATGGGCGTGCCGGACGCCATTTTGCTCAAACCAGACAACCTCAGCCCTGACGAATGGAATATCATGCGCATGCATCCCACCTACGCGCTTGAAATGCTTTCGCCGATTGCCTACCTGCGCCCTGCACTGGATATTCCATACTGTCACCACGAAAAATGGGACGGGAGCGGTTATCCGCGCGGTTTGAAGGGTGATCAAATTCCACTTTCAGCGCGTCTCTTCGCGCTCGTGGATGTCTGGGATGCTCTCATTTCTGATCGCCCGTATCGTCGGGGTTGGCCGCAGGAAAAAATAATCGAACATATTAGATCACTGTCTGGAACACACTTCGATCCGGGTTTATTGGGAGAGTTTTTTAAGGTCATAAACGAAGACAGACAGGAACTTCGCTGATCTTTGGCTAATTGCATTAGGGAAGGTTTTTATAACCAATGTACTTGAATAACATTTTTATTCAAGTACATTGGCGTTTAGCATTAGTAAAGGCAGGTCCGTCAATCATCACCCACAATGCGATGCGTAATTGCATCTCATATGTTTTTGTTTTTGTTATACCTGTCAAATCCGGGCGGACTTAGCAGCCAGAAACAGGATCTTTTGAAAACATAAAAACCATGCCAGGCATTGGCACCGGGTTGTGTAAAACCTGTATGGGATGGGCTACAATGAATTTATGGAAGAAATAGAAGAAGACACGACCAGCCACGATGGTATTTTGGAAAGGCACGCGGTGGAGCAAAAACCGCAAAGGCTGACATGGCGCACCTGGTTGATCGGACGCCCCCTGCCAACCGCGGATGCCTCCGAGCAGACGATCGGCAAGATGGTTGGGCTGGCAGTCTTCGGCGCGGACGCTTTGTCTTCCATCGCGTACGCACCGCAGGAAATGCTTGTCATTCTGGCGGCCGCGGGCGCGCAGGCTTTTGGCTATGCCTTCCCCATTTCACTGATCATCACGGTATTGCTTGCCATCGTCACGATCTCGTATCAGCAGACCATTCACGCCTATCCCGGCGGCGGCGGGGCGTACACGGTGGTGAAGGAGAATCTCGGGATCACTCCTGCGCTGGTGGCGGGGTCGGCGCTGCTCCTCGATTACATTTTGCTGGCGGCGGTGGCGATTTCTTCGGGTGTGGCGCAGATCGTTTCGGCTGTTCCCGCCTTGTACCCTTACCGGGTGCCTTTGGCGGTTGGGTTTTTGATCCTGATCGCCGTCGCCAACCTGCGCGGTGTAAAAGAATCCGGCAACACATTTGCCGCGCCCACGTATTTTTTTCTCGGCATGACCGTGCTGACCGTGGCAGTTGGATTTTTCAAATATTTAAGCGGCACGCTTGGCGTGGTGCCTGACCCGCCTCCCATGGAAATACTGCGCGCCGAACCGATCACGCTCTTCCTATTACTTCGCGCTTTCTCCAATGGTACGACCGCCCTGACGGGTGTTGAGTGCATTTCGAACGGCGTCAAAGCCTTCAAGGAGCCGCGCACCACCAACGCCGCCCTGACGATGATCTGGATGTCGTCTATCCTCGGCGTGCTGTTTGTTGGTATGACATTCCTGCTTGTCCAGATCGGCGCGGTCCCGGCTGAATCTGAAACGGTGGTCTCCCAGCTTGCCCGCACGGTTTTTGAAAGCCGCGGCGTGCTGTATGTTGGCACCATCATTGCCACCACCATCATTTTGGTTCTGGCGACCAACACCGCTTTTGCAGATTTCCCCCGCCTCAGCGCGATCATCGCCGACGACGGGTACATGCCCCGTCAGCTGGCGTATCGCGGCAGCCGCCTGGTTTTCTCGCGCGGAATAGTCACGCTTGCCGCGATCGCCGCTTTGCTGATCATCATCTTCAATGCCAGTGTCACCGCGCTTGTCCCGCTTTGGGCGGTGGGTGTATTCCTCTCATTTACACTTTCACAATTGGGAATGTCCCGTCACTGGTGGCGGGCCGGCCTTCATAAAGACGAGAAACTACTGGCACAGGGAAACAAGGGTTGGCAGTGGAAGATCGTGATCAACGGGATTGGCGCGTTGAGCACCGCCGTGGTGACATTGATCTTCGCCGTTACCAAGTTCACAGACGGTGCGTGGATCATCGTTTTTCTTCTTCCGACTGTGATCTTTGGTTTCTTCGCAATTAATAGGCATTATCGATCGCTCGCTATTGACCTCTCTTTGGATGACTTCGGCGAACCGTCGCCGCCCAACCGCCATCGAGTCATCATCCCTGTCGCGGGCATCCATCGCGGCACCCTGGAGGCGCTGCAATACGCCTGTACACTCTCCGATGATATTACCGCGGTTCACATCCTGCTTGACCCTGAACAAAGGGATCAGGTGGAAAGCAAGTGGCGCGCGTGGGGCAAGGGAGTGCGGCTGGTGGTCATTGATTCTCCATACCGCACCTTCCTGGAACCGTTCATCGGATATGTGGATGAACTCTGCCGCGCCGCGCAGCCCCATGAACGCTTGACCATTGTGGTACCTCAATTTACACCCAGGCACTGGTGGCAGAACATCCTTCACACGCAGACCGCGTTCTGGCTGAGGTTCGCGTTATTAAGCAAGAAAGGCATCGTCATAACCGAAGTCCCTTATCAGGTACATTGAATTCATCGTGACTTGATTCATTTATGACCGGCGCTGGGCTGGTCAAAGAGTATCCCTGGGTCGAACTTGAAGATATTCGTCAAAATCGTCTCACCACACAGAACATCCCCCGTCCCCTGACATTCTCCAGACGATTTTATCTTTTTTTTACGCCCTCAGGTTATATAATCTACACGGTATGCCAAAAGAAGAAAAGATCCGAAAGAACAATTCGACGATCCCTGATTAAAACATCCCTGCAAAAAGGTACTCTTTCAACGAATATAAAGGTGAAGCCCGGCGTGGAGCAGCTAATTTTCCGACTCTCTATGAGGATGAGCTTTTCGTATTGTTTGATGATTACGGTGAGATTTATTTTCAGGGTCCATAGGTTAAGGTTTCCTTATATCCTGCCCTCTCTCTGCCTCCATGTATCAGGCCAAACGGGTGGGGGGAATCGTGTGGCGTTTGCTAAAGGAAGATGCCAATGATGACTCCAAATAACGATCGGAATCAAAATCCAAAGTCCATTGTTGTTAATGACGATGCCACCCAATTAAATATCCTGTGCGGATTGCTGCAGAAGGCTGGACTGGATCCGATCCCGTTCAAAAGCGCGGAAGCTGCCCTGGCTGCCATAAGGATGGATTTGATGCCTGCCTTGATCGTCACAGATGTGTATATGCCGGGCATTGACGGCTGGCGCTTTTGCC
>CAYLOW010000372.1:0-3962 GCA_964385315.1 uncultured Anaerolinea sp.
TATGTTATGACGAATAAATACAGATACGGCGTTGATGGATCCATCAACGCCGTAAAAATTATTTTCACCTAAAAATTCCCTATTTTCCAGCTCTTTCCTTTGCCGCTTTGAGCAGCCCAACAAACAATGGATGCGGTTTCATAGGGCGGGATAAAAATTCAGGGTGAAATTGACTCGCAACCATATAGGGATGGTCCGCCAGTTCAACGATCTCGACCAGCCTGCCATCGGGAGATAGTCCTGAAAATACAATGCCGTGTTTTTCAAAATCGGCGCGGTATGAATTGTTAAATTCAAAGCGGTGACGATGCCTTTCGTCCACATTGGGAACGCCATATGCGGCAGCGGCTTTTGTCCCTGGCTGAAGCAGGCAGGGGTAAAGTCCGAGGCGCATGGTTCCGCCCAAATCGGTGATCGAACGTTGATCAATCATTAGATCTATTACAGGGTGTTCAGTGCCCCGGTCAAATTCAGAAGAATTCGCATCTTCAAGATCAAGAATATTTCGCGCAAAATCAATACACATTACCTGCATTCCAAGGCACAAGCCAAGATAGGGAACTTTATTTTCCCGCGCGTAACAGGCCGCCAAAATTTTTCCTTCAATACCACGTGAGCCGAAACCGCCAGGCACGAGTACAGCATCCGCTTGTTTCACAATTTCCCACCCCTTATCTTTTTCAAGGTCAGCAGAATGTACCCAACTGATCTCAATTTCAACTCCGTTTGCGAGTGCGGCATGCTTGAGCGCCTCACGCACCGACATGTAGGCATCCTGCAATTCAACATATTTTCCCACCAGCGCAACCTTCACCGAAGGCTTTGGCTTACGAACTTCCGCCACAAGCTTCTCCCAAGGCTGCATATTGGGGTGACGTTCTGCTTTTAATCCCAGTTTTTTAAGCACCAGTTCCCCAACGCCCATATTCTCCAAAAGCAATGGCACTTCATAAAGCACGTCTGCAGTTTTCATTGGGATGACAGAATCTTTTTCCACATCACAGAAAAGCGCAATTTTTTCACACAGACTCTTATCCACATCCTGGTCCGCGCGGGCTATGATGATATTGGGGGAAATACCGATGGAACGGAGTGCAGCCACGGAATGCTGCGTGGGTTTGGTCTTGATCTCGCCCGTCGCGCCGATAATGGGAAGCCAGGTAACGTGCACGAACAGGCAATTTTCTCGTCCCACTTCATTGCGGAGCTGGCGCAAGGCTTCCAGAAAAGGCTGCGACTCTATGTCGCCCACCGTCCCACCGACTTCCAGAAGAACGATCTCCGCCCCCGTTTCTTTTGAAACCAAACCAATCCTGCGCTTGATCTCATTGGTAATGTGCGGAATTACCTGGATCGTCCCGCCCAGGTAATCGCCGCGACGCTCCTTTGCGATGGTCTCGGCGTATACTTGACCCGTCGTGAAGTTGCTAACGCGTGTCAGGCGGTTGTCAATAAACCTTTCATAATGGCCCAAATCAAGATCCGTTTCTGCGCCATCATCCAGCACATACACTTCGCCATGTTGATACGGCGACATCGTGCCAGGATCAACATTGATATACGGGTCAAGTTTTTGCACCGCGACTTTGAAGCCGCGTTCTTTGAGCAGCAGCCCCAGCGCAGCAGCAGTCACACCTTTGCCAACCGAGGAAACCACCCCGCCAGTGAAAAATAGATATTTTGTGATCATAAATCATCTCCATATGTCATTGTGAGTAGCTTTTTTCGTGGCTTCGCCTGCAAGAAAAAGGTGCATCTGTGGGCAATCTTCGCTACACAGGGAAGTACAGGCAACCGGCAAATGCTCACACGATTACAGTATTAAAAATACAAAGAGAATGGGGAGGGCATTTAAGCCCTCCCCATTTGGGGGTGAGAATTATTTTCTTCAAAAAATTTCTTTTTGTTTATCCAACCAGTTTTACCAGATCTTCAGCGGCACGCCGCATTTCCAGAAAGATCATACCAAGTTTGCCATCCGGACGCGATAATGCAGTAAGTACGGCTTCCTCTCCAATGGCAGTCAGCACGATCGCGCCCTTATCGCCCTTGATAAATACCTGTTCCAAACCACCGCGCCCCAGTTCGCCCGAAATACGATCGCCCAGGCTGAGCATAGCTGCAGACATGGCTGAAACACGATCCTCTTCCACACCCTGCTGCAAAGCTGAAGCCATTATCAAACCATCGACAGAAACGATGGCGGAGGCTTCAATGTCTGGCGCAGATGCCTGCAAGTTGCGAAGGCGCTCCACCATTTGCTCTGAACGGGACTTTGCCATAACTCGATCTCCTAAATACGCCAGCTACCTCAATATGCGATAAACGCAACTGGATGTTCTGAGTTTACCAGAAAAGTGGTTATTCGAGAATTGTCAGTATATTTTTAATCTGTATTCTTGAATTGTAACTCCCCATTTGAACGCCACCCAGGTATAAAAAAAGTCCTGCCTTTCGACAGGACTTTTTTTATACCTGACGTGAACTAGACGCCGGAAAGGCTGGAGTTAACTTTACTGAATACGTTTCCGATAATCGGTCCGAGGATCATGAGAGCCGCGATAACAACGATGGCGACCAAAACAAGAATTAGAGCATATTCAACAAGACCCTGACCTTTTTCTTTGGGTGAAAATAACATTGTGTTTAATCTCCTTTCTATTGGATTTCCCAGGAAGGCCTCCCAAGATTGACTCTATTTTACACGGACTGTAAAATAATACAAGGTAATAAAATTGCAGTTTCTTTACAATTATGTTAACCTTCTCAAGAAGGAAAATCGAAGGAATAAGATACTGGACGTCCGCGAATAGAAGAAGGATTGCGCGGGAAAGAACACCCCCGTAATATTACTGTTAGCGATCACCCCATAAAACCCTTTGGAACCTCCGCGTATACACCGCGCATGGATTTGGGTAATTCAGCCGCAAGGTTAAACATCAAACGGTCGGTAAGGGAAAGTGGGGTATCTTTTTCATTCGGCAAAATGGGTGAAAGCAGTTTTATGGTCAAGGCGCTACGATGGGGAAATCGCTTGAAAACTTGATCCGTACCTACTATTACCACAGGGATGATCGGACAGTTCATCTCAATCGCCAGTCTGGCTGTGCCTGTCTTTGCAACGGCAAGCCCACTCCCTTTTGAACGAGTCCCTTCCGGAAACATTCCTAGCGTTTGCCCACTGGAAAGGATCTTACGCGCGTGACAAAGCGCCCATTCATCTTTCTCTCCTCGATTAACCGGGAACGCGCATAAAACACGCAATAGAGGATCAAGCGGGGTATCGAATAATTCCGCCTTACCCATATAACAGATGGAACGCGCCACAGCAAACTGTATAGGAAAAGCATCGAAATTCGTGACATGGTTCGCCGCTATGATAACGGGGCCATCCATGGGAAAATTACCCCTTCCTTCTATTTTGATAACTGTGAAAATATCAAAGAAAACACGAATAAGCCAGAATATCAAACGGCGCACGGGCGAATCTTCCAAATAATATTTTTTTCGATCACGCGGGTCAGATTTAATTTGTTTGGTCAAGATGGCCTCTTCATATGAATTGCGATTATACTTGATACAGAATTCACAATAAACTCAGGAGTTAATAATGGATACGACAATTGAAAGCATCTCCGCGCTAGAAGTCCTAGACTCACGCGGCAACCCCACTGTGGAAGTGGAAGTGGTTTTAATGGATGGCGCATTTGGACGCGCAGCGGTTCCCTCCGGCGCATCCACCGGCGAACATGAAGCCTTGGAAATGCGCGACGGCGATAAGAAGCGTTATCTCGGCAAGGGTGTATCAAAGGCGGTTGCTAATGTTAACGGAGTCATTGCAGACGCGCTCTTTGGCTGGGATTCATCGGACCAACGGGGATTGGACGCCGAGTTGCTTTCCATGGACGGCACACCAAATAAATCCAAATTAGGCGCAAATGCAATTTTAGGTGTCAGTTTGG
>CAYLOW010000373.1:0-3929 GCA_964385315.1 uncultured Anaerolinea sp.
CCTATCAGATGCCGCCCGAACTTCCTGCCAGCCAGAAGAAGGGTTTCGATGTCGAAGATTTTGTAAAACGCGCCTGGCATAACGCTTGGAACCGACGGCTGTTCGACCAATTTACCAGCGCCTACAGCGCAACCATCCATTGCCACTCGGCATCGGGACGGGCACTGTTTGGGCATAGGGAAGTCATCCAATTTGCCATCGATTGGCTTTCCTGCTTCCCCGATGGACAGATGCGCTTCGACCATTTCTGCGCCGTTGGCGACGAGACAAAGGGGTATCGCGTTGCCATGCGATGGACATTTACCGGCACCCATACGGGCAATGGAATCTACGGCGAGCCGAGCGGCAAGCCAGTGAAGATTATGGGCATCTCTCATTTCACCGTCCAGTCTGGCAGGATTGTCGAAGAGTGGACGATGTTCGACGAGTTGAATGTTCTTTGCCAGTTATACGTTCCCGAAAAGGACAACAACATTTCTAAGGAAGATATCAAATAGAGGTTATACATGAGTCAAACACAGGAAATTTATCAAGCAGTATTGGATGGCGATCTGGATCTGACTATTGAAAATGTGCGAACTGCACTTTCTTCTGGTGCGACCGCTTCGGATATTTTACAAAAGGGATTAATCCCCGCCATGGGTGAGGTAGGACGCCTGTTCGAGGAAGGGGATTGTTTTGTGCCGGAGATGTTGGTCTCAGCTCGTGCCATGCAGGCAGGTCTGGAAATCCTGAAACCTTTGCTGGTTCAGGCCGGGATCGAGCCTGTGGGGCAAGTTATTGTGGGAACAGTGAAGGGCGACCTGCATGACATTGGAAAAAATTTGGTTTCGATGATGTTGGAAGGGGCCGGTTTCAAGGTCATTGATTTGGGAGTAGATGTGCCTCCAGAAAAATTTGTCAATGCCTTGCACGACAAGGTCGATATTCTCGCACTCTCTGCTCTGTTAACTACCACTATGCCGAGCATGGAGAACACAATCAGGGTGATCGAAGCAGCAGGCTTGCGCGATCGCGTCAAGATCATTGTAGGTGGAGCGCCTGTTACGGCTGATTATGCCCAACAGATTGGGGCAGATGGCTTTGCAAAGGATGCAGGACAAGCAGTGACATTGGCAAAATCCCTAATGGGTATTTGATTTCTATGAATTCAGAAATTTATGACCCTCATCGTTGTCAATCGCAATGGAGTCAAATAATCAAGATGTAACCAATTTATTCGAGGATATGCCTGTAAGGCAATATGCAGGGATTCGAAGAAATACTAATGGCTCAAATTGATAACCAAATGGAGTACCCCTTTGACAGAAGATAAATGTCATATTTCTGGATGCAACAAACTGGCAGATAAAAAATGCCAATCCTGTTCAAATAAGTTTTGTGCAGAGCACTTCGATGACGGGCATCCATATCAATTGCTTTCCTCAGATATTTCATATGATATTGTTTATAGTAACTGCTGTCATGAATGTTGGAAAAAAGAGTCCAATAGTTCCACAGGATTATTCCTGGTGGTAATTGTTAGTGTTTTGACTCTTTTACTTGTATTATCCATTGTAGTAGGTCTAGTTTCTTTTCCCATTAAGTAGTTATCCTACATATCTTCTAGGATAAGGATTTATGTTTGTTCTTCTTTAACCTGGCAAATATACGACCAGTGTGCATGTTTGCGCTGGGTGCTTCCGTTCATCCGACGAAATTTGTGAGAAAAAAAGCTAAATTTACTTGTTACTTCTGCCAATCTTTCGCCACTGACAGTTGAAAAACCGTGGCTTCATACCCTGTTCTGGTTACCTTCTTATCAGCCAAGCTTTGAGTGGTAAATGGGGATTTCCTTTATATTTCCGGGGTGGAGAGTGTCACAGGAGAAAGATTTTACTGCAGAGTAACTTGCGGAAATATCTCAAAACTCTCCAAAGAATTAATAATTTGCACCATTGTGTGAGGTTAATATGAGCGAAATCCCGACAACCTTAATGAAATCAAAAACTAAAATTGTATTGGCGGATCAATTTTCTACTCCCATGGCAACTGAATAGACCCACACCTGTCTGTTGCTTATTTTATGCACCATTGTCAGATCATAAAACTTACAACATTCCCATCCATCGCTCAACCATCGAAAAGTAGTAAAATTTGACCGAGCTGAGCTCATGAAATTGAGGTGGATATTGATGCCCAAAAAGAATATTCCCATGTGAACATTGTTGCACCGATTAGGAAAAAGAACCATGAAATATCAGAGCTTGTATGAAATGTGGCGAAATCACGACTTGCGCTATACCATGCCAAGTTTCGAAAGACACCCCTTATGGAAAAATTTGCGTGCCCCTGATGAGGAACGTGTCTGGTTATTTATTGAGGAAAACTATCTCGATAAATACAGCATGTTCATTCAGATCGGACCTGAATGGGGCTCGTCAGGAATTTGGAAAATTTATTTTCCTGGCGCTACAGGCACCGGTCCATGCCTGGTTGATAATTATCTTGACTTGCCAGAAGTTGTTTGTGCTAAAGTCCAAGCTTGGGTAGATTATTATGATAATTACGCACTGCCTTGGAGAAACGAGAATGACCCCATGGACTATGACATACTCGCAAAGTGGGGTTTAAACGTGGCGAAGGAAGTCAAACGCTTTACGCCTCCCGATTATTATGTAGAGTATCATTATTTTCGAGAACTTGTTATCAGCGACAATGAAGTCATCGAAAAAGAGGTCCCTGAGTTCGTCAGGAATTTAGCGGGTCTGAGTATTTCCGATTAGCGCTTGTCAGCGTGATCTCCCAAGGCGGGCGGATGGATTTCCATATCGCCGTGAAAATTCAAAAGGATGATATGAAACCAACCAGAGACGAGATTTTCCAGGCAGCTATTTCCGGAGAATTTGATTTGCTCCAAGCATTTTCCAAGGATGGAGCCGATTTTAATGAATTTGGTCCCTATGGGGATTCATTGTTGGAAGACATTATTTCCATTCTTCAAGTTGAGGAAAAATCTTTTCAATATAAAATAGTAAAAACATTAATTGAACTTGGGGCGGACCCAAATGAAGTTGGAATCGATCCAGATAGGCCTGAAGAAGCCAATTGCAGTCCATTAACACCTGCAATGCTTGGAATGGATACTGAGATGCTAAAGATTTTATTGGAAGCAGGAGCCGATCCAAACAAAGTGCACGGTTTTACTCAAAACGAATTGTTTTATGATTGGGCTGAGTTTGATTATTGCTACAATGTATTTGATATCCAGTTACCGGATGAACCGACGGATGAAGATAAAAGAGACGAGGATTCCTGGTTGATGTATTTGGATAGAACGGCAATAAAATATAATGTGCGCAGACCGGATCATCTGTTCCTCTTGCGAAAATATGGAGCCCGCAGTATAAAAGAAATAAGGGGCTAAAAACTAAATCACAATCGGTTAATAGAGGTTGAATAAAAAACACAACCGACCTGTGCTGGCTACTTCTGTCATCCGCCCAGGTTTGTGAAATAATGTTAATGCCAAGGTGACTTATACCAATCCTTCGCCGCTGGCAGTTTATATAGGTAGATTCATCGCACCCCACGATAGATTCATATATCTAATCAAGGAAGCCAATAAATCAGTTACTTGCATTTTTGTTAGTTGACATAAAAATGCACCTGTTATAAACTTGCACGCGAATGTGAACCAATGGGTGTATTGTGCCTGCTAACGGCGCTCCTGAAAATGGAGCGCCGTTTTTTTGCGTCTGTATAGAGAGCCGGTATCTAACCCATTCCTAGTTGTGCAGAGG
The DNA here is from genome assembly GCA_964385315.1 of uncultured Anaerolinea sp. GTDB lineage: Bacteria > Chloroflexota > Anaerolineae > Anaerolineales > Villigracilaceae > Villigracilis. Next base: position 3,783 of record CAYLOW010000373.1, read on the forward strand.
TTAGATGAAAAAACAAAAGTATCCTTTCCTTATTCTCCTGGTCGTAGCCACTTTTCCCATACTGGCATATGCCCCGTTGTTTGCAATTTCCATGCTCGAAGGACGCACATATGACCAATCACACAATACAGGATACATGGACTGGAC
>CAYLOW010000374.1:0-3924 GCA_964385315.1 uncultured Anaerolinea sp.
CCCTTTTTTAGAGTATATTAGTAGGGTAGGTTATTTTTATCATTATTAAAGCAGGTTTTTTGTCCATAAAGTGATAAAGAAGGCATGTGCCGGCGTTGGTAGTGTGCGGCGTTGTAGTGTGGCGTTGGTAGTGTTGACGCACTAAAAGAATTAGGTATAATTCAACCCGCTATATGTATATTGGTATAGATAAGTCATTTTTTAGGAAATTGTAGAATTATTTTATTATCCCAACGTAGAAAAGGACCTTACGGATGCCTGATCTTTTATTAGATGTAAAAGGGCTTGAGACGCAATTCAAGACCCCAGATGGTGTTGTTCATGCAGTAAATGGTGTCTCTTTTGGCTTGAAGGAAGGTGAGACATTGGGGGTTGTCGGTGAAAGCGGTTGTGGCAAGAGTGTAACCATGCTCTCGGTGCTCGGTCTGATTCCGTCACCTCCAGGAAAAGTAGTCGCGGGGGAAGCGCTATTCTTTGGACAGGATCTCCTTAAAATATCAAAAGAAGAGCTGCGTCATATACGAGGCGCACAGATTGCGATGATCTTCCAGGATCCAATGACATCGCTTAATCCAGTGTTGACCATTGGGCGTCAAATTGAAGAGCCGCTAATGCTTCATCTGGGTATGACCAAGAATCAGGCTCAGGAACGTGCCGCAGAACTGTTAGGGATGGTGGGAATTCCAAAAGCCAAAGATCGTTTGAGTGATTATCCTCATCAATATTCGGGTGGTATGCGCCAGCGAGTGATGATCGCCATGGCACTTTCATGCAGCCCGCAAGTTTTAATTGCAGATGAACCCACCACCGCCCTGGATGTCACGATCCAGGCGCAAATCATGGATCTGGTGAAACGTTTACGCAATGAGCTTGGCATGACCATCGTTTGGATCACTCATGACCTGGGTGTGGTCGCCGGGCTGGCTCAGCGTGTGATCGTAATGTATGGCGGGCTTATTATTGAAGAGGCACCGGTCAATGAATTGTTCGCGAATCCATCACATCCCTATACGGTCGGTTTAATAGGAAGTCTTCCCCGTGTGGATGAGACCAAACATACGCGCTTATTTTCCATTGAAGGTCAACCGCCGATCCTGTATCAAAAGCCGCAAGCCTGTCCGTTTGCTCCGCGCTGCAAGTGGGCAATGGAACGCTGCTGGAAGGAAAATCCGGTTCTTGAAAACGTTGCCAACGAACATCGTGTTGCTTGTTGGGTTGATATTAAGACGGGGAGAGGTCGCTAATGGCTGCTGCTAATGAAGATGTCTTATTACGCGTAGAAGATCTTAAGATGCATTTTCCGATCTATCGCGGTGTATTCCAGCGCCAGGTGGGGGCTGTTCACGCTGTGGATGGAGTGTCGTTTGATGTCAAGCGCGGTGAAACGCTTGGCCTTGTAGGCGAATCTGGCTGTGGTAAATCCACCACGGGACGAACCATTTTACAACTCTACAAGCCGACAGGTGGGCAGGTGCATTTTAATGGAGTTAACCTTGTCTCACTTAAAGGCGAGGAAATGCGCGTTATGCGCCGCAAAATGCAAATGATCTTTCAAGACCCCTACGCCAGCCTTAACCCGCGTATGACTGTCGAGGATACCGTCGGCGAGCCGCTCATGGTACACAATGTAGCTACTGGCAAGGAGATTCATGATCGTGTTTCTCATTTGCTTGAAGTTGTGGGGCTGAACCCCACTTTTGCCAGCCGCTATCCGCATGAATTTTCAGGCGGACAGCGCCAGCGGATTGGTGTGGCGCGTGCCCTGGCCCTTCAGCCCTCCTTTATCGTTTGCGATGAGCCAATTTCAGCCCTGGATGTTTCCATTCAAGCACAGGTTGTAAACTTGTTGGAAGAACTGCAGGAGCAATTCAACCTGACCTATTTATTCATTGCCCATGATCTTTCCATGGTTCGTCATATCAGCAAACGCGTGGCGGTCATGTATTTGGGTGTGATCATGGAATTGGCGGATCGCGATGATCTTTATCACAATCCCCTTCATCCTTATACGAAGGCCCTGCTCTCCGCTGTTCCCATTCCTGACCCTGTGGCGGATGCGCGGCGAACCCGTACGATTTTGGAAGGGGATGTACCATCACCGGTTAACCCGCCTTCCGGTTGCCGCTTCCGCACCCGCTGCCCGATCGCGGAAAAGATTTGCTCGGAGTCGCGGCCCGATTTTCGTGAAGTAACCCCAGGCCACTTTGTGGCTTGTCATTTGGTTAAATAATATTTTTTTTCGAATCCTTATAAAGGAGGTGGTCGTCGGTACGAAAATATAAATGAAATATTCATTTTTTATCTATCACCACAAATCTGTAATTTGAAACCTTCTAATTTCTTGAGGAGAAGAAAGATGCGTAAAATTTTTGCTTTGTTAAGTCTGCTCGTGATTGCAAGCATGGCGCTTGCCGCCTGCGGCGCTCCCGCTCCTGCGGAAGCCCCTGCTGCGGAAGCCCCTGCTGCGGAAGCCCCCGCTGCTGAAGCCCCCGCTGCTGAAGCAATGGCTGAATTCAAGTCTGCCGACCCCACAACCCTCGTTGTGGCTGAATCTGAAGTTGGTATTGACACCCTCGACCCGGCATTGGCTTACGATACCGCTTCTGGCGAGATCATCCAGAACGTCTATCAGACCCTGGTCTTCTATGATGGGGAAGCCACAGATAAGTTCGTGCCCCAGCTCGCCTCGGAAATGCCGACTGTGTCTGCCGATGGCCTGACATACACCTTCAAGATCCGCCCCGATGTGAAATTCCACAATGGCGATGTCATGACCCCGTCTGATGTTGCTTATTCATTCCATCGCGGCCTCCTGCAGGGTGGTTACTCCTCCCCGCAATGGCTGCTCGCCGAGCCTTTCTTTGGTGTTGGCATGGATGATATTTCCATGATCGTGGACGAAGGCGCTTCCGCTGATGACCGCGATGCCATGAAAGCCAATGATCCCGCCACTCTCGTTGCCGCGTGCGAAACCACCAAGGCCGCGATCGTTGCTGACGATGCCGCTGGCACCGTTACCATGACCCTCAAGCAGCCCTGGGGTCCTTTCCTCGCCACAATTGCCCAAAGCTGGGGTTCTGTTATGGACCAGAAATGGGTAGTTGAAAACGGCGGTTGGGATGGTTCCTGCGATACATGGCAGGACTTCTACGGCATGGCTTCTGCTGACAATCCCTTTAGCGGCATTGTCAACGGTACCGGTCCCTTCACACTCGATAAATTTGCCAATGGTGAAGAGATCATCCTGGCCAAGTTCGCCGATTATTGGGGTGAACCTGCCAAGCTCGATAAAATCATCCTCAAGCAGGTTCCCGAGTGGGGCACCCGTTTTGCAATGATGCAAGCCGGTGATGCTGATATGGCTACCGTTCCCGCTGCCAACCGCTCCCAGATGGATGAATTGGTTGGTCAATTTGCGACCTACGATGCAGCCACCAACACCTATGGCGAGCTTCAGCCTGTCTGTGGTTATGATGGCTCTGCTTTAGGCGCTGCCAAGTTCACAGCCTGTGCCGCCGGCGAATCCAATACTGATGGATTGTTTAACCTGCGAATCGGCCGCCCGGTAACCAGCATGGACGTACTTCTGTTCAACTGGAACATCGCTACTGACCCCGCCAGCCCGAACCCCTACCTCGGTTCCGGCGCTTTGGACGGTAACGGCATTCCTGCTGATTTCTTCGGTGATGTACACATCCGCAAGGCATTTGCGTATTGTTTCGATTTTGACACCCTGATCAACGACGTATACAGCGGTGAAGCGATCCAATCCTTACAACTGCCTTTGCCCGGTATGCCCGGCTTCTTCCCTGATACCCCGCACTATACCTATGATGCCGCCCAATGCGAAGCTGAATTCAAGCTCGCTGATGTGGACAAAGACGGCATCGCGGCTGGTGACGATCCTGAAGGCGACGTTTGGAC
>CAYLOW010000375.1:0-3915 GCA_964385315.1 uncultured Anaerolinea sp.
TGCAGGTACTCCAATGCGCGGCTCGCCTGGGCGAGCATGGCCGCCGGGTCGTAGCGGGTCAGCGCCAGCGTAGCCCGCGCGCAAGCCACCTGACCGATCAGGTCACGGGTCCCCGCATCCTGCTCCACATTCTGCAAAGCCTTCTCGGCCGCTTGCAGCTTATCCTCCACCCCTGTTGTCTGCCCCGCCATCAGCGCCAGGGTGGCAGATTTCACCCGCAGCCACGGACTGGCATCCAGCACCGGGTCCGGCAGCGAGGCCAGCCAATCCAGCACTGCCAACACCACACCGCTAAGATGCAGGGGCATGTCCCTGCTTCCGATCAGGCGCCCGGCACGCCCGACATCATTGGCCGCGGCCGCGTGACGAAATGCTTCAAACATCAGGCCGTTGACCTCGTGCCATTCGCTGGCACGGATGTGGTCTGCGGCGATCGCCCCGGGTGTCAGGCTCTGTCCGAGGCGCTGGCGCAGCAGGTCACCAAAGAGATGGTGATAGCGATACCAATGCCGCTCGTTATCCAGCGGGACAATGAAGAGATTGGCGCGCTCAAGAGTCTCCAGGGTTTCCTGCCCGGAAGCGTTGATCAGGACGGCATCACACAGCGAAGCGCACATGCGGTCGAGGATGGAGGTGCGCAGCAGGAAAGTTTGAACGCTTTCTGGCTGCTGCTGCAGGACCTCTTCGATCAGATAGTCGAGCACGAAATGGTGGCCCCCGGTGAAGGATCTGATAAAGCCGGCGGTATCCTGATGCCCCTGCATGGAGAGTGCGGCCAATTGCAGCCCGGCGATCCAGCCTTCGGTGCGGGCTTCCAGCGCGGTAATGTCGTCCGCCGAAAGGTTAAGGCCCATCACCAGGTTGAGAAAGTCCGCGGCTTCGGCAGGGATAAAACGCAGGTCGGCTGCGCGCAGTTCGGTGAGTTGATTCCGGACGCGCAGGCGCGAGAGGGGCAGCTGCGGATCTTCCCGGGTGGCAAGGACCAGATGCATCTGCGGCGGCAGATGTTCTATCAGAAAAGTCAGGGCATCGTCAACCGCTTTGGCATCGATCACGTGGTAATCGTCAAGCACGAGGATGAAGTTATCGGGAATGACTGCGATCTCATTGAGCAGGGCTGTCAGGATCAATTCGGTGGGCGGGGATTGGAGGCCTGAAGTGTGGAGTGACGCCAACAGCCCTTCGCAAATTCCCGCTTTGATGGTCTGCAGCGCCGCTGCCAGGTATGAAATAAAACGCAGCGGGTCGTTATCGCCTTCATCCAATGACAGCCAGGCAGCAGGCCTGCCGCAGTTACCGATCCATTCGCTGACCAATGTGGTCTTGCCAAAGCCGGCAGAGGCAGAGATGAGGGTTAGTGTGTGCCCCGAAGTAAGACCCTCGTTCAGCCGCCCGAGCAGGCGGGGGCGCAGGACAATTTTAGACCGCGGCCGGGGGATGTACAGTTTGGTGGCTAAAATTGTCGCTGGCATGTATTGATTATAAGACTAACCTTCAAAAACTTAACGGTTCCTCTGACAAGTGAAACCCAATGTCACGCCAGATCAACCGGATGATTTAACATGGGACTTTCTTTGTTGTTCCCGAAGGAGCATCCGGGATAAGTATTCGATCGTAGGGAGAAACCTTGCCCGGCAGTGGTGAAAGATCTCTCCTCGAAGAACACTCGTCGAGATGACAAATTGACAAGGCGCTCGTCGAGATGACATGGCAGTCCATTATCAAGATGCGGGGGCGAAGGGGTTGCAACAAGGTTTGGTGAAAGGGTAAAATCCAGACGACACGACAGAAAAAGAGCGACAGTGAATGAATGAAACGCGGCAGCCATAGAACGTAAAAGAGGTTGTAAAATTACCCATATCGAAGTGGAAACAGGATTTGCATTCCCGACTCAAGACCAGCGCAAAGTGACCTCTTCGGCTGAACCGCCTGCGTATACCCTGACCGATTTTCATCCATGTTTGTATAATTAGGAAGTTATGAGCAAAAATTTCTCCCCCAGCAAAAAACCAATTAATCTTCCACGACGCATGCGTGAAGGTTTGGCGGAAGCCGACGATCTTCTAGCGCAGGGCAAACCAGAACAAGCGTTGGATCTTTTAAGCGGGCTCAATAATAGTTTCCCCCGCCAGCCGGATATTCTGGGCTTGATGGCAAATGCCAACCTGGATATGGACAACCAGCACGGCTACCTGCGTGCAATCCATGAGCTGCACGAACTAACGCCCAATCGAGGAGAAGTGAAACTGGGGTTGGCTGGTGCTTATCTGACGAACAGATTCCCGGCACTCGCGCTGAAAACGTTCCGCCAGTTTTTAAAAGGCTGGCCGCATGATGAAAAGGCATCGGACGTGAAGGAAATCATTCCGGAACTGGAGGCCTCACTGGGAGAAATGCTCACCTCTCTTGGCGATTCTTTGGAGACAGGATTTGAGTTTGCCTGCCAACACGAAGAAGTACGCCTGCTGATGGAGATGGGAAGCCATACCCGCTGCAGGCAACTGGCAAAAAAACTGCTCCAGCAGAGACCGGATTTTGTTCCCATTCATAATAATCTCAGCCTGGTTGACTGGCTGGAAGGGGATCTGGCGGCGGCAATTGAAACAAGCCGCAAAGTTCTTGAACTTGACCCGCTAAATGTTCACGCGCTTTCCAACCTGACCCGTTTTCTTTTTATGCTGGGCAGAAGTGACGAGGCATGGGAATATGTAAAACAGATGAAAGATTCCACCGCGGAAGCGGCAGAACGCTGGGTCAAGCTGGGCGAAGCACTCAGTTTTATCGGCGACGATGACGGACTATTGAGTCTTTTCGATCAAGCCAAAAACACCAACGAACTTGACCAATGGGATGAAAATCTGTGGCACTGGTGCGCGGCAGCCGAATACCGGAAGGGAAATATTTCCGCCGCCCGTAAAAACTGGCAGGCATGTCTGAAGCTTGCCCCCTATCATTCCCTTGCCAGTAAAAACCTGGAAGAGTTGAAAAAGCCCCAACACAAACGGACCTGTCCGCAGATATTCACAATGGACCTGTGGATCACCAAAAAAACGCTTGATTCTTTGATGTCTTTGGTACAGCGCGCCGCCCGTCGAAAAACCGACGAAACTTTTCGGGCTACGATCGCTGCGCATTTCGAGCATCATCCTGAACTGATCCATTTTATCCCTGCCGCGCTAGTGAATGGCGATGAACAATGCAGGGAATTTGCCATTAACCTCGCGGATATGTCCGCCCACCCGGCTATTCTTGATTCTTTGAAAGAGTTCTCCCTTGGGCAGGACGGACCGGATGCGCTGCGAATGAAAGCGGCACAGCTGCTCACAAAATATGGAATATTCAGACCAGGCGAATCGATTAACCTGTGGATCGAAGGTGAACCCAGAGAAGTAATGATGATGGGGTTTCAAATCACGTCCGAGGCACAGGATCGTCCGAAACTGAAACCCGCCGCGCTGCGGTTGATGGAGCTGGCCATCTACGCGCTGCGGGACGATGAGGGCGCGCAAGCCGAAATCCACCTGCGCAAGGCACTCGAAATTCAAAAAGATGACCCCGGTTTATTTAACAATTTGGCGGTTGCCCTGAGTATGCAGGGAAAAAATGATGAAGCAGCCACGATCGCAGACGAAATTCCAACCCGTTTCCCGGATTATTTTTTCGGGCAGGTGATCACAGTCAGGAAGGCAATTCAGGCAAAAGATCTGGATACAGCCCAAACCATTCTCGACAAAATGATACAGAAACAGGAAATGCATGTTACAGAATTTGGCGCATTGTGCGGCTGTCAGATCGATTACATGATCGCGGTCGAGAAGCCCGAAGGCGCGATCTCATGGTTCGAGATATGGGAGCAGGGATACCCGGATGATCCCGGATTGAAAAATTATGAGAACAAGATCGCCATGGCCGAGG
>CAYLOW010000376.1:0-3901 GCA_964385315.1 uncultured Anaerolinea sp.
GTAGTGATTGGCAAAAAGCCGATCACCAATTGTTGAAAATAAAAAATGGTTGTTAGAAGTTGAATTATGAAAATTGGCGTCCTCGCCTTGCAAGGCGATTTTTCAGAACATATTTCTGTACTAAAAAAACTTGGTGTTGCAGCGGTTGAAGTACGATCACAAAAACATCTCGATGGATTGAATGGCTTGATCATTCCAGGCGGCGAATCCACCACAATTGGAAAACTTGCTGTTGCGTATGATTTAATGGAGCCGTTAAGGCAATTTGGCAGGAAGTATGCAGTTTGGGGCACATGTGCAGGCGCCATCTTCCTTTCGAAAGACGCCAGCTCCGACCAGCCTCTACTTGGATTGATGGATATCAAAGTCCAGCGTAATGCCTTTGGACGCCAGGTGGATTCATTTGAGATAGACCTTGAAATTGATGCGTTGATGAAAGTTACCGGTACAGAGCATGCTTATCACGCGGTCTTCATCAGGGCGCCATTGATAGAGTCGGTACATGGAAACGCAAAAGTGCTTTCTGCGCTTGAGGATGGGCGCATTGTTGCGGCGCAGGAAGGCCATTTGCTTGCAACGTCATTCCATCCTGAGTTGACAGATGACACTCGCTTCCATGAGTATTTTATTTCGCTTGCTTCATAAGGGCCGGGATTATTCCTGCTCTTTCCCAGGGAAACCATAACTGTCACTCCTGTAATAAATATGACCATACGCCCGCTGGACCTTCTTGATATTCCCATCATTACCCGCTATCGAAATGATGTATTAACCCTCGATAGTACACGTGCACTCACGCGCGGGCACCCTCTGGGCGCAATGGGATTATTGGCATATATCAATCCGGCACGGCATTTGTATGCGGCGATTTCCAATGGCAGCGAAGCCCCCCTGCTGGGCGGTATCATTCATTCGCGCGGGGAACCTTTTGCAAAATTGTTGTACCTGGCTCCGTCTTCGCGTTTAGACGACAGGCAGCTGCCGTCATTGCTGGAACATCTTGCAAGCCAGGCAGGGGAATGGAAGGCTTTTCATGTAACTGCTGAAGTGGATGAGACAAGCGAAGTTTTCCCTGCGCTGCGTATGGCTGGCTTCTCTGTCTATGCCTGGCAAAGGTTGTGGGACGTGAGTGGGATCGGGAAAACAGAATTAGGTGTGGGTATGGGCTGGAGGCGGGCGCAGACGGTTGACCTGCCTGCGGCGCAGAGTCTTCATTATCAGATCGTTCCCCCCCTTTTGCACCCTGTTGAACAAGCGCCGCATTATGCCACGGGCTTCATTCATTTGGAAAATTTGAAATGTTATGCAAGTGTTGCTTCCGGCATGTATGGCATTGTCCTGACACCGCTCATTCATCCTGATGAGAATAACGTCAGTGAAAAAATCTCCGCGCTTGTGTCAAGTTTGGCAGACCGGGGCGGGCGGCGCGTGTACCTCAATGTGCGCTCCTATCAGGCATGGCTTGAGCCTGTATTGGAGGATCTGGGCGCAAAAGTGTCACCCCGTCAGGCCGTGATGGTTAAGCATCTTGCCCGCATGATAAAGGAAGGACAACAGGTACGCTCAGTTCCAGCCAGTGTCAATGTTCAGCCTTCCCGTATCAGCAGAATGGATGTCGATGGTTAATTGGGTTGCCTATAAAAACGGTGATAGTATCGGCAGCGTGGGCGCAGAGGGAGGTGTGACCCTGCGAGATGAAGAGCATAGGGCAGGTGCACGTCTTACACTTAAGCGCGGCGGTAATTATGTTTCTGTTACATGCAGTATTTACGGTTGGATGGATCACACACGGTTTTTTTGTACGGTGACAGACGCGCAGCGTGAATACTTGTTAATGAGGCCCCCGCTGACGAACATGGTCGAGAATATTTTGCCGGCAGGCAAGGATGATTTCAAAATGTGGGAGGCGATTGCGGAATTTGTGAGGCGGTTTCCATAATGTTAAAAGCACTTATCTTTGATTTTGACGGGCTTATCCTCGATACCGAGACGCCCGAAGGTTATGTGTGGCAGTCCATTTACAGGGATTATGGGTTTGAATTGCCGGTGGAAGAGTGGGAGAAAACGATCGGCGGGTATGGTCTCTCGAACTTTGATGCAGCGGAGCACCTTGAACTACTCTCCCGGGGGCAGTTGGATGCTGCTTTAATGAGAGCGCGCCACCAGAAAGAGTCTGGGAAGATCGTGCATGCCAGTCCAGTCCTGCCAGGTGTAATTGATATGATCAAACAGGCAAAAAAAAATGGCTTGCAGGTTGCCATTGGGTCAAGTGCTACGCACTCCTGGGTGGACGAGCATGTAAAGCGCCTGGGTATCTTTGAGTATTTTGACCGGATCATTTGTCAGGAGGATGTCCTGGCGGGCAGGACAAAGCCCAATCCTGACATTTTCCTGAAGGTGCTCGAGCAACTTAAAGTTTATCGTGACGCAGCCGTTGTCTTTGAAGATTCTCTAAATGGTGTCACGGCAGCCCGCCGGGCTGGTATATTTGTGGTGGCGGTTCCGAACCCGATGACAGCGAAAATGGGTGTGACGGGCGATATTACCGTTCCATCTCTGGCTGAATTATCCCTGCTTGAATTAAGTGAACATGTGAAAAAGGGCAGCAGTTTTTTTTCGTAAAATATTTTTTGCCGGCATTTTTAGGAGTTGAGATGAGCCGGTCACTTGGATCGACGGGCTATTAAACTGGACAACAGGGGTATAGCTTATTTTGAATATCAGAGTATTATTAAAGCGCATAATGTCAGCGGCTTGAGCTCCAGGTCGTTTTGTTGAAGAAAAAGGAGATTATTATGAGTATCGGAAAGATAAAATGGCAGTCCATTGTTTCAAAATATGCCTATCCTGAAACATGGCGCAGCTTGTGGCAGGTGTTTAATTCAGTGATTCCCTTCTTTGTGTTGTGGTATGTTGCATATAGAAGTCTTGAAATTGGATATTGGTTGACGCTTTTACTTACAATCCCCGCTGCCGGATTCATGGTGCGGATATTTATTATCTTCCATGATTGTACTCACGGCTCATTCTTAAAAACTCCGCTTGCCAACAATCGACTGGGTCTGCTGCTGGGAGTGGCGGTCTGGACTCCGTACTATGCATGGAAACATTCCCATGCCATTCATCATGCCACTGCCGGTGATCTCGACCGCCGCGGCACGGGCGATGTTTACACGATGACGGTCGAGGAATATCTCGCAGCACCCTGGTATAAAAAATTTGGCTATCGCGTCATGCGCAATCCATTTATTCTATTTACGATCGGCGCGTTAATTGTCTTTGTCTTTGCACACCGTTTTTGGGATAAGAGCGCGGGCAAGCGCGAGAAGAACAGCGTAGTATGGACTAATATTGCCCTGCTGGGTTTTGTCGGCTGGACGATCTATCATATTGGATGGCAGGCATATTTGCTGGTTGAAATCCCTGTTTTGCTCATGGGCTGCGGCGCGGGTGTGTGGTTGTTCTACGTGCAGCATAACTTTGAGCCGACCTATTGGGAGCGCCATCAGAATTGGGAATTCTTCAAAGCAGGTATGGACGGAAGTTCGTTTTATAGACTCCCCAAAATTTTGCAATGGTTTACCGGTAATATTGGATTTCACCATATTCACCACCTCAGCCCGAAGATCCCAAACTACAAGCTTGAGAAATGCCACAACGAAAACCCGATCTTTCAGATCGAGCCGCTGACTTTTAGGGATAGCTTGAAGTCATTATATTTTCGCTTGTGGGATGAGCGGGAGAGAATGCTGGTGGGGTGGCGGGCAGTAAAAAAGTATAAGATGAATATGCAAATGAATAAATTCTAAAAGATCAAAAAAGGACAGGCTGAAATGCCTGCCCTTTTTTGATCTCCTGAATAAATACCCTCAAGTTGTATGGATAAAAGACGTCAGTTTTT
>CAYLOW010000377.1:0-3900 GCA_964385315.1 uncultured Anaerolinea sp.
CGGTGATTGTCTCATAAGGGGTAGCATAGCATAAGAAGTGGATTTTTTCTACCTCAAAAAGCAGCCTGTGATTTCTGATATAATCCCGACGCATATCGGGGATGCAAACTCCACAAAAAAATTTCAGACAGGTAAACGCAAATGCAGAATTTTATTTCCCTTGCTCAAATCGATTCCGCCGCGCAGGCGATCAGAAACAAAATATCCATGCTTCGCCAGCCGATTGCGGGCATCATCCTTGGCTCCGGACTTAATGGTCTGGCTGATTCCGTCCAACAGGCAGTTCGTATTCCATATGGTGAGCTACCCAACTTCCCCGTCTCCACTGTGCATGGGCACGCCGGATGTTTTGTCATCGGTGAATTGGAAGGCAAGCCCGTGCTTGTCATGCAGGGACGCATTCATTATTACGAAGGCTACACCATGGGACAGGTCACCCTGCCTGTGCGTGTGATGCAGCGGCTGGGAATCCCCAACCTGATCGTCACCAACGCTGCGGGCGGAGTTCACCCCGATTTTCTGCCCGGCGATGTGATGCTCATCACCGACCAGATCAACCTGATGGGCATGTCAGGCTTGAATCCGCTCATGGGACCCAACCTTGACGAGATCGGCACGCGCTTTCCTGATATGAGCCAGGCATATGACCGCGCCTATGCTGACCTTGCCCGCAAGGTTGCAAAGGAAAACAACATTGTTCTGCGTGAAGGCGTGTACGCCGGCTTGAGTGGGCCCTCCTTCGAATCTCCCGCCGACCTGCGCTTCCTGCGTTTGGCTGGGGCGGATGCTGTTGGCATGTCCACTGTGCCTGAGGTCATCATTGCGCGGCATGGCGACATGCGCGTGCTTGGGCTTTCAGGCGTTAGCAACAAAGCCAACCTTGATGGATCGACCATCACCACCCATGAAGAAGTTATCGAAGCTGGCAAGATCATCACCCCCAAAGTGGAAAAAATCATTCGGGCGGTTTTGCGTCAACTGTAAACCTGTCTTTGAAAACTCCCAATGACAGAAATTTATAACTTCCTCAGAACTTTCGAGGCGCTGATTTACATCCTGCTGGCAATTGGCGCCCTGTTCGCCTTTCGCTGGTTGTGGCGTTCCTGGCGCGAATCGCAGACAGCCGTTTATAAAATGGAGCGTGAGTTTTCGTCACGCCGGCTGGGGCAATCTGCAGCGATTTCGTCATTGATCGTCGTTATGTTTTGCATTGAATTTTTCATCGCCACCTTCATCATCCCTGGTTTGCCAGCCGATGTCCTCGTTACCACGCCAACGCTGGATTTTATCTCGACCCCAACAGGCACACTCTCTGTCGAAATGATGACCCAGTTTGCGAATCTCCCCCCGCAGGCAGCGTCGGTTAATATGGTCGGCTGTACCCCCAACGAGATCATGCTCACATCCCCGCAGCCGGGTGCTGAAATCAAGGGCACCGTCGAGTTGATCGGAACCGTGGACATCCCGAATTTCGGTTTTTATAAATATGAAGTTGCGCGGGCCGGAAGTGATACCTGGGCAACCATTTCGGCTGACCGTAACACGGTAAAAGACGGACTGCTTGGGCGTTGGAACACAGCCGCCCTGACGCCGGGTGATTATCAGTTGCGACTGGTCGTCACTGACAATCAGGGTGAGGTGCTGCCCGCGTGCGTTGTTCCCATCCGTATTGTGCCGATCCAATAAAAACTTGGAGTCCGTCAGCTTGCTGGCAGATATTTCATTTAGAGATTTTCCGATAAGAGAAGTTGAAAACGTATGCCTGAAATTCAAGTTCGTCCCACTGTTGCTTCCGACCTCCCGCGCCTGATGGGATTTGACCATTCCGTCAACAGCGAATCTGTCTGGCAGTTGGAATTGCGCCGCGATGCGGGGCAGTCCACTGCCATATTTCGCGAAGTGCGTTTGCCGCGCTCTATTTTGATCGCCTACCCGCGCAACCCCTTCGCGCTTGCTGATGACTGGTCAAAGCGTTCCATGATGTACACCGCCCTGCTCGACCAGGACGTGGTCGGCTACATCAGCCTGGTTGAGCGCAGCATGGATTCTGCGGCGTATGTCACCGATCTGGTGGTCCATGCCGCAAGCCGCCGCCGGGGTGTTGCAAGCGCCTTGTTGTCTGCCGCGCAGGATTGGTCAGTCGCCAGGGCACACCGCCGCCTGATTGTGGAGATGCAGTCCAAAAACCTCCCGGCCATCCGCCTGGTTCAAAAATTCGGATGTGAATTCTGCGGGTATAATGACCAGTATTACCTCACCCAGGACGTGGTATTGTTCTTTGGCAAATCATTGAAATAGCAGGTCAGGCTGTACTCCTGACGGTTTTATCGTATCGAAAATTCTGGCGGGCTGCAACTGCCTGTACCTGAAAATAGTTGTAAAACTTTATCGGAAGGGCTGCATGATTAACGGTTGGATGGATCCATTTCTGGCGGGGCTCCAGGCGCTCAATCAAATTCTGACAGCGGGGATCGCCATTACGGCGTTTTCGTTGTTCCTGTACGCGCTATCATTTAACCTGCGAGACAGGGTGGCGCGTTCTTTTGCGATTATTTTATTGTGTGTGGTTATCGTCTTTACCACCGAAGCCTTGCAGGATGAATCGATGACGGCGGAAACGATTCAACTGCTTTTGCGCCTGCAATGGTTTGGCATTATTTTTCTCCCCGCAGCTTACCTGCACCTTTCCGATGCCCTGCTTGTTACAGCCGGACGCCCCTCACGCGGGCGCAGACGGCTTGCCGTGCGCGGCATTTACGTCGTCTCGACCTTCTTTATCATCCTGCTTGCATTTGGATACCTGCTCGGCCCCGTTGTCATTGACGGCAAGCCCGCCCCACACCTCCAGCGGACGGTGTGGACGGAGGTCTTCACCCTTTTTTATGTGACCGCGATTGTTTGGGCGGGAATCAACTTTGCCCGTGCCTACATGCGGATGCTCTCCAGCTCTGGCCGCCGCCGCATGTTGTATCTGATGGCTGGAGCAACAGCCCCGGCGCTTGGTTCCTACCCTTATCTTTTGTTCGGCTATGGACTTGCTGCGCGGCACACCTATTTGTTTTGGGGCGTGGCCACCGTCATCAATATCCTGGTTGGTGCGCTGGTCATCATGATGGCATATGCTGTTGCCTTTTTTGGTGTCTCATGGCCAGACCGTGTCATCAAGAGTCGCCTCTTCAAGTGGATCATGCGTGGACCTGTGACCGCATCCACAGCTCTGGCGTTGATGACCATCGTCCGCCGTGGCGGGGAACTGCTCGGCACACCGTACAATGCCTTCGTCCCGTTTATCGTGGTTGCAACGATTTTGTCGCTCGAACATATCATCACCTTAGCCGCTCCTATTTGGGAGCGTTTGTTGTTCCATGGAAATGACCGCGGTGAATTGCAACTGCTCCAAAATTTTGAAGAACGCCTGCTCACCCAAAGCGACTTGCAGCAATTCCTCGAAGCCGTGCTTGCTGCCGTGCGTGATCACATGCAATCGCCGTCCGCCTTTGTCGCTGCATTGGACGACGAAACCCTCTCCCCGATTGTGGTGGCAGGCAGCCGCCATATGCTCGACCAGGAAAGTTTGACTGAAGCGCTGGAAAAAGTGGAAGGGGATAACCGCCGTGAATTCCAGTGGGGAAATTTCTGGATCCTGCCCTTGTATCACCGCCGAAACCCTGATATGGATCAGGATGAACTTCCGCCCCTGCTTGGACTGCTGGGTGTGGCGCGCCGCGAGAAGCAGAAGGTCATTGAGCATGACCAGCGCGAAGCCCTCTGGCTCCTGGCTGACCGTGCCGCGCTTGCCTTACAGGATCGCCAGTTGCAGCAACGCGTCTTCCGCTCCCTCGAAGACCTCCAGCCGCAGGTGGAAATGATCCAGCGGATGCGCGCCGCCGGGCGTTATGA
>CAYLOW010000378.1:0-3884 GCA_964385315.1 uncultured Anaerolinea sp.
ACAGGGCTGATCATGCGGACGGGGTTTCTGGAAGGAACGGTGCTGGCTTTTCGCGAGATCAACGAATGGAGATTCGTAAAGCCGTTTTTCATCGGCGATACGATCTTCGCTGAGTTGGAAATCACAGAAACAAAAGCCCTGCCTCGCATTGGCGGCGGCTCAATAACCGCAGCGATCATCGTGAAGAATCAAAACGACGAAATTTGCCAACGCGGTTCATTGAACCTGCTGGTGTTAAGCAAGCCCAAATAGGATAATTCGAAACCACCACAAAAGCCCCCTGGTGTCTTTTGTGGTTGAGGATTTTTTGTGGATAAATCATGAGTAACGAAGACAACGATCGATTACGCCGAATTTTAAGATCAGAAGAAGAAACACAAGGGGTCTATAACCCCGCACCTGTTGACCCCCCTTCCCAGTCGACCGACAAATATTATCGTCCTGCGTTGGACAAGGATAACATGCCCCTGCCGCGGCGCGTGAATGAAATTGACCTGGATGGTACACAGGTCACGCCTGTTGCATATCAGCCAACCCGAAGTCAACAACCGCAGGCAGCGGTACCCGCTTCCACACCGCTTTCACAGCCGCGTGTGCAAAGGGGAAGGAAACCACCAAGATCAGGCTTCAATTGGCGCGGAAACTGGGGATGCCTTCTGCGCGGGATGATCGCTGCCGCGTTTGCGGCTGTCATCGTTGGGTTGATGGCGGGTTCATATTTCGTCTATAAATATTATGAGATCGCAAGCGACCTGCCCGATGTGGGCGACTTGCGCAACCGCGCGTCGCAGTTTGAGACGACACGTATTTTGGACCGTAATGGTCAGGTGCTTTATGACATCCTTGACCCGAATGCAGGACGCCGTACCTATATTCCACTTTCAGAAATTTCCCCAAACCTTCTTGCTGCGACGATCGCCACTGAAGACAAGGAGTTTTACAGCAACCCGGGTTTTGATCCGGCGGCCATGATACGTGCCTTGTGGGAGAACTACCAAACTGATGGACAGGGCGGGGGGGCATCCACCATCACACAACAACTGGCCCGCGCACTTTTGCTTTCCCCGGAGGAACGCTCACAACGCACATACACGCGCAAGACTCGTGAGATCATCCTTGCGGCTGAGATAACGCGCCGCTATAAAAAAGATGAGATCATTGAACTGTACCTCAACGAAATTTATTACGGCAACCTGGCCTATGGTGTGCAAGCCGCCGCCGAGACCTATTTTGGCAAGTCAGCCAAAGATTTGACGATGGGCGAAGCCGCCTTCCTGGCGGGACTGCCGCAATCGCCGGCTGTGTACGATATTTATACCAACCCGCAGAATACACTCATTCGTCAACAGCAGGTCCTGGTATTGATGTTCCAAATGAGCAGTGAAAATAACTGCATCACGGTCAGTAACAGCGAAACGCCCGTTTGTGTTGATCCCGTTGCTGCCACCCAGGCCGCGGATGAAATGAAGGTGTATTCCTTCCGCCAACCTTCGTTCGACGCCAGGTATCCACACTGGGTTAATTTCGTCCGCGCACAGCTTGAAGAATTATATGACGCACAGACCATTTATCGTTCCGGTTTCGTGGTGTACACCACACTCGACCCTGTTTTACAGGACACCGCGCAGCAATTGGTGACAGATCAAGTGGCGGCGATGGTGGACAACAACACTCACAATGGCGCGCTGGTTGCCATCCGTCCTTCCACGGGCGAAATCCTTGCGATGGTAGGTTCACCCGATTTTAACAACGATGCGATCGCGGGGCAGGTCAATATGGCGACCAGTCCCACCCGACAGCCGGGCTCATCCATAAAACCATTTACTTACATTGCGGCATTTGAAAAAGGCTGGACCCCATCCACATTGATCTGGGACGTGCCAACCCAGTTCCCCGACGGTGCAAACCCGCCTTATGAGCCGCGCAACTACGACGGGAAATTCCACGGCGGGTTAACCGTGCGGTTCGCACTTGCCAACTCATTCAACATCCCCGCGGTTAAAACGCTGGAATTTGTCGGTATTTATGACGACCCGAATACCCCCCAAAAAGACGGCCTGATCGGCATGGCGGAAAGACTCGGCATCACTTCACTCACCCGCAACGACTACGGACTTTCATTGACGCTGGGCGGCGGGGATGTCAGTCTGATCGATATGACTTCCGCCTATTCTGTCATCGCCAACGGCGGGCAGCGGGTGCCGCCTGTTGCCATTTTAAAAATTACTGATTTCGCCGGGAATATCATTTATGACTACCAGCCGAAGGCGGGCGAGCAGGTCATTCGCGCCGAACACGCCTATCTTATCTCCTCCATCCTTTCGGATAATGAAGCACGCAACTTCACCTTTGGACGCCATTCAGCCCTGAACTTATCCTTCCCTGTTGCTGCGAAGACAGGTACCACCAACGATATCCGCGATAACTGGACAATGGGATACACTGCCGACCTCGTCACGGGTGTTTGGGTGGGCAATGCCGATTACACACCGATGGTTAATTCATCGGGTTTGAGCGGCGCTGCTCCGATCTGGTCGCAGTTCATGGAGTTTGCGGTACCCTACCTCACCAATGGCGCGCCAACCCCGTTCAACAGGCCGGCGGGTATTGTGGACACGGTGGTATGCGGTCTTTCAGGCACACTGCCATCCAGTTCATGCGGCGGCCAGTATACCGAGGTATTTGCTGCTGACCAGCCTCCGCTGCCGCCAGGAAAAGACCTTGCCCGCCGGGTCAAAATTGACCTGTGGACGGGCCTCGAAGCCTCTGATGTTTGTAAAGGCCCCAGCGATGAGCAAATGGTCTTGAATGTCACCGACAAATGGGCACGCGACTGGCTTGGATCTGAAGACGGGCAAAACTGGCTGGAAGACCGCGGACTTCCCCGCAAACCCTATTTTGCTCCCGAACGTGAATGCAGCGCCGATGACCCGCAGCCGATCATCGAGATCAACCTTGATGACGGGGCAGTGATCACCTCCGCGACTCTGGATATCAAGGGCTCCGCGGCCGCCGATGGCGGATTTACGAAATGGGTATTGGAATTTGGCCAGGGTGCCGAGCCCGCTGACTGGACTGTCTTGATCGAAAGCGATAAAGCGGTGAAAGATGATTTGCTGTATTCATGGAATTTAGCCGCCATTCCGAACGGGATAATTTCACTGCGCCTGACTCTGGTCGGTGAAAAAACGGAAGTTGAGAAACAGGTACGACTTAACCTCAGTCAGCCGACCCCCACTGTGGCACCTTCCCCGACAGCTACAGAGACGGCCGTTATTCTCCCAACGGATACCTCCACCCCTGAGATCATTCCAAGCCAAACTCCCGCCCCATCGGAAACGCCAACAATACTTCCATAGAAGAAAAGAAAAAAGGGAAGCGCATGACAAAGAGTCATGCGCTTCCCTTTTAAGATCATCTCAATTGCGGTATTACCTGCCCTGGTTTTGATGTCAGTTGTTGTGTTAACCTTCCACCATGGCCAACTCATTTTCAATCACAGGGGTTGCCATGATGAACAACCTGCCCCAGCTTGCATTGCCGTTATTCTCGATGCAGGTTTGCAGGGTGAGATGATACCCGCCGCTGTAAATGTTGTTGAAGAGTTTTTCGGCGGTCAACGTTTTTTGGCTCTTCAAATCCTTGAACTGGCTGTATGGATTTAGCGGATCCAAAGCCTGGTAACGCAGGATGCTTTCAGTCTTAAAACTCTCCAAATGACCATCGCCATAAACCAGGACGATCAGGTCGCCTTCCTTGATGTTTGAAAAATAGCTGCCGGCATGTGTGTTATGCGCCAGCAGCCCGATGTTGCCCATTTCTGCAGCGCCGCGGAATTGTGTGGCTGCGGATGCCTTTGTGGAAACATAGCCGGGTTTTCCAGC
>CAYLOW010000379.1:0-3881 GCA_964385315.1 uncultured Anaerolinea sp.
GCATGTTGAACGTCCTCGCGATCAAAGCCCCGGGTTTTGGTGACCGCCGCAAAGCCATGATGAACGATATTGCCGTCCTTACCGCTGGCCAGGTTATCTCTGAAGAAACCGGTCGCAAGCTGGAAACCACCACCATTCAAGACCTCGGCCGCGCTGAGAAGGTCGTCGCTGACAAAGAGAATACCACCATCATTGGCGGCAAAGGCAAGAAGGGTGATATCGAAGGACGCATTAAAGAAATCCGCATCGAGATCGACAAGAGCACCAGCGATTACGATAAGGAAAAACTTCAGGAACGTCTCGCCAAGCTCAGCGGTGGTGTTGCCATCATCCGCGTAGGCGCTGCAACCGAAACTGAAATGAAAGAGAAGAAGCATCGTGTTGAAGATGCCCTCTCAGCCGCACGCGCTGCTGTCGAAGAAGGCATCGTCCCTGGTGGTGAAATCTCCCTCATCAATGCTGCTGTCAAACTTGATAAACTTGCCAAGGCACATGCCGAAGACGAGAATGAAGAAATCAAAGTCGGCATCAACATCGTCAAGAAGGCGCTCGAAGCTCCGATCCGCAAACTGGCTTCCAACGCCGGACAGGATGGCTCCGTCATCATTGACACTGTGCGCCGCACTGCCGCCGAGAAGAAGAACATCAACATCGGTTTCAACGTACTCACCGGCGAATACACCGACATGATCAAAGCCGGCGTGATTGATCCGGTCAAGGTTGTGCGCGGCGCTCTTGAGAACGCTGCATCCATCGCCGCAATGATACTCACAACTGATGTGTTGATCACCGACGTGCCCGCGAAAGAAAACGCTCCTGCCATGCCTCCTGGCGGCATGGGCGGCATGGATTACTAAACCGCTCCATCAATTAATTTTTAGGGACACAGCAATGCTGTGTCCCTACGTTTTTAACGTATAATTCTGTAAATGTTTTCAAAACCCAGAATTTTTCTTCAATTGATCCTGCTTCTAGTCCTCTCTGCCTGTGCGTCTTTTGCGCCTCAAAACACGCCAACGCCCGCGCCGCCCACATTCACACCCGTCCCCCCCACCGCCACACCTCCGCCTTCAGTTGCATCTGTGAATGGAGAATACATCACTGCAGCAGAGTTTCAAGCAGAACTTGCACGTTATAAATCCGCGCAGACTGCACTGGGAGTCACAGTGTCGGAGGAAGAGGCCAACAAGGCTGTTCTGGAAGATTTGATCGCTCAGTTTTTGCTGGCACAAGGCGCCAGGGATTTATATTTCAGCTTGACGGAGCCGGAAATGCAATCCAGGGTGGATTTGCTTACCGAATCGATTGGCGGGGCGAACGCATTATCTGCATGGCAATCCTCCCATGGGTATGACAATATATCTTTTCAAACCGCATTAAAGCGTTCCATCGAAACTGCGTGGATGCGTGACAAGATCATTGCGGAAGTACCAACCAGTATGGAACAAATTCACGTGCGGCAGATTTTGACCTATAATGAGGAAAATGCCCGGACCGCTTTAGAAAAGTTAAACGCCGGCGCAGATTTTGATGAGCTGGCTGCACTGTATGACTCGATCACAGTTGGAGAATTAGGATGGGTGCCGCGCGGTTACCTGCTCGATGCCAAGGCAGACGAAGCGTTGTTTGCTCTGCAAGCCGGTGCATACAGCGATGTGATAGCCACCGATGCGGGTTTTCACATATTCAAAGCCATTGAACGCGGAGAACACCCGCTTGCACCTGATGCCTTATTGACCGAACAGGAACTTGCATTAAAAAACTGGGTCGCAGAGCAACGCGCAAAGAGCGATATCGTTCTGGTTCCGTAAATCACATCACCCGTTGAGAAATCATTGTTTGGAGTAACGCGATGAGCAAAGATAACTTCCTTTACGAAAAGGCGCCTGCGCCAAAACAAAATACCAGACTTGAGATCTGGGATATGTTGAGTATCCTGATGTTGATCCTTACACTTTGTACTGGCGCTTATTATGCTGCGATCTTTCTCTTCCCACAATCGGCTTTTAATCCCCTGAAACCTGATCCGGTTGCACAAGGTGTTTTCCCCACGCCCACTCTGACGCCCATTCTACTTGATGCCACTTGGACGGTCGCTCCCACACAGGCTGTTTCAGAGACGCCAACCCTGGTGCCCACCTATACACTTGCTCCATCTTCAACACCCTTCTCACTGGTAACCCCAACCACAACCCTCACCCCAACAGCCACGCCAAAAGCACCTTTTTCAGCGACCATCACCTATATCGCCAGCACGATCATCCACCAGGAAGATGCATGTAATTGGCAGGGTATCGGCGGCACGGTTGTCGACGCAAGCAATGCAGACATGCTTAGGATGACAATTCGCCTGGCAGGAAAATATAACGGCAAATCAAAAACCGAATTAACAGTCAGCAGTATCGCACCTGCATATGGAAAATCAGGCTATGAGTTCTTCCTGGGCACGGTGCCGATCTCATCCAAAGGGGAGCTGAATTTACAACTTCTCGATCAAGCGGGGCTGCCTCTTTCAGGTGTGATTAATATTGACACCTATAATGATTGTTCGAAAAACCTTGTGCTGGTGCGTTTCAAAAAGAATCCATAACAGCAGAAGTGAAAGACTGGCAGGCAAATGTCCGTTGTCAATAGAACAACGGACATTTTTATTTATATACCCTTAGTTTTTTACATCTCCTTGTGAGTTATTACCCTCAATGGATTGTGCATTTGCACGTCCAATTAATGGCAGAGCGGGCAATAACAAACAACCTGATGTGACAATGGCTGCGGTAATGGAATATAAACCCGCCGCCAAAGCCGCCAGGGGACCTCCGCCCATTTGCCCAATAGCATCCACCTGCGACGACATTGAAAGCACTGTTGCGCGTGTATTCGAATCAAGTTTTTGATTTATCCAGGCGCTATAAAGAGGTTCCATCACATTCCGAAGCACGCTTATAGCCCAATACGCAAGAATTGTCACCACAAAAATTGGCGAAAGTGCAAAGCTGACAAGTCCTGCCGAAATACCAAAGGTGATCCACAGTGCAGCACGTCCAATGGCAAATGGGCTGGCAGTACTGACTCGCTTTTCCACGAAATGGGTGGCCATGATCGAAAAGACCATACTGACTGCCCGTAACAACCCGAAGAAAGCGACATCCGTCTGCCCGAAAATGACCGGCAGCTCATAGTTATCAATTATGTGCTTGACCCACAAACGATCAAATCCCTCGCTGTATAAACCGTACAGAAACCCGACACCAAGAATGGTCATCAACCGCGGGCGAACACGCACCGCTTTTATACCTTCCCGGAAGGTATGTCCCATATGCTGCCAGTTGTTGCGGTCTTCCCTGGGAGTGGGGTGAAACCCCGTTTCAGGCATGACGATCATCAGCACGAATCCGATCAAAACCACACCAACACCGCCAACTACAATGGGAAGTCCTACAGATCGTGTGCCGATCAGGATGGCTAACCCCATTCCCAACAGGGAAGCATAAAGACTAAACCGGCTGGCGCGCAAGAGTAAACCATTGGCAGGTTTTTCGCCAATTTCATCGGAGATCCATGCCTGAGTTGCTCCGCTGGTGAAGGTGTAGCCCAATCCCCATAAGATCTGAGCCAACAGGATTGGCAGAAAAGCGGGGAAGAAGCCCTCCACAAGAAAACCAATACCCATCAGAAAATAACCGATGATGACGGATGTTCGCCGGGAGTATGCATCTGCAACGACACCTGTTGGCACTTCAAATAAAAATATGGAAACCTCCACTGTTGTGCCGACCAGCACAAGTTGTACAGGATTCAGCCCGGCGATAATGGCTTCGTACAAAGACATCGTAACGAACATCATAGCGAAGAACGCAGAAGCGGTAAATTCAATAAATAAA
>CAYLOW010000380.1:0-3847 GCA_964385315.1 uncultured Anaerolinea sp.
ATGAGGTGGAAGGAATCAATCGGGTGGTGTATGATATTACCAGTAAGCCGCCCGCGACGATCGAATGGGAGTGAGGCGAGCCGCTGACTCGCTGACTCGTTTTACTGAATTGACTCGCCGAATCAAAAAGGAGCAACATGAATAATTTCAATTTTGGTGAAGTGCTCACAAAGACCTGGCAAACCATCTGGAAACACAAGGTCCTGTGGATCTTTGGCATTCTGGCGAGTTGCGCGCGTGGAAGTGGCGGGGGAAGCGGCGGCGGAAACTCCAATTATTCATCGGGTTCGGGGAATAACATGCCCTTCTCGAACATGCAGATGGAACGGTTCATGAATCAAGCAGGACGGTATCTCGAAGATAACCTGTGGATCATCATCGTCATCATCCTGGCGCTCCTGGTTATTAGCTTGATTTCCTTTGCATTGGGCATGATCGGCCGGGCCGGCATGATCAAAGGAACGTCCATGGCAGAGAAAGGCGCGGAGAGAATTGCGTTCGGCGAAGTGTGGAGCGAAAGCCTGCCCTACTTCCTGCGCATCCTCGGCTTGAATTTTTTTGTGGGACTGGCATTTGTTGTACTCATCATCCCATTCGTTTTGCTGGGCGTGTTAACTGCCGGCATTGGGCTGGTGTGCTTGATCCCGATCATCTGCCTGCTGATCCCGGTGGGCTGGGCGGTTTCCCTTGTTGTTGAACAGGCACAGGTTGCCATCGTACTGGAAGACCTCAACATATTGGACGGGTTGAAGCGCGGATGGGGAATCGTCAAATCCAACCCGGGACCCGTGATCGTGATGGCGCTCATCCTCGGCATTGGCGGCGGCATCATTGGCGTGATCGTATCTCTGCCCCTGATTGTTGCGATTGTGCCCATTATCGTTGGCATGGGTTCCTTGCGTGAATCCCTCACTCCGATTTACATTACACTGGCTTGCTGCGTTGTCTACATGCCCGTGCTGATTTTCCTAAACGGCATCCTCACAGCCTACATTCAATCCGCATGGGCGTTGACCTACATGAAGCTTTCCCAACCCGCCCAGCCGAAAGACGATGCGCCCGTTATCATTGAGGCAAATGCGTAAGTTCCTCGCACTGTTATTCAGCGTAAGTCTTTTGTTTGGCGCCGCATCCTCTGCGCGCGCCCAGCAGAATGCTGCCCTGGCAAAACTCTACCCGGTGGAGGTTAACTCCTTCCCAAAGATTTCTGGATTCTTTGACGTCTTCGACACGAACGGGATTTTCTCCACCGGAATCAAGCCTGAGGCTGTTTCCGTTATCGAAGATGGGCAGACGCTGCCAGTTGATTCTCTAAACGAGATCGCGGTTCCGCTGCAATTGGTGATCGCCATCAATCAGGGCGCACAATTGGACACGCGCGACCCCGCAACCAACTTCTCCCACTTTCAACGCATTTCACAGGTTCTGGTCGAATGGTCACAAAGCCGTCCCGCAGACCTGCCCGACGATTACAGCCTCGTCAGCCAGGCGGGACCGGTCATCAACCACGCCAGCGCCGCAGATTTTGTGGTCGGATTGAACGGCTTCCAGCCAAACTTTCGCTCGGCTGTGCCCAACCTGCAATCCCTTTCGATCGCGTTGGATACGGTCAGCGCACAGACCACACGGCTGGGGATGAAGCGCGCCATCCTTTTCATCACCCCACACATGGACGACAGCGACATTGCGGCGACACTCGAACCATACGTCCAGCGCGCGATGGAAAACGACATCCGCATCTTCGTCTGGTTTGTGGATGCTGCCACCACCTTCACCAGCACAAGCGCAGCTGCATTCAATAACCTCGCCCTCCAGACTGGCGGAGGTATGTTCACCTATTCTGGCTTGGAGCGTTTTCCCGACCCTGAAAATTATTTTTCCGGACTGCGCCGCGTTTACACCTTTGGCTACACCTCCCGCCTGCAAAGCGCGGGGGAGCACAACGTCAGCGTTAACGTGAGCCTGTCCACGGGCGCGGTGAGCAGTGACGCGCAGACATTCAATGTGGATATCCAGTCGCCGAATCCATTCCCCATTGACTCCTCTTTACAGATCACGCGCCGCGTTGCGGAGGACGACCCATTCAACGCCGAGGCGCTCCTGCCCAAAGAGCAGGAAATCGAAATCATCGTTGAATTCCCCGATGGCTTCACCCGCCCGTTGACACGCACCGCACTGTATGTCGATGGCGTTCTCGTGGATGAGAATACGGTGGAGCCTTTTAACCTGTTGACGTGGAACCTGGAATCCTACACCAGCAGCGCCGAACACCAGATCATCGTCGAGGCGGTGGATACGCTCGGGTTGAGCAAATCCAGCATGCCCTCGCCGGTGATGGTGACCGTGATCCAGCCGCCACAGGGGATTCTGGCGTTGCTGGCAAAATATCGTTTTCCGATCATGATCGGCGGTATTGTCCTGGCAGGGCTGGCGTTGTTTGCCATCCTCCTCAGCGGACGTTTGCGAATGCCTTCCATTCGCGCAGCCCAGGCTGCAAAACGCGCCGAAGCAGACCCGCTCACTCAAACCGTGCAGGCGGCAATGGAATCTCCCACCATTCCGATATCGGCAGCGTCGGCTGTCAAAACTCAAAGGCGTCCGCTTCTGCCAAAGAGAATCGGAACAGATTCAAAGTCAAGGCTGGATGCGCCGGCTTCGCTTCTGCGCGTCAATGGCGATGGGCAGGTTCTCCCGGTCACGCCGATTCCGCTTGCCGAACAAGAGATCATCTTTGGCACAGACCCCACCCAATGTAACCAGATCATGGACGACCCCTCCATTGCGCCGGTTCATGCGCGGCTGCGGCTGACCGAAGACGGTGGCTTCCTGCTTTTGGATAGCGGCTCCATTGCGGGCACATGGGTAAACTACGACCCCATCCCGCGCGAAGGTTATCGTTTGGCACATGGGGATATGGTAAACTTTGGTCAACTAATGTACCGTTTCACACTCAGGGTGTCACCTGTGATATCCAAACCTACGATCACTGTTCAAGCCATCGAGGAATGATCCGCACTTCGCTCCCCCACGTGCACGTTGCCGCGCTCAGCCATGCTGGGATGTCTGGCAAGGATAATGAAGACCGTTATGCGGTCTCTTCTTTTCATTTGGCCAATGACGACCCGCGCCCGGCAGTCTTTGCAGTGATCGCCGATGGAATCGGGGGACATCTGGCGGGGGAGATTGCCGCGGAACTTGCCGTAAATTACATCACTGCGGGGGTCGCTGAAAGCAACGCCCGAAAGCCTGTCAAAATCCTCGAAAATGTCATTCAGAATGCCAGCCAGTCCATCTCTTCCCACTCCGCAAGCAGTGAAAGCGAAAGCGGAATGGGGTCCACCTGTGCCTGCGTGTGGATCATCGAGGACAAACTTTATACCGCCTATGTTGGGGATACCCGCATTTATCTTTTGCGCGGCAAATTCATCCAACGGCTGACGATTGATCATACCTGGGTTCAGGAAGCCTTTGAAAAAGGAATCATCACAGCCGAGCAGATGCACGACCATCCAAACCAGCATGTCATCCGCAGATATTTGGGCGGCATCAAACTGCCTGATGTGGATTTTCGCCTGCGGATCGATGACGCGGAATCAAACGAAGAGTCTGAGAACAACCAGGGATTTCACCTAGAACCGGGCGACACCGTATTGATTTGCAGCGACGGGTTGACCGACCTGGTTTGGGATGACGAAATTCAAAAAATCATCCGCTCGAAGAGGGATATGAAACTGGCGGCTGACGCGCTGATAGACCTGGCAAACGAGCGCGGAGGGCATGACAACATTACCGTGGTGTTATTGTCCATGCCCAAGGTGGAGGTTTTGGGGAAAAAGAAACGCAGTCT
>CAYLOW010000381.1:0-3831 GCA_964385315.1 uncultured Anaerolinea sp.
CATGGTTCATCCTGCTTTTGAGCCAGTTTCGACTTCGTAATTGGCATAGGTATTGCTAGAAGGAATATAATTTTCTGGTTTTGAGATTTCTCTGACCACAAAGAAGTCCGTGTCCACCCCGGCACCACAGCCCGCACGACAAGCCGGTGGTCCTGCCCGGGATGTGGTCTCTTTGGGGAAATGACCTTGACTCACCACTTGCAATGACCTTGAAATAGCATGAATGTCATGCTATGATGTGGGCATGATCCAGTCCTTTAAAAATTCGGGCACCGAAGATATTTTCAACGGTGAAAATACCAAAGCAGCAAGGAAGATCTGTCCAGGTTCCATATGGAAAGTTGCCGCCCGAAAATTGGATCAAATTGATTCCGTTTCCGTCCTCACTGAATTAAAAATTCCCCCAAATAATAAGCTTGAAGTATTGTCGGGTGACAGGAAAGGACAATATAGTATTCGTATTAATGACCAGTACCGCATTTGTTTTGTGCGGACTGAATTGGGTCCTGACCAGGTTGAGATCGTTGATTATCATTCGTAGTACAAGCAGGAGATAAATTATGGTTCGTGTTCCCACAAATCGCATACCCACTCATCCAGGCGAAATGCTTTTGGAAGAGTTTCTGAATCCAATGGGTATCAGCCAAAAGGATCTGGCTGATAATATTCAAGTTCCTTATCAGCGCGTTAATGAAATAGTCAATGGGCGCAGGGGCATAACCCCCAGCACGGCTTTACGCTTGGCAAAATTTTTCGGCATGTCCGCTGATTTTTGGATGAATTTACAATTGCGTTGGGATCTGTATTTTGCCCAACAGGACGAAATCAAAGTGTTGGAAAGAATTCATCCATATTCAGCACTCGTATAAAAAAGCAGGTGGGTCTAAATGGCAAAAACGTGCCAATAATGCCTGGGCGAGTACCAGAATAATATATACTGGAAGCTGGGGTGCAGCCTAGGCACCACAGCCCGGAGGACAAGTCCGCGTTCCCGCCTCGGAAGAAGTCCTTGAGGACAGTGCCCATTGGGCATTTTTACCATATTGTTTAACCTAATTTCTATTTAGGAGGAGATATGACAGTATCAGTAGTATTTGCCATCGCGGGGGTACTTGCTCTTCTTTTTGGAGTTATTGGCGGGGGAATAAAAGCTAAGGAAATAGAAATTCCTCAATTACCCGCCACTGTCCGTGTAGTCATAATAATTGCCGGGTTGTTATTAATTGGTGCAACAATTTGGCTGGAGAACAACAAAGCGCCTATTGCTGCGACTGAATCAACTCAGCCAGCCGCATTAGCATTACCCTTGGAAACAAAAGAAATTACCGAAACTAAAGCGGTTACTTCCACCCCAGAACCCGCCCAACCAACTGCATTACCATCAATAATCCAAAGTCCAATGCCTCCTGAAGCAAACACGCCACCTGGACAATGCATCAATGTAGGCTGGCATCAGAAACGATCCCCGATGGTACAATTTTAAAACCCGGGGAAAAATTCACAAAGATCTTTGAAATAAAAAATATTGGTACTTGTACATGGGAGTCGGAGTATAAATGGGTATTTCTAAATGGAAACTCGATGGGAGCAGTCACCCTTTCAAAAGCCATTGAAAGCACAGTTCCACCTGGGCAGGTAATTTCCATCAGCATGGATCTTATTGCCCCATCATCAGTTGGCGCTTATCGAGGTGATTGGAAATTACAGGATTTGTCTGGAAATGTTTTTGGTGTATTTAATGATAAAGATGGAAGTAATAATCTTTCGTTTTTTATATGGATCGAAGTTCAAAATTAGATCATATTATTACGTATCTTGACCTTTATGAAACTACACAAGAAAGCATCCACCTTGCGCTGGGGATTTTGTCCGGCTTTTCGAGCATTTTTCAATGGGAAAACGCTACTATGGTGCCGAAGCGTGTCGAGCGGCAGGTGAGTTTGACTTCGGGTTATTCCTGCTCCCTAACATTATCCACATCCACCCCGACGTCACAGTCCGTTGGGTAAGATCGAAACCCTGCCCGGGAAGTGACCTATCGGAAATAGTGACCTTTGGACTTTTAACACTTATCAACAAGGAAAATCAAATGACAAAAACTTTTATTGGTAACCAAATATTGCCGGAAACACGCTGGGTTGCAGCTCTGGTTATTCCTTTTCTCCTGGCCGCTTTCATTATTTTATTCATTTTCCCTCAGGAAACCGGAAACCTATTTGCCTGGAAAATTCAGCCATCCATGTCCGCCATGATGTTGGGCGCGGCTTACGCGGGCGGAATTTACTTCTTTGCCGGGGTATTACGGAGCAGGGAATGGCACAGAATTAAAGTTGGGTTCCTGCCGGTAACGGCTTTTGCATCCTTGCTTGGGATAGCCACCATCCTGCATTGGGACCGATTCAATCATGGTCACATTTCATTTATCGCCTGGGCTGGGTTGTATTTCACAGCTCCTTTTATTGTTTTTGCTGTGTGGTTCCGCAATCGAACCCGGGATGCAGGACAACTTGAACCTCAAGATGCGGTGATGCCGCACCAGGTTCGTCTGGTCATGGGCGCTATTGGCGTGGTCACGTTAGGCATCAGCCTGTTTCTTTTTCTGCAGCCTGAATTACTCATCAGGGTCTGGCCCTGGACTCTAACTCCCCTGACAGCCCGTGTCATGGGAGCGATGTTCGCGTTACCCGGAATTGTGGGACTGGGAATAGCATCTGACCGGCGTTGGAGTGCGGCGAATCTCATTCTTCAATCTCAGGGTTTTTCGATCCTACTTATTTTAATGGCCGCGGTTCGATCCCGGCATGATTTTGACTGGGCTAATCCGGGCAGTTGGATATTTATTGGTGGTCTGGGTGGAATGTTAATAGGTATAATTTTCCTCGCTGTATTTATGCACGCCCAAGCTAATAATCAAAAGCATTGATAAACCGATCCCTGCAGGGCCAGTCCACGATATTCCCCCGGGTGTGTGCCCACGGGGCCAAAGACCGTTGGCAGGCTCTTTTTCGCAAGGAGTCTTGCAAAGAACAAACCGCATGAACATTCCTTCTCTCGAACAAACCAGGGCATTTGTCAATGAAGCGCAGGAATTAAACCCGGGTCCTTGGGTTCAACATTCATTATTTGCCGGGAAAGCGGCTGAAGCCATCGCAGGGCGGCATTCAAAACTCGAGTCACAAACCGCTTTTATTTTGGGGTATCTTCATGATATTGGACGGCGGGCAGGCGTAGCAGATATGCGCCATACGCTTGACGGTTATAATTTTCTTATGAAAAAAGGGTTTGATCACTCCGTCCGAATTTGTATCACCCATGTATTCCCTTTGAAGCGCATAAATTCCGTCGCGGGCAAATGGGATTGCACAAAAAAGGCATTGGATTTTTTGAAGGAGATCCTTTCAAAGATCGAGTTCGATGAGTATGACCGGCTCATACAACTTTGTGACGCCATTGCCCTGCCCTCGGGATACTGCCTGACCGAGAAGCGATTGATGGATATGGCCCTGCGGTATGGAGTCAATGAGTTCAGTGTCCCGCGCTGGAAGGCTTTTTTGGAGATCCAGAAGGAATTTGAAAACGTGATCGGTCAATCTATATACAAGATTCTTCCCGGTGTCGTCGAAAATACCTTTGGGTTTGATCCATGTGAATAATAAAATCTTCCTGCGCGTGCAGCAGGAGGATTTGGACTGGATGCCGGGCAAGGCAATGACTTAGTCGTGGAAGAGAGCTCTCGTGGACAAAGACGCATACAGTCAGGCTGTGTTTCAGTTTTTGTAACTGCTCACGACTTTTTTAGGAAAACGGTGTTGTAATCGACATGATACCAGA
>CAYLOW010000382.1:0-3793 GCA_964385315.1 uncultured Anaerolinea sp.
CAGCCGAGGTCAGATCCGTATGGTTGATGGCTTTGGCGATGAACGGCTTGAGCAGGACGGGTTCAACAGGCGCCGGAGGGGCAATTTAAATATCAAGGAAATTCTTGAGCAGGTGTTTGCCGTGTTCGGTCAGGATCGACTCGGGATGGAACTGCACGCCATACGTCGGGTGTTGACGGTGCTTGAGGCCCATGACCCCGCCATCGTCGGTCCGGGCGATGACCTCCAGTTCAGCCGGGACAGGTTCGTAGACGACCAGCGAGTGATAGCGCATGGCGTCAAAAGGCGTGGGGATATCCTTGAAGATGCCCTGCCCGTTGTGCGTGACGGGGGATGTCTTGCCATGCATCAGCTGCGGCGCGCGATCCACCCTGCCGCCGTATACGGCGCCAATACATTGATGCCCAAGGCAGACTCCCAGCACCGGCACTTTGCCCGTGAAGTATTTAACCGCCTCCGCCGAAATACCGCCGTCTTTGATGGGCTCGCCGGGTCCCGGGGAAATGACAAGATGGTCGGGCTTGAGGGCGATCAGTTGGTTGAGGGTGATCTGATCGTTGCGGTAGACGCGGATGTCCGCGCCAAGTTCGCCAAAGTATTGCACGAGGTTATAGGTGAAAGAGTCGTAATTATCGATGAGGACTAGCATAAGTACTCCAAAAAGGAAAATGTGAACAACAAAAAGCGGAAAGCCAAACCCCTGCCGTCCAGCTAGCGGTTATTCATCAAATTCTCCGAAAATATCAATTTCATCAGCAAAGAGGTCGAGCGAATACGATAAGCCTGTGGCTTCGCGGACAAGCTCCATGGTCTGCCTGGCTTCCGCCTGCATGCGGCGGATCCCGCTGGCAAGGACGTCACGCGGGACCGTGGGGTGTGCCAGATAGTAGGCGCGTTTTTCGCGGACGGGTTCAAGGAAGTTATTGATGGCGAGCACGAGCTTTTCCTTGACTTCCACATCCCCTACTTTGCCCTGGCGATAGCGTTCCTTCAGGTCGTCCACTTCGGCATAGGAGGGATTGAAGGCGTCGTGATAGATAAAAACAGGATTGCCCTCCACGGTACCGGGGTCGGTGGCCCGCAGGCGCTTCGGGTCGGTGTACATCCCCATCACTTTTTGTTTGACGGTCCCGGCATCATCCGAAAGGAATATGGCATTGCCAAGGGATTTGCTCATCTTATTTTGTCCATCGGTGCCGATCAGGAGCGGGACATCGCCGATGATGGATTCAGGCTCGGGGAATACTTCGCCGTAGAGATTATTAAACTTCCGCGCCATTTCACGGGCGAGTTCAACATGAGACTGGTTATCGCGCCCGACCGGGACAACCTGCGCGCGCGGCAGGAGAATATCCACGGCCTGCAACACAGGATAGCCAAGCAAGCCGAAGGGCATGGAGTCTATGTGGGCATCACGTGCCATGTCCTTGAGGGTGGGCATACGTTCAAGGCGCGGAACGGTGACGAGCATTTCAAAAAGCAGATTTAACTGATAGGTCTCAGGCACAGCAGACTGCACAAAGATGGTGCTGACAGCCGGGTCAATGCCGACGGCGAGATAGTCCAGCACAATATCGCGAATGTAAGCGGGGATCTCTTTGATATATTCGCGTTCGGGCCGGGTGGTCAGTGTGTGCAGGTCGGCGATGATGAAGAAAGAGTCATATTGGTTTTGCAGCCGCACGCGGTTTGCGAGCGAACCGACGTAATGTCCGAGGTGCAGGCGTCCTGTCGGGCGGTCACCGGTGAGCAGGCGGGGTTTTATGGGAGAGGTCATGGCTGTGTTCCTTTCAAATTTCAGGATGAGAGATGAAGAATGAAGACGATTTAAGAATCCGGTTATCCCAGATTTTCCGCCGCGTCGATGGCTTTCAACATGGCTGATGCCTTGTTGACGGTTTCATGATATTCGGTGAGCGGATTCGAATCGGCGACAATGCCCGCGCCCGCCTGAACGCTGACGGAGTTTCCGCGTCCCACCATGGTGCGGATGGCAAGGCAGGTGTCCATGGCACCGTCGAAACCGAAGTAACCGACCATGCCCGCATACGCGCCGCGCGCGCTGGGTTCAAGGTCAGCGATGATCTCCATGGCGCGCACTTTCGGCGCACCGCTGACCGTACCGGCGGGGAAGGCGGCCCGTACCAGATCAAAGGCTGTCAGCCCGGGTTTCAATTTCCCTTCGACGTGCGAGACGATGTGCATGACGTGTGAATATTTTTCGATCGTGAAAAAGTCGGAGACTTTCACGGTGCCATATTCGCAGACGCGCCCGAGGTCGTTGCGTCCCAGATCCACCAGCATCACATGCTCGGCGCGTTCCTTCGGGTCGGCAAGCAGGTCCCGGGCGAAAGAGGCATCCGTATTGTCGTCCACTCCCCGGGGACGGGTCCCGGCGATCGGACGGAGAGAGGCTGTGCTGCCTTCAAGGCGCACAAACATCTCAGGCGAAGATCCCACCAGGTAAAGCGGCTCGCCATCCACGAGTCCGAAATCAAAAAAGAACATATACGGTGATGGATTTAACCGGCGCACGGCGCGATAGACATCAAAGGACTCGACATCCGTCTCACGCGTAAAGCGCTGGGAAAGCACCACCTGAAATATATCGCCGGCGACGATGCGTTCCTTGGCGGCCAGCACCATCTCTTCAAATTTTTTCTGCGTGAGATTCGACTTGATCTCAGACGGCCTGATGGGAGCCCTGGGCGCGGGCGGAAGCGGCTGCTGAATGCGCAGCTCGATCGCGTCAAGTTTACGGTTGGCGGCATCGGCATCCCTGTCAAGAACATTGGCGATGAGGAAGATACTGCGGCGCGCATGGTCAAACGCGACGATGGTATCAGCGAGAAGATAAATGCCGTCGGGGAGCTGCGCGGCGCGCCTGGCCGAAACGCCGCCCATCTTTGAATTTAAAGTCGGTTCAAAATACCGGACCGCCTCATACCCCAGATAACCCACCAGCCCGCCTGTAAAGCGCGGCGCATTGGGCAGACGAACGGCGGGAAAGCGATCCATTTCCTGCTGAAGAAAATGAGTTGGATCGCCCTCGTATTGCATGGCACGTGTTCCGTGATGATCTGTAATCTGGATTTCCCCATCGCGCAGAATGTACTGCGCCTGGGGCCGGACTCCGATGAACGAATAGCGCGCGATCCGCTCGCCGCCTTCGACAGATTCCAACAGGAACGATGCACCATTGCCCCGCAGTTTGAGGTACAAACTGACGGGAGTTTCAAGGTCGGCGGGAACTTCGCGGAGAATGGTGTTTACTGCGGCAGATTCGAGTAGCATGGTCGCTCCTAAACGATAAATAATGAATGGTTCGCAGGACCGGTTTCAGATACCGGACAGCTTAAAACGAGACTCCCCTCTGTCCATTGGGACGAGAGGGGAGTCTCGTGGTGCCACCCAGGTTAAACGCACTGCTTTAACAAAAAATTCCCTGCGTGATGCAACAGGGAAGGAAAGCCAGCGTCACTCTTTCAGGTACGCCGCATGTTCACGGTTATACCCTTGCCCTGTAACGGGAGCTCCCGAATTGGATTACTTTTGCCTCAACTCACCCGGCATGTTCGTCCGTTCAACTCGGAGGTCCATTCGACTTCTGCGCTTTTGCCCTGCTTTCAGAACTTCTGCCAGGCTCTCTGGAAATCGCTTTGAAGTGTACTCGTCCTCGTCTGCGTTTTTGTTTATGTTGGGCGGTATTCTATGACGGAGGGAGGGATGTGTCAAGGAGCAATTTTCGCGCCTTACCCGAAGATCGCGATCACCATCACGCCTGCAAACACGA
>CAYLOW010000383.1:0-3793 GCA_964385315.1 uncultured Anaerolinea sp.
AGGAATCAGTCTATTGGCTTCGCCTTACAGTCAGAAATGAATCGTCGTTGGAGAAGTGCTGGTTTCTGGAACTTGCAAGACCTTCCATGAACAGTGTATTCCTGTATACCCCCATCGCGAATGAAAATGGATTTACCGAAATAAAGACCGGGTATATCTTTCCTTTTTCAACCCGTGATATACCACACGAAAACTTTGCCTTTAATCTCGATCTTGCCCCCGGGAATGAACAAACCTACTACCTGCGGGTAAAAGACATGTCTCTCGACCTGCCCCTGCGAATTTGGTCTGATCACGCCTTTAACCTGCGCGATCAGGCTACCCGATTGATCATTGCGGCATCCTTCGGCGCACTGATCGCCATGCTGATCTATAACATTGTCCTGCTCTTTACCATGCGCGACCTGGGATATGTGTATTACTCATTCTTCCAGATTTTTCTCCTGCTTTATCTTGGCAGCATTCAGGGGTATGCTCCGCGCTACCTTTGGCCCAATGCCACATCCCTGAATTTTTTTGTCATCCCATTACTCATCGAATTAGCCATGATCTTCCAGCTTCTTTTTATATGGGAATTTTTACGCTTTGATTCCCGCCCAAAATGGCTGGATTACATCTGCCATATTCTTATCGCATTATTTGTTTTTTCCATTCCACCCACACTAGAAATGGGTGCAAAGACCCTGACAGTGGTACTCCCTCTTGTTTTGACTGTGCATGTGTACGCCCTGGTTTTAGGCGTATGGGCAATGTGGCGCGGATACAAACCCGCGCGTTATTACCTGTTTGCATGGTCCATTTATCTGGTTGTCGGGCTTGGCGCGGTTTTGCAGCACATGGGCTGGTTCACAGTCGAACAAATGATTCCTGAACAGGCACTCCAGTTTGGCGCTGTGTATCTCGTCATTTTTCAATCGTTTGCACTGGCTGACCGCATCAACTATTACAAGCAGGAACATCTCAACACACAGAACAGCCTCATTCTTCAACAAAAAGAGACCCTGGGATTAAAGGATGAGTTGAATATAACTCTTGAAAATGCCCGTATCGACCTTGAAGACCGCGTTGCACAGCGAACACGGGAATTGATCGAACTCAACGCACAGCTTTCCGAAGAAATCACCGAACGCAAACACGCCGAAGATGAATTGAAACGTCTTGCCAGCGTAGACTTCCTAACAGGTTTATTCAACCGCCGTCATTTCTTTGAAATCGCCAGGAAGGAATTCGTAAAATCAACCCGCTATAACAGACCACTCTCTGTGGTTATTTTTGATATTGACGTGTTCAAGAGCGTCAACGATACCCACGGACATCTTGTCGGAGACCAGGCGCTGGTACACATCGGGAAGTTGGTGCTCGAAATCACGCGCAAGCCGGACATCCCAGCCCGTTATGGTGGCGAAGAGTTCATCATACTTTTGCCCGAAACAGATTGCGACAACGCGCAAATTTTTGCCGAACGATTGCGGAAGTGGGTGGAAGACTCACCTGTCCTCTGTGGCAGCCATTCAATTCACCTAACAATTAGTATTGGGGTTTCTGGAAAAGATGCCAGGGGAAACACAGAAAGTTTCGATCACTTAATTTCTCAAGCCGACCAGGCTTTGTACAAAGCCAAGAGCGCAGGCAGAAACAGGGTCATCTGTCATTGGGATGATTTGTCGTAATACGGTTTTCCCAAATACAAAAACGGTCTCAGACACCATGTCATCAAGACCGTTTTTGTATTTTTGGTAAGTGGGGCTTGAAAATCCAAGCTTAAATGGGGTAAAGTAAAGTACGCAGGTGTTAATGTATATCCTTCATTTTCGGAAAGGAGGAAGAGAATGGAAGCGCGCAAATTGATCGTTGCGAGTCTTGTACTGGTTGCCAGTCTGGCTTGTCGATATTTAATACCAAACTGGGAAGAACCTCCAACCATAATATCGTCGCCTTTTGAATCACCCCGTCCATTCGATGACGAAAAATTTAGTTTCACCATCCCCGCAGGATGGCTGACCATGGAAGAACTTTGGCAACAGCCCCAACAAACAGGCAGGGATTACTACGCTCTGGGAGTCGAAGAAATCATTATGATTACCAGCGCAAAGGTCAAGGCAGACGGTCCCTACAGCGCCTACTTCGCAGTTGCTTCATCTCCACTGGCTGGTGGAATTGACCTCGAAACCCGTTTTCATCAAACATACGATCCGCTTATCCCTGAACTGAGAGAAGTTTCGCAGCAAAAATTCGATAATGACACGTTGAGCGGATTGGAGATCACCTACCAGCGTCCCTGGGGGGAACCCTGGTGGCAGTTTCGCGATATCTGGGTGGAAAAGAATGCGGTGATCTATGTCCTCTCTTTCCACGGCTCCCCCAATGATTTTGAAAAATATAAAAACGACTTCGACTTGATCCTGCAAAGTTTCAAACTTAAATAGGTATCGGCATCGGATTAAAAAGCGGTTCATCCTCACAAAGAGACCGCTTCAAATTTATGTCAGGCAATTTTTTGAGATGCCATCAATACCGCCTCAACCGACTCAAGACGCGAGTAGATGGGGATGATTGACGGGATGCCTGTTATTTCAAGCACATGTTGTACTTCGGGAATTGGATTCAACAGCGCCATTTTTCCGCCGCGGCTGGCAATGGATTTGGCTGTCAGCACAAAAAGCCGAATGCCGATGGAGGCAAGGAAGTCCACTTCGGATAAATCCACAATCACGCGGATTTTTTCACCCGCGCAATAACCCGTGAATTTGGTTCCGATTTCGTCCGCGCCGATGATGTCCAATTTGCCGCTGAGCTTAATCAAGTTAATTCCATTATCCAATTCGCTGTGGTGGATTTCCATAATTGTCACCTGTGTTTAGAGAGTTGGACAATTATATTAAGGTCAACGCAAATCATTGTTAACAACAGGTTATGGTTTTGGAATTGGAAAAAAAACGGGATTTGGTCTTCAGTTTAATCCACATACTTTCTCCGCAACTCTTTGACCGGTTTCCCACACATCTTCGATAAGATGCAAAGGTAAATCCACATCAAAGAATCAGGAGAAAAAATGAATTCCAAAAAACCGACCGCGATCCTTTCGCTGGTCGCACTCACAACTTTTTTATTGGGCGCATGTGCGCCAGCGGCAACACCTGTGGCAGTCGAGGCATCCGCACCAATCGCCATGTCTGCGCCAGTTAAGGAGGCAGCACCCCAGCCCGAAGCCGCAGTCCAAACCACATCCGTTGCTGTGGAATTGAATACAAATTATGAAAATGCAGTTTCGATTGAACAACAGCTTTTTTTGGGAACATTCAAACTGGAAGGCACAAATCTGGCGATCTCCAAAGAGCAGGCAGCCATTCTGATTTCACTTTATGCCAATCTCAAAACCATCGTGGAAAGTATGATGCCCGCGCAAGGCGCTCAGGGCGACCCTGCCAGCGCACAACCGCAGGCAATCAACACAGAGACGCAGGCTCAAGTTGATGAAATCGTCAAAGACATTCTCGCCGCCATGACTCCTGAACAGGTCAAAGCGATTTCTGAGATGCGGATCACGCGCGAAGTTGCCCAGACCATCATGACCGAAAAGGGAATCAGCATGGGTGGCGGACGAGGTGGTCAAGGTGGAGCAATGCCCGGTGCGAATGG
Source organism: uncultured Anaerolinea sp. (assembly GCA_964385315.1). Classification (GTDB taxonomy): domain Bacteria; phylum Chloroflexota; class Anaerolineae; order Anaerolineales; family Villigracilaceae; genus Villigracilis. Next base: position 3,640 of record CAYLOW010000383.1, read on the forward strand.
TCAGCCGCCAGAAGGCACACCCCCAGCCGGGGCGCAGGGTGCAGGCGCAGGCGCTCCTCCAAGTGATGGGCAAAACGGTCAACAGCCTGGCGGCGGGATAATTCCATCCGAGTTAATCACCGCGCTAATCGAAGTGCTTCAAACTAAATAATAA
>CAYLOW010000384.1:0-3770 GCA_964385315.1 uncultured Anaerolinea sp.
ATAAAAGAGACAGTCACTTTTGCAAAAGTGACTGTCTCTTTTATAAGATCCAGCACTATTAATCAAACAGAATTTACTATATTTATTGAATATCCATTACATCCCCACCCCCGTCAGCAACAAAAGCAACCCGACCATTTGAATCAAGTGAAACATTCCGTTGTTATCGATATACCAAAAAATCCCTTTCCCCACCTTACCCGTCGCCTGAACAATTGCCGCAAGAATGGTAACTGAGACTCCAGCCAACATCCAGCCTGTGCCCGCAAGAGGAGAGGTGATAAAGAGATAAACATAAGCACCCAGTGCAAAGAGCATGGCAACCATTTCATATGCAATGAAGGTCATAAATGTGCCGGGTTTCCAGATGGTGAAGAGGAAGAAACCTAAGCCAACAGCAAGCATCACTGGCAGGGACTTTCGGGCAAGCATTTCGCCGCTTAAATCAATCAGAGCACCCACAACAAACAGCCCAAGCGCCAACCCCAAAGCAAGATTGATGAAAAGCCAGAACCGGTTATTTACCTTCTGATCCATTTCAAAACCGTGGGCAACTGCACCAAGGATGGATAAAAACGACAGCAAGCCAAAAGACCAAGCCCAAACAGCAGGTTTTAAACCCGGGAATTGTGAGAGGTAAACAGCGGCGTAGGCGGCGATCAATCCCATAAATATATCGGTGATAGCAGTGATACGCTCGAACGGGGAATGATGGATCAGCATGGACGATCTCCTTTGGCAAGTTGATAAATTCTTTGCAGTAGAGAAGCGGCATCTGTAGTGTCTTGGGCAAGTTCCCACACCATTAACCCATCCAACCCTGTCTCCATGCCATAACACATTTTTTTCTGAATCGTTTCCAACCCATTAAAATATACGCCATTTACTTCATCCACACCAGGTGACGGTAAATATGTGCCTGTAATTTCACTATATGAGAAAACTTTGTACGGTGGTTCAGTATACCGCCCGTAAAATGGCAGCCCAAGTACCAGTTTATCAGCAGGAATGCCGGCATTCAAAAATAATTGAACATCAACGACCGCCTGCTCATAGGTGGCATGTTTTTCACCGCGATCATATGACATGATATGCAAGCGGTCTACAACTGCAAACTTACCGAGCGGAAAATTTACATCGGCAGGTAATGCCACGCTCACTAATAATCCTTCCTCCGAAAATATCGCATGGGTTTCGGTTAACAGAGTAATATAATTTAAAAACTGTCCGTCCGTTTCAGGAAATTCCCAATCGAAGTCCGCACCATCAAGGTCATGTGAAAGAATAAAACGGTTCAGATTTTCAATAAACTTGTGCCGCCATTCAGAGTTTGCGGTCATATCAGCAAAACCACCGCTACGCTCCCACCCGCCAACGGAAATATGTACCCGCAACCCATATTTCGTTTTCATTTCATGCAACCGGTACCAGTTTGCTTCAGTCAGGCGCGAGGTATCCAAAGACCCGTCAGCACAAGGTTCCGCTGAGAAATAAATGATATCGGTCAAGCTTTTTGCCCAATCGGGATTCAAAACACGGTAGTCGGGGAAGTAACCAATAACAGAAAAATTTCTGAAGGTCCGTGGTAATGGCATGGTTGGCTGGGGCCTATCGCTAAGAACAAACTCGGGCGAAGAAAATGGCTTATCAATTCCAACGCAGGAAGTGAGAATTAAGAGGATCAATATGATGGGGTTTAGTCGCATGTCAGACATTATAATAAAGAGATGATCAAGCCAACAGATTTAATTCTTGTCTGTCTGCTGCCGACACCGCGGGATTTGGAAATTGCGCGATTGTTGGGCTGGTACCGTATTCCGCTTCGCTCTGCGCCAAAAGTGGTTGCCGTAGACTACCTGGCTTTTTATCAGCCCTCCGCATTTGGCGAACACAGTGGACAAATCGAGTTCATAGCACAAGTCAAAGGGCATGAACTAACCACACGTAGCGAGTTGCTGCGCGATGAAAAGGATCATCCACGCGCCAATGAAGAATATTTCAAGATCCAATTGGCGGGTCTGGAAAAATTAAATGTGCCCATCAAAACAGACAAATGGAAACGATTGACATTTTTATATTCAACAGGCGAGTATTTGCTAAACGCGAATTCATTGAACGATCTAGTGGTTGAAGGCGAGGAACGTCAACTATTGTGGAAAAGTTTACGAGAGCGGGCAGAGAACGAACAACTATATAAGGTGAATTTACCAGAAACTGATATTCCAAACGAAGTATTAATGGCATTACTTGGGATTAATGAAGCACCAGCAGATTACGATACGAAGGAGCAATGAAATGACAACTTTAATTAAGAACGGCACCCTCATTACCGCATCTGACACTTTTCAAGCAGATATTTTAGTGGAAGGTGAAACCATTGAACAAATCGGTAAAAATTTACAACACCCGAACGCCAAAATAATCGATGCCGCGGGAAAGCTTATCATGCCAGGGGGAATTGACCCGCACGTCCATTTGGATTTACCAATGTTTGGTACAGTTTCATCCGATGACCATTACACAGGGCACAAGGCTGCGGCATTTGGCGGTACCACCACAGCCATGGACTTTGTCGTTTTGGAAAAGCAGGGCTTTAAATACTCTGCTGACCTGTGGATGGAAAAATCCGCCAAGGCCGCCATCGATTATTCCTTCCACATGAACCTAAATCACTTCGATGAAAAACTTGCTGCAGAAATTCCATCATTGATGGATATGGGAATCCAATCAATGAAAGTATTCACCGCCTACAACAGGAATCTACGGCTGGACGATGGCGGCATTTTCCGTGCTTTGAGAATTGCTAAAGACAATGGCATCTTGATGATGGCACACTGTGAAAACGGGGATGTCATTGAGACACTGATTCCCGAGGCACTGGCAGCAGGACATACCTCCCCTGAATGGCACGCACTCACCCGCCCAGGCTGGGGTGCAGTGGAAGCCACCTTGCGAATGGCAGCAATGGCAGAGCAGGCAGACGCGCCTATTTATATCGTCCACATGAACATGGGCGGCGAAGTGGATATGTTAAAGTATGCCCGGGAGCGCGGCATAAAAGTGATGGGCGAAACCTGTCCCCCATACCTGTTTTTTACAGTAGATGATTATTACCGTCCCGATGGAGCAAAGTGGATATGCTCACCGCCTATGAGAACAGAACAGGATAATGCACGGCTGTGGCAGGGTCTGCATGATGGAACATTGCAAACCATTGGTACCGACCATTGTCCATTTTTCTTTGATGGAACAAAGCCGATTATGTATGAGGGCAAAGAAATAGCCATCCCAGGGAAGGAACTTGGTGCGAATGATTTCACTAAAATCCCGAATGGCTTGCCCGGAATTGAAGATCGCATGCCCATATTATGGACATACGGCGTGCAAACAGGAAATATAACAGCCAATCAATTTGTGGCGTACACATCCACAAACCCCGCAAAAATTTTTGGTTTGTACCCACGCAAAGGCGCGTTAGTCCCTGGAGCCGACGCAGATATTGTTATCTGGGACCCTGAAAAGCGCGTGAAGTACGGTGTGGATAAATCCCACCAGCGTACCGATTACAGCCTATACGAAGGATGGGAATTGGTCGGTTTCCCTGTAAAAGTTTTCCTGCGCGGGAAGTTGATCGTGGATGACGAAAAGTGGCTGGGTAAGAGCGGGGACGGAAAGTACCTGAAACGCGGAATTGGTGAAATACTTTAGCTGTAAGAAACTACCGATTAATGGACCCTTAATCCATTATGACACGTTTATGATCTACTATT
>CAYLOW010000385.1:0-3752 GCA_964385315.1 uncultured Anaerolinea sp.
ATAAAAATGGGGGTGCGTTGTAATGGCAATATTCCCCCGGTATTCCCCCGGGCATCATTTATAGTCAGACGGTATCTGGGCATCGGCTGCCATGCCAGCCCGATTGGTAGCCAATCTGATCGCATTCGGTCTTCTACCCGCGATGATCCTTCCCCGAAAAATACCGCCTAATAAATTTGACGGTATTGGGAATCCATTTGCTGTAAGATTCAACCTAATTAATTGTTTTTTGTGCTCGAGTATCCCGTATAAAAAACACCCATCTTCATGAATACCGAAAACGAGTTATTGGGTGCATTCCTATCGAGCAAACTTGGCGCAACAGTACGGTGCTTCAGCCGTAAGTATTCATGGAGTTTGTCGTTTCCTTTTTGATATTTCTGCCGTATTTCATCTCCCGCCACTGCGAGAACTCTTTTAGCCAAATAAACTTGAATATCTCTCCTCGGAGAGCGTTCGTCGAGTACCTGTTGCGATGCTCTTTCGATAATGGATAGTACAACTTCGCCTTTTTTGGACCGGTGGTGGGTTGTATCTTGTGCCCCTTAAGTGGGCAAGATACAACCTCCCGCCCGCCCAAGGTACAGGAAAACACGATGCAGCCCAGGCGCGGGTGTGCTCTATTCTGCATCTGATTCTGGTGCTGTTTTTGTTACATTCGCCTTACGCACTGGGGAACGGCATTGCCTGTTGCTGAAAAGTGTACTAACCATGCCCTCCGGTGTTTCATGCGCCGCCCCGCCGATGACCAGCGTGGTCAAATTATTACACAGCCGTGGTTTCCCGCGCATCATGGCGTCTGCCCTGCACTTATCCAGCAGCTCCAAAATGCCTGCACAATCCGTGGATCAAAGCGGATGCTGCACTGATGAATGATGTGCTTGCACATTATTTCCCAATTCCATGCCGCGCGGTACGAACCCCGGGGGCATGTATTTCCCTTACTCCAGACTTCCCACAGTGTTTTCAACAGCGGCCAAAATTTCGCCGGATTTAATCAAATCCTTCATTCGGTTATGGTCAATGTGCAAAGGGCGGTCAATATCAAGATGAGCGACGTATTTGCGAATAACCTCTTTCGCCGTGGCAACACCCCTGCCCGGAGAGAATTCGCGAAAATCCAAAGCCTGCGCCGCCCCCATAAATTCAATTCCCAACACGCCATAAGCGTTATCCAAAATCTGCCCGTTCTTGATGGCGGTATTCATGCCCATCGAAACAAAATCCTCCTGGTCGGCTGCGGCTGGAATGGATTGAATGCAGGCAGGTGTGGATAGGATCTTTTGCTCGACGATCAGCATGTCGGCTGTGTACTGGCTTAACATCATTCCAGACATCAAACCCGCTTCCTTTGTCAGGAAGGGCGGAAGTCCCACGCTCAAGGCTGGATTGGTGAGACGATTGAACCTGCGCTCAGAAAGGACACAAACCATCGTGATGGCAGTTCCCGCCAGCTCCATTGGCAGGCTGACCGGCGTCCCCTGAAAATTGGCCCCCGTCAGGGTTAATCTGTCTTCAGGCAGGAAGATGGGGTTATCGCCGACGCCGTTCAATTCGATCTCAACCTGGCTTTTGGCATAGGCAATGGCATCGTGCGCCGCGCCGATCACCTGCGGTGTGGAGCGCATCGAGTAGGCATCCTGGACCTTGACCTTCATTTTCCCCGTTACCAGATCACTACCCTCAACACATTTCCGAATTGAGTTGGCACTGCGAACCGCTCCTGCAAAGCCGCGCACCTTGTGCAGGCGCTCATCGTAAGGCTTCATGTTTGCCAGCAATGCTTCCAAGCTCATCGAGCAGGCGATCTCGGCTTGTTTGAGCCAGCGGTTCATATCATAAATATGGATGGCACTCATCGCAGTCAGCAGGTTTGAGCCGTTGATGGTTGCAAGTCCATCACGAGCCTGCAAGCCGGGGATGGGGATTCCGGCCTTTTCCATGGCATCCCAGCCCTGAAGTCTTTCACCCTGATAAAAAGCCTCGCCTTCGCCCATCAATAACAGGGCGATTTGCGACATGGGAGCCAGATCGCCGCTGGCGCCAACAGAGCCTTTTTGGCATACCACCGGGGTGACTCCCTTATTCAACATTTCAACAAGAGTCAGGGTAATTTCGGGGCGGCAGCCGGAATTCCCATGCGCATGCACATTGATGCGCCCCGTCATTGCCCCCCGCACGTACTCGACCGGCGCAGGATCGCCTATGCCAGCCGCATGATTGTAGATCAAATATTTTTGGAATTGCTTGACCTGATCGTCCGAGAGCACAACCTCTGAAAATTCGCCGATCCCGGTGTTGACCCCATACATAATTTCATGCGCCGCCACTTTTTCCTCCACCATTTGGCGGCAAACCCGGATCCGTTCCAATGCATCCGGGTGAAGTTCCACCTTCTCACCGTGGCGGGCAATCTTGACCATTTTTTCAACTGTCAAACCTTGACCATTCAGCACAATTGTCATTTCTACCTCACAAAATTTTTTATCCTAAAAATATCAGATTGATCGAAGAGTCCGGGTACAACTAAAATTCAGCGGAAAAACGATATACATCACCTCTGTATACAGTTCGATACGATGCTCTTTCGGTGGTGACAAGTTGTTACCTCAGCAAAGTACAACCTAGTCTTTTTGGCACCGGTGTGTGTGGGGTCGTATCTTGCGCCCCTTAAGGGGGACAAGATACGACCCCACACACACTCAGGGAAGAGGAAAGAAACGATGCAGCCCGGGCAGCGGGTTTGCTCTATTCTGTATCTGCCTCTGATTCTGGTGCTGTTTTTGTTACATCAATTGTTTCATCTCTGAAACGTTTTGCTTCACTAGTGTTTCATTTTTGAATCCACGTACGCGGTCCGTAAGGGGAGACGGGCTTGGCTTGCCGCTTAAATGTGTAACTCACCTTTGGCGGTTCATGGGCCGCCCCGGTCAGGATCACCGTGGTTAAATTATTTTGCAGCCGTAGTTGCCTGCGCAGTATTGGGCCTGTCTTTGTTTTTATCCAGCAGCTCCATAAATGCCTGCACAACCCGCGGATCAAAGTGGATGCCGCTCTGCTTAATAATATACTTGCGCGTTTTATCCTCATCCCATTCGGCGCGGTATGGGCGGTTGGAACGCAGCGCATCCCACACATCCACAATGGCGAAGACCCTTGCAGCAAACGGGATCTCTTCGCCTTTCAAACCACGCGGATAGCCGCTGCCATCCCACTTTTCATGGTGGCTGTAGGGGATATCCAAGGCGGGACGCAAATAGTCGATCGATGCCAGGAATTGGTACGCGTATTCGGGATGCCTGCGCATGATCTCCCATTCACGCTCGTTGAGCGTGCCTGGTTTTAGCAGGACTGAATCGGGAATGCCCATTTTGCCGATATCGTGTAAAAGTGCGCCGCGCCGGATATTTTCCAGATCTGGCTTATTGACGTCCAATTTTCGGGCCAGTTCAACGGTCATCATCGCTACGCGGCGTGTGTGCCCTTCCGTTTCCTGATCACGTAATTCCAGCGCATGGGCCCAGCCTTCAAGGGTCGAGTCGTATGCCAGAACGAGCTCTGCTGCATCCTTTTGGGATCGTTCGTGTAATGTTGCACGATGAATCGCGTTGGCAGCGATATCTGCGACGGCGGTAAACAAGCGGACTTCGGCTTCACCAATCTCCGACCTGTGTCCCATCCACATATAACCGATCAGTTGATCCTGCGCGATCAACGGCGCGCCGATCCCGCCATGAATATCATTGTGAGTC
>CAYLOW010000386.1:0-3728 GCA_964385315.1 uncultured Anaerolinea sp.
CGATTTTTTATTTTCTTTGTTCTTATTGTTCTCGCTTTAATGAGCTTACAATAGATCTATGCAGATTGCCATCCTTGCACTTGGGAGCCGGGGGGATGTTCAACCGTATATTGCCCTGGGCAGGGGATTAAAAGAAGCAGGCCATATTGTCAGGCTGGCGACCACCCGGGAATTTGAAGCGCTGTCAAGAATGCATGGGCTGGAAATTCACTCGGTGCATGGGAATTCACAGGAGGGAATGGAGAGCAGGGAATGGCGGGAATTGTCTGAGAAGGGGAATCTTATTGCGATTACGAAACACCTTATGAAGGAATATCAACGCATCGCCATCGATATGCTTGAGGATGGACTGGCAGTCTGTCAGGGAATGGACCTGCTGATCACAGGCAGCATGGGCTTGCACATCGGCCTCGCGCTGGCTGAGAAATTGCGTATTCCATTGCTTCAAGCTCATTTAATTCCCATCAGACCTACAAGAGCTTTTCCCGGCGTGTTCTTTCCGCGAACCCTTCCAAATTTGGGAGGCGGGTTCAATTTCATATTATCCCGTTTTATTCTGCAGATGGCGTGGCTGGGCGGCCGGCCCGTGATCAACCGGGCGCGGAAGAAGGTGCTGGGCTTACCACCCGCTTCCCTTGCTGAACCTTTTCAAGCCAGCTGCTCAAAAGGGTTTCCCGTGCTTTATGGCTTCAGCCCGTCTGTGATCGCCGCGCCAGCTGATTGGAGCGCTGACGAACATATCACCGGGTATTGGTTCCTTGATTCAGCCGATGATTGGGCTCCGCCCGCAGCCCTGCTGGATTTTCTGCAGGCCGGTCCTCCGCCTGTGTATGTTGGGTTTGGCAGCATGAGCAGCCGTAACCCACAGGAGGCCGCGGACCTGGTGATCAAGGCGATCAAGAAAACGGATCAACGCGCGCTTTTGTTTTCGGGCTGGGGCGGGTTACAGAAGGAAAACCTGCCCGACTCGATGTTCATGATCGACTCGATTCCGCATGACTGGCTTTTCCCGCGTGTCGCGGCAGTTGTGCATCACGGCGGGGCAGGGACAACCGCCGCGGGATTGCGGGCAGGGGTGCCTTCGGTCGTGGTCCCGTTCCTCATCGACCAGCCATTTTGGGGTCGGCGCGTCTATGATCTCGGGGTGGGGCCCGCGCCGATTCCGCGTTCAAAACTTACCGTTGACCGGCTCGCGCAGGCCATTCAGGAAGCAGTCACGAATGGAAGCATGCGGCAGCGCGCCGCCAGCCTGGGTTCTAAAATTCAAGCCGAGGATGGGATTGCCAGGGCGGTGGAACTCATTCAGCAGATCGAGGGAAATGGATCGTGAAGCGAATAACCGCTGGTCAATGACCCAGGGAGTTGCGCAACGGAATTCTTCCCGCAATTGACCGCTATCTGCGCCTGGGTGGGGCTGAAATATTCAGCGTAAATTTATGATTACCATACATATTACCCATCGATGTCGTTGCGATACCTATCCCGATAATCTTTCGGGAGCCGCCGTTCCTGTACTTTGGCGGCGAAGCAATCTCCTTTTGGACTGAAATATTTCTTAAAACAGGAGATTGCTTCGCCGCAAAAAACGCTCCTCGCAACGACATTTACCGACTTTGGTAAAGCCATAAGGGCTGAAATATTCAGCGTATATTTATTCCCGGCAATGTGAGAAAATATGAGCCATGAAAGACATCTTCATCAAATGGTTCATGTCCCTCAACTCCTTTCTTATCCGCCTCAGTCGTGGGCGGATCGGGAGCAAACTTGGAACACAGAATATCCTCATCCTTCGCACAGTGGGGCGCAGTTCCGGGCAGGAGCGGGCTGTTCCAATCGCTTATTTTGCATACGAGGGAAAATATCTGATCGTGGCGTCCAATTGGGGAAGGGATAAGCATGCAGATTGGTATTTGAATTTGAAGAAAACTCCGCAGGCAAGTTTGGAGATCAATGGCCAACTGCTCACGGTAGCGGCACGGGAAGCATTGGGAGATGAGTATAATAATTTATGGAAGTTCGTCACCGAACGGCACACGCCCTACCTGGATTATCAGAAGATGACGACGCGTACCATTCCGATCATGATCTTTGAACAGAATCCGTGACACCCGAGAGGTAGATCTTGGAACCAGCAGCTTATAAAAGTGATTTCGTGACTGTAAATGGAATCCGTTTACATTACCTCGATTGGGGCGGCAGCGGGACCGTGCTTTTATTTCTGGCAGGCATGGGGAATTCAGCCTATGTCTTTAAGGAATTCGCCCCGCGTTTTGCCGATAAGTTTCATGTGATCGCCTTAACCCGCCGCGGACATGGAGACTCGGACTATCCCGAAACCGGATACGATGCAGACACCCTGACCGAAGACCTGCGGCAGTTCATGGATTCCCTTGGCATTGAGAAGGCGATTTTGGCCGGGCACTCCATGGCGTATGTCGAACTGGCTCACTTTGCCGCGCTGTATCCGCAGCGGGTACTCAAGCTGGTATTCCTGGATGCCGCGATCGACCGCACATCGGTGACATTCAAAAGCATGATGGAGAAGAACCCGCTCCGAAATATTCAACTCCCGGATGAAGATGACGACCATCTCTCCATTGAAAACTATGCCGCCGCGATCAAAAGGAATTACCCCTCGTTTGCCGCCATTTGGTGTGACGCCTTCGACGAGGACCTGCTGCATTCAGTCAAGCAGGATGCTGAGGGAAAAATAGTTGATAAAATGTCTGAAGCCATTGGCCAGGCTTTCAACATCATGATGAGAAGTTACCAGCCGGAAGATGTAAAAATACAGGCCTCGGTACTCAGTATCTATGCCATCAATTGGTCCGGCGATTATCTGTCTCCCGATACCATGACGGAAGAGCAGAAGGCGCAGGTGATCGAGTACTTTGACGGGGTGCGGCCGCCCCTGCAGCGGGAGCTGCTCGAGCAATTTCAGCGCAGCGTACCGCATGCAAAAATTGTGGTGATCCCCAACGGGCATCATTATGTTTTTATCAAACATGAGGAACTTGTATTTGATGAAATGAGCAGGTTCTTATTAGCCCAGCCATGAACCTGGATAACCCGGTCATAAAACTTTGCATGGATGGCATGCGAGCCGGGTTTCAAGGGTCGTGATCAGAACGTCACCGGAGAGAATCAATGAATCCCGAACAGGAAATTCACACACTGCTGCAAAAATGCCAGGACGGATACACCCGCCGTGATGTGACTCAGGTGGATGCCTTTATGGAGCTGTTCACGCCCGAGGCCGAGGTGATTGGTACGAACGGGGTCAAGCCGGGGGTGGATGAGTGGTACACCAGCCGCGACTCAGCCAGAGAGTTGGTGCAGGGTGATTGGGAAAGCTGGGGCGATCTATGCCTGGATCTGGAGTCCGCATCCATACACGTTCACGGCGAGACAGGCTGGATCGCCGCATCGGCCACGGTTTCAAAAAACATCGGTTCGGAAAACTACGCTGAATACCTGGAATTCGCCAAGGATTTCATCACCAATTCGACCCTGCCCCCCGAAGAAAAACTTCACTACATTCTGCGCGGCGGCACGAATACCCTCTATGAGCTCAGGCGCGGAGAAAAATTTGTCTGGGCATTGCGGCTTACTGCGGTGGTGGTCCGTGAGTCAGGCATATGGAGATTCGCGCAGATGAATTTTTCATTTCCCACCATTTACTTCCCCGATGTGCGGGTCATGGGGACGGAGTAGGCATGTTATAAGAT
>CAYLOW010000387.1:0-3717 GCA_964385315.1 uncultured Anaerolinea sp.
ATACTTTCCTGGTTATTGTTTCCCTTATCCCTCGAACCTGTATCCGCCGCCTCTCACGGTCACAATCCGCGTGGGATTGGCGGCATCTGTTTCGATCTTTTGCCTTAGCCAGCGGACATGCACATCCACAGACCGGCTGTCACCGATGTAATCCCAGCCCCACACCCGTTCCAGGATGAATTCGCGTGAGAGCATCTGCCGCCGGTGTTCGGCGAAGAACAGCAGCAATTCATATTCCTTCGGCTTTAGCGGCACGGGGCTGTCATTAAGCATCACTTCGCGGCGGGTGAGGTTGATGACCAGGTTGTCGAATTTCAATGTTTCGTGCTTTTCTTCTGCAGACCCGGTTTTTCCCATTTCCTCCCGCAGGAGCCGCGCACGCCTGAGTTGCGACTTCACCCGCGCCATCAACTCGCGCATCGAAAACGGTTTGGTCAGGTAATCATCGGCTCCGACCTCCAGCCCCACCACGCGGTCAATTTCATCATCACGCGCTGTGAGCATCAAAATGGCGGCAGACATTTCCTTGCGGAGAATGCGCGCAACTTCAAAGCCGTCCATCTCCGGAAGCATAATATCCAAAACGATCAGGTCAGGCTTTAAACGCCGGGCTGCATCCAATGCGGCGCGCCCATCCCCCACCGTCTCCACCGCATAACCTTCCTTTTTCAGGTTATAGGCAAGGGTTTCCTGCAGGGAGATCTCATCTTCAACGATCAATATTGATTCTGTCATTAACAGGAATATATCACAAAGGGAAAATCATCTGTTAAGGGGATGTTAAAGTTTCCGGAACATCAGCTTACTCGATCGCCCCCCTCAATTTCCGCGCCAGTTTTCCAAAATGCGGCGTATAACGAATATCGTCATTTCTCGGGCGCGGCAGGTCAACTTTCACCTCCAATTTGATTCTGCCGGGACGCTGGGTCAATACCAGCACATCATCCGCCAGGAACAGCGATTCATTGATGGAGTGTGTCACCATGACGACCGTCTTTTGCTTTACCTCCCAGATGCGCGACAACTCCACCCACATGCGCTCACGGGTCAGCGCATCCAGCGAGGCGAAAGGCTCGTCAAGCAGGAGCAGGTCCGGGTCATGCACCAGGGCGCGGGCGATTCCCACCCGCTGCGCCATGCCGCCGGACAGGTCACGCGGCCAGGCATCCTCAAAGCCATTCAACCCGACCAGTTCGATCATCTCCTGCGCCTTGATGCGTGCCTGGGATTCAGGCACGCCTTCCAGTTCAAGCGGCAGTTTAATGTTATCCATGACCGTACGCCAGGGCATCAAGTGCGCCTGCTGAAAAACCATGCCAATTTTGGGCTGCTGATTTTGGCCAAAATCCACCTGCCCCGAGGAGGGCTGCAGCAGCCCGGCGATTACCCGCAGCAGGGTGGTCTTGCCCGAGCCCGAAGGCCCGAGAAAACATATAAAACCACGCGGGCATACTTCAAAGGAAATATCATCAAGCGCATGCAAGCCGCCGTTGTTGTCGGGGAAGACAACGGAGAGATTTTTTACGGTGAGGATGGGCTTGGCGGTCATGGTTTAGTTTTATCAACAAGGCTTCTAAAGAGCGTAAAGAAGAACCTTATAGTCCCAATGTTTACGGTATGAATGAATTTGTGAAAGCTTTGGTCAAATCCAATTTATCTGTGACCAAGCCCATTTTAAGCAAAACATCGTACATGTTTTTCCAGGCCTGCGGGTCGGAGTATCCGGGGCGGTCGGTTTTCCACAATTCGATGGAGGTGGCAAGGATCTCTTTTTGAACTTTTTGATCAAGGTCGGCAAAATTTGGAATATACGCTGCGCTCAACTTGAATACCTCATCCGGATTCTCAGCCGTATAGCTGACCCCTTTCAAAAAGGCGCCCACAAATGCGTTGACCAGTTTTGGATCTTCCGCGATCACATTTTCACTGGCCAGAATTCCATTCGCAGCCAGATCCACAGAATCAGACACGCGCAATTCCGTCACATCAAAACCCTGCGCCTTTAACTGGATCGGTTCGTTCGCGGTATAGCCGACGACGATATCCTGCTTGCCGGCAGCGAACAACTCCACCTGGTTAAAACCGATTTCCTCCAAATTCACATCAGACTCACTCAGGCCGGCGGAAAATAACAGGGCGCGCAAACCAATATAATTGGCACCGAACAAACCCGGCAGCCCGATCGTCCTGCCTTTCAGGTCTTGTGTTGAGACAATGCCCGCCTCGCGTTTTGAGACCACTGAAATGGGGTACTTTTGATACCACGCAGCCACATAGATAACCGGCAATTCCTGCGCACGCGCCAGCAAAACCTGCTCGCCCGAAACCACGGCAAACGGCAGTTCGCCCGCGCCCACCAGCTTCACACCGTCAGTTTCAAATGAATAATCCAACTCGACCTCGAGGCCGGCATCTTTGAAAAATCCCTTTTCCATGGCGGCATAAAAAGGCGCGAACTGTATGTTGGCAACATAACCCACCGGCAGGCGGATGTGCGTCAATGGTTCGTTCTTAACCTGCGGACTGCCGCAAGCCGAGAGGCTGACAGCCAGCCCAAGTATGAGATAAACTAATTTCTTCAACACTGAAATCTCCTTTGATTTCCTTCAAGCTCCCGACAAACCCCAAATTTTTTGGGCTTCCCTCAGGACGAAGTGTTTTGCCATTTTAAAAATCTTTTTTCAAACAACGTCACAACCCCGTATAAACTCAGGGCCAGCGCAACCAGCATAATGACCGCCACAAAGACCATGGATGTATCGTATTGAAAATCCCCGACCTTCAACAAAAAGCCGAGGCCTTCCTTTGCATCCACCAGCTCACCGACGATCGCGCCGATGACCGATAACGTCGCACCGATCCGCAAGCCGCCCAACAGCACCGGCAGTGACGCCGGCACTTCAAGCTTTGACATCACCTGCCAGCGCGAGGCGCGCAGGGAATTCATCATGTCGTATAACGCGGGCGGGACGGCGCGCACACCCACGACGGTATTGACCAGGACAGGGAAAAACACGATCAACGCGCAGATGACCACCTTGGAAATGATGCCGTGTCCCAGCCAGATGACAAGCAGGGGTGCGATCGCGATAACAGGGATCGCCTGGCTTGCCACAAGGTACGGCGAGAGTATTTTTTCCAGGGAGCGGGATTTTGCAAGCATATATCCGAGCAGGGTGGCGCAGGTCACGCCGGCCAGCAGCCCAAGTGTGATCTCCAGCAGGGTAACACCGGTGTGATACAGCAGGCTTCCATCAGCAAGCGACTTGAGCATACGCGTCCCCACGTCCATCGGGGAAGGCAGGATGAACCGCGGGAGCCCGCTCACGCGCACAAACAGCTCCCAGGCAAGTATGCCAAAGGTGATCGAAAAAAGTCCCAGCCAGCGAGATAATGATGGTTTCATAGGTTTGAGAGAAATAAAAACGCCTCGCAAGAATAAACTGCGGGGCGTGGAAAAGGCGGCATCCGAGGCGGGTCACTCACTCTTAAAAAATCCCGAAAACAAGTGCTGTTTTCGGGATGTGAATCCGCTCAGAGACCTTATGGGTCCTGTCGTGATTACCTTCTTATATCCAGACTATACTGTCGGCTCTGGGATCTCACCAGATCATGCCCGCTTTTGCGGTACCCATTTCCCAAAGGGGAAATTGCTACTGCCCAAAGAGGCTCGTGGGCTTTACCACCGATCGGGAATTGCACCCTGCCCCGAAGGTT
>CAYLOW010000388.1:0-3711 GCA_964385315.1 uncultured Anaerolinea sp.
ATGCAGATGTTTTAGTGGCCGATGGCACCGATGGATTTAAGAAAGTGAGTGATGAAACTGGACCCTCCCAGCAGGTTTGCAAAAGCCACGTTGGAAGGAATACGGACACGTTGGTTAACGAACTCTCGGCTTTGATTATGTCAAACCAAAATCACTCCCTACAAGCCATTGGTGTCTCCCCTGAACAGGCCCTGCTGGATTTGAACAAACTCAAAGAGATGACCCATACTCGTAGTCCCGAAGAACAACCCCTGCCTGAAGCCAGTTACTTCCGCTATGCCAATGCCCGCAAACCCGCGAAAGGTAAGAAGCACGATAGCGCCTACCGAATACAGAATGATTGACGGCACCAACAACCATTGTGAGCGCAGTACCGGTTGGTGGAACAAAGAGCGTTATCGCTCGACACATGCACTGCACCAAACGCAGTGCGGTGCATGTGTGCGCGAGTATAAGCGCGAACAATCTGTGTTCAATGTCAGCCGCTTGATTACTTTTGCAGGATCACGTTTTGCGCGTGGTCTCAATTTAGCGGATTTGATCGCATAGCTTCCTTTTGAAACAACCGATTCACTTCGACCGTCGTTACCCATCTGATTTTACAAATTTTGGAACAACCACCCCGGATATTGCGTTTCGAGAAGATAAAAGCCGAGTTAGCAAAGATCATGCTGCTGAAAATCTGGCAGTTCTTCGCCACATGGCTCTCAATTTACTGAAAAACGAGACGTCAGCCAAAGGCGGTATCCATGCCAAACGTTTGCTGGCTGGCTAGAGCAATGACTACTTGTCTGCTATTCTCAAAAGTTGAAATGCGATTGCCCAGTCACAGTGCTGGCAATGGGGAGAACGCCTTTCAAAAATTGGTACAATTGATGAGGTCACCCATTTTGGTAACCATCCCGTAAAATCATACCAGTAAGAAGTGGAAAAATCATGGCAAAATAAAGCCAGGAGAGATCCACATGAAGAAATCGAAGTTTTCAGAAAGCCAGATCGTAAATATCCTGAAATAAGCCGAAGCGGGCATGGCGCTGGAAGAACTTGTCCGCTAGCACGGATTTTGCAAAGGATCTTTCTACAAATTGAAGCAAAGTACAGCGGCATATCAGCCAGCGGCCTGAAACAGTTGAAGGAACTGGAAGAAGAAAATCGACGGCATAACAAAGATATATGCGTACTTGAGTTTGGAACATGCAGTGCTCAAGGATATTATCGAAAAAACTCTGAAATCAGAAGAGCAGCGTGATCTGGTCAAGTACGCAATCGCCGAACATGAGATGAGCGAACGGCAAGCATATCGGACAATAAGCATGAATCGCGGTACCTATCGCTATCAAGCCAGCAAAACGGATGATCACGAGATTGTGCAGGAACTGCAGCAACTGTCAGAAAGCCAGCCACGCTGGGACTGCAGAAAGATGACCGATTACTTGAGAAATCAAGGACATCACTGGAATCACAAGCGCATTCGAAGAATTTACCGTGGTTTGGCGCTGGATTTGCACAGAAAACCCAAGAAACGGCTGGGTGCCAGTGCAGTCCAACTTGACTTGGCCTCTGGATCGAAGTCGATCATTCACTACCAGCAGAACGAGTGGTGCGAGTGTTGGAAAATCTGCTGCTGTGGCGAGCTGCTCCCAAACAAATCCGCATGGATAATGATCCGGGGGTTGTCTCCAAGCGCATGGAGAATTGGGCAAAAGAAAAACAATTAGAGTTGATGCATATTCAGCCAGGCAAGCCTGCACAGAATGCATATATCGAATGCTTCAACCGCACGTTTCGTGAAGAGGTTTTGGATGCATATTTGTTTGATAATTTGGATGAAATCCGTTTGATCGCAAAGCACAGGCTTGAAGATTACTACACCATCCGTCCTCACGAGGCATTACAGGGCTTATCGCCCCGCCAATACGCAATTCAAAAGACCTGATTTTGTCTGCTTATCATTGGTATATAAAATGGGTACTTGACTTATTCTATGAAAGAGACTGATCTATGAAGTTTAATAAAAAGGTCTATCAGGCGGGGTTGATATTTTTATTTTTATTCCTTCCCGCCTCATTTTTGTATTATGGGAACCCACTTGACCACCTCCCGGGCACAGATAACGGCGTATTCCTTTATGGCGGTCAGCAAATCCTGGCAGGTCATACCCCATATCTTGATTTTTGGGATCATAAGGGCCCATTAATATATTTCATCAATGCGCTTGGATTGCTGTTTGGAAAAGGGTCACGATGGGGAGTGTGGACCATGGAGTTGTTCTTCCTCGCCCTGACCGCTGCGGGGATCTATCAAATCGCACGCAATCAGTGGGGAAAAACCGCTGGCATTATTGCAATCGTTTATTGGTCGTATACCCAAGGACAAGTGGGACATTACAAGTATTTCAACGATTCAAATTACACCGAAGCATACAGCCTGCTGTTCAATGTGGCAGCAGTTTATTTCTGGACATGGTCATCAAGGTCAAACAAAAATCATTGGGGATGGTTTGCAATTGGCATAGCAACAGGGTTTAGCCTCCTGCTGCGGCCAAACAACATAGGCATTCAGGTTAGCATTGTTCTGGCTGATTTTGTCGCCGCGGCAGTAAGAAGGGAATACAAGGACATTTTCAAAAAGGCATCTTTTCTTGCGCTAGGCTTATCCACAGTCCTGGCGGTCTTTATAGTTTGGTGCCTGTCACATGGAGCATTCTCTAAGTTTTGGGATGCTGTTTTTATTTACAATGCATATTATGCACAAAAAAACCAAGTGAAGGGTTTTGCTAATAGTTATGTCGCAATGGTTGTGGGAAGTTTCAATAAGCTAGGTTGGTTCCCGTTTGTTGGGTATGGTATTCTTCTCTTTCTTTGGGTTTACCGACAAGCCAGAAAGAAATTTTTTGACGTCCAACAAGAAAATATTCTCATTCTGATGCTTCTGATTGGCTTGCCGCTCGAAACTATCCTATCTTCAATTTCGGGACGAGTTTTTTACCATTACGTCATAGTATGGACACCATATCTCGGCCTGCTTGCCGGGGATCTTGCAAAAGAAGTCCTAGTAAAGATACCCTCCCGCCACGCCTTGCATAAGCTCGTACCTGCAACCATTCTTACTGCAACACTTGCATGTCTGCTTGCAACCAACATCCCCGTAGTTAAAGGGTACGCACGACTTGGAAACTATTTTTTGTTCCGCAATAACAAGCCACTGGAAGCTCAAAACGCAATCGTGCAATACATTGATGATGTGACCAATCCAGGAGACACCGTACTTGTTTGGGGGAATTATGTATGGATCAACTTTCTCTCGGATCGGATTTCACCCACAAAATATTCCTATCAATTCCCTTTATTCATGCCGGGATATGCAACTGAATCTCTGGTATTAGATTTTCTTAATACTCTTCAAGCCTCACCACCTGTTCTGATCATAGAACCTAAAACTGATACGGCAGAAATGCTTCCTCTTAATCCAGCGTTACGTGCTGCGGCAACATACGCACAAGTTGGAATACCAAAAGGGATGCCCCTGGTGTTTGAATATGTCAATGAAAATTATTGCATCATCCGAGAGTTTCACGGCACGCTCATTTATCGCCTGAAAAAGTATTCAGGTTGTAAGTAATGGCGTTATTTCTAATAAGAATGACAACCCGGAATAGTGACTAATCCCCACGCATGAATGCGGGGGCTTCTAAGGCAGAGCCTAGGCTAT
>CAYLOW010000389.1:0-3695 GCA_964385315.1 uncultured Anaerolinea sp.
CCCATCGTGCCTGCTCCGCCCGAAGTAAGCCAGCGGTTCGGTCTGTCCAGCGCGTAATATTGTGCCGTCCACATTTGATGCTGGCCGACATCAGTGGTCACAATGGCATTGCCGCCCGTTGCCTTCCAAATATCCGAGATCAGATGCGCCACATGCAGTTTACCGTCCGGGTCCCAATTCATGATGCTGCGCGAATCGCCTTCGGCTTTCCACTCGTTGATCTGGTTCTTCCACGCTTCGTGGTCGTATTCGTCCACCATCGGGATCAGGTCGGTCAGGACGGTTTTCAAATTGCCAACCAGCGGAACATCCACTGCCACATTCTTGTGGACTTCCGACGGGTCAATTTCAACGTGGATCTTCTTCGCGTGCGGTGCGTAGGTTTTCAGCGTGCCGGTCACACGATCATCGAAGCGCATTCCAAAGGCCAGGATCAGATCCGAGTTTTGGATAGCCATGTTGGTATGGACTTCGCCGTGCATGCCCATCATGCCAAGGCTTAATTCATGCGAAGCGGGAAATGCGCCAAGACCCAATAGGGTGCTCGCCACAGGGGTTTGGGTCTTGACGGCAAAGTTCATCAACGCTTCTTCTGCGTTCGACATCAACACGCCATGTCCGCACAAAATGATCGGACGCTGCGCCTTCTCGATCAACTTGATTGCATGTTCAAGGGAGTCCTTTGATGCATGGTCAACAGGTTGATAGCCGGGAAGTTTCACATCAGCCGGATACTCAAATTCAGCATGTTCGACCTGCGCGTTCTTGCAAATGTCGATCAGCACAGGACCCGGGCGTCCGCTGCGGGCGATGTAAAATGCCTCGCGTACAACTCCCGCAATTTCATCGGCGCGTGTCACAATATAATTATGCTTGGTGATCGGCAGGGTGATGCCTGTCACATCCACTTCCTGGAATGCATCACCGCCGATCAGGTGAGAGGCAACCTGTCCCGTTACAAAAACTACAGGAACAGAATCCATCATAGCCGTGGCGATGCCTGTGATAAGGTTTGTAGCTCCAGGGCCAGATGTCGCCAGTGCCATCCCCACCTTTCCTGAAGCGCGCGCAAAGCCATCGGCCATGTGAGCCGCGCCCTGTTCATGCCGCACCAATACATGATGGATCGGATAACTCAGCATTGCATCGTAGATCGGCATGTTAGCCCCGCCCGGGTACCCGAAGACGACCTCCACACCTTCACGCACCACACACTCCCATAAAATTTCTGCACCTGTTTTTTTCATTTGCTCTCCTTTAATTTCATGTCACTGCAAGGACACTTTTGTTTTTTTGTCCGGGTTGATGTCCAATACGATCAGGGGCCCGCTTCGTCAGGAAGCGCACCCTCCTCGCGGTAACATTAGCTTTCCAAAATTGCGCCCGTATCAGCGCTTGTCACAAAATGCGAATATCTTTTTAACCATTTGGATTTTGTTTTGGATTTGAACGGGGGCAGTACCTTAAGCCGGCTTTCGATCTCACTTTCGCTTAACTTGACGTTGAGACTGCGTGCCATCAGGTCAATTTGGATGATGTCCCCGGCCTTGAGCGCCCCGATCGGTCCACCCGCGGCAGCTTCTGGCGACACATGCCCAATGCACGCGCCCCGAGTCCCGCCGCTGAAACGGCCGTCGGTGATGAGCGCCACTTTATCGCCAAGTCCCTGCCCCATGATCGCGGCGGTGGGGGAGAGCATTTCTACCATTCCAGGCCCGCCTTTGGGACCTTCATAACGCACAACTACCACGTCCCCCGCCTTAACCTTGCCCGCCAAAATTCCAGCCATGGCATCGTCCTGTGATTCAAAGATCACAGCAGGACCTTCAAATTTCATCATGGCTTCACTCACGCCGCCTACTTTGACCACAGACCCTTTTGGCGCGAGATTCCCAAACAAAATGGACAGTCCGCCGCGCTTGGAATAGGCATTGTCATATTGGCGGATTACTTCTTCATCTTTTATTTCCGCGCCTTTGATCGATTCGCCCAAAGTCATGCCGCTGACAGTGATGCGGTCAAAATGTAGCATGCCTGTCCCGCGTTGCACTTCGTTCAAAATGGCGGGAATGCCGCCCGCGCGATGCACATCTTCCATGTGCCATTTGCCCGATGGACTCACTTTGCAGATGTGCGGCACTTTGTCTGCCACTGAATTGATCCTGTCCAATGGATAGTTTACGTTTGCTTCATTGGCCAATGCCAGCGTGTGCAGTACGGTATTTGATGAGCCGCCCATTGCCATATCCAGCGCGAACGCGTCGTCAATCGCTTCGGCGGTGACGATATCCCGCGGTTTGATGTCGCGCTCGAGCAGAGTCATAATTTGCCCTGCTGCTTTCTTTGCCAGGGCTTCACGTTCGGGAGTCTTGGCCAGTGCCGAACCGTTATAAGGCAGCGCCAATCCGATCACTTCCATCAAACAGTTCATTGAATTGGCGGTGAACATGCCGGAACAGGAACCGCAGGAGGGACAGGCAAATTTTTCCAATATGGATAATCGCTTCTCGTCGATCTTCCCCGTTGAAAATGCTCCCACCCCTTCAAAAACCGAGATCAGATCAATCGCTTCCCCGTCGGGGGTCCTGCCCGCAGCCATCGGCCCGCCTGAAACAAAGATGGTGGGGATGTTCACCCGCATGGCGGCCAGCAGCATGCCTGGCACGATCTTGTCACAGTTTGGGATGCAGACCATCGCGTCGAATTGATGCGCTTCGATCATGGTCTCCACTGAGTCGGCAATCAATTCGCGCGATGGCAGCGAGTAATTCATTCCCGAATGCCCCATCGCAATGCCGTCATCCACGCCGATGGTGTGGAACTCGAACGGCACGCCCCCCGCCGCGCGGACGGCATCCTTCACCAGCTTCCCAAACTCCTGCAAATGTACATGTCCTGGGACAATATCTACATGGGAATTAACGATAGCAATAAACGGTTTGTTGAAATCCTCTTCCTTGACGCCTGTGGCGCGCAACAAGGATCGGTGAGGCGCTTTTTCATAACCTTTCTTGACCGTATCAGAACGCATGGTGCTCCTTTTAGATTCCCCTTTCTTGATCAGAAGAGGGGACGGGTTGAAATAATTAATAAAAAAAGAGCCGCCCGTGGTTAGGGCGGCTCTTTGTACTTACTCAGTGATTTACTTTGCTCTCACCGCTGCCATCCTAACCAAAAATTGATCCTTAATAATAAGGACCGCAAGGAGTACTACAATAATGGAGAGGGTGAACAAAGGTTGGTTCATGGGCAGGTAATTTCGTCCGATTATAGGCAGAAATAGGAATCCGTCAAGGTCTTGGGGCTTATGAAAATATTGGCAGATGGATAACGACCGTTGAATATGGCCGCTTGATATGCTTAAAAAAATAATATGTACATGGTATTGGTGATCCGCTGGCGGACAGCAATTCCAAATTCAAAATTGGGTTATGGCGATGCTTGGTCAATTTCCAAGCCATCCTCCATGAAGGAGAATAAATTGTCCCATGAGTCAAAGACCATGTAGCGGGTTAACGCGCGCAAATCATTGAAGAAGGCCTTTCGAGCGCCCAAGGCTCGTCGTAAACGCTGATAAGCTGGTTCAATCAGTTCCTGGATGGTATGGATTAGAAAAGCCAGGATATTCAGGGATGCCAGAACATTGGCTAAATCTTGTTGTCCATGTCCAAAGTTATGTTCGAGATGATAGCCCT
>CAYLOW010000390.1:0-3670 GCA_964385315.1 uncultured Anaerolinea sp.
TACCGCCGCCGCAATGGAAGTTATGGGTTGATCGAGCCTGAACTCGGTTGATCGGTTAAGATATGAACTGACCTGACGGCTTTGCTGTCAGGTCAGTTTTATTTTTTGGAGCAAACATGGAATTTGATGATGAAAACGAAAGGGATGTGAATCATGACAGCATTGACAACGCCGCGATCGAGGAGGCTGTCGCCAGGATATTAAATGCGATTGGCGAAGATCCACAGCGGGAAGGCTTGCAGTATACACCGCGCCGCGTGGCGCGCATGTATCATGAATTGCTGGGCGGGTACACAGTGGATTCGACTGCCATCATTAACGGCGCTCTTTTTGATGTGAAATACGATGAAATGGTCATTGTGCGCGATATAGAGTTTTACAGCATGTGTGAGCATCATATGCTGCCGTTTATTGGCCGTGCACACGTGGCATACATTCCCAACGGCAAGGTGCTGGGGCTTTCCAAGATTCCGCGCATTGTGGATATGTATGCACGCCGTCTGCAGGTACAGGAACGTATGACCCGCCAGATCGCGGATTTTCTGCGTGACCTGCTAAAGCCGCAGGGTGTGGCGGTTGTGGTTGAGGCGATGCATCTGTGCTCTACAATGCGCGGCGTGAAAAAACATGACGCGCGCATGACCACTTCTGCCATGCACGGCGCATTCCGCGCGAACCTGGCTTCACGTCAGGAGTTTCTGGCTAATATCTCCCGCGGCGCTGCTCCTTTGCATATTTAACCCTGAAAATTATCCCGCGTTCGTTCAACTTCCACCGCCACTGAATCGGCTTCAGGAACTGCTCCGGGTTTGTCGACCCGCAGGATGGCTTTTGCCACATTTGGTTCCTGCAGGCAAATCTCCGCCAGATCATTTGCAAGTGCTTCAACAGTCATCCGCGCCGCGCTTTCAACGTGGCTGCGGAGTTTTTTTGCCATATCGCTGTAGTTGACGCAATCAGAAATATCGTCGCTTTTTCCGGCGGATCGCGTATCGGTGAACATAATTGCATTGATGACGATCTCACGCGGCGTGACCCGTTCCCAGTCGTGAATTCCGAGAATACCCTGCACATGCAGGTTTGTAATGAAGACTTTGTCCATTATTCTTCCCTCAAGCGGTATTCAAATAATAAGAACGTTGCCGCCAACACAACCCAGGCGAGGATTTGCCCCTGTCGCAGACTGTTGAAAATCAATGTGCTGTCACCGCGGAAGGCCTGTATGATGAGCTGCGCGAAAGCGGAGGACGCAGCATAACCAAGGAAAAGAATGCCCGGGGATGAATTCTTTTTTTGGAACCAAATCAAGACAAAGATAAGCAGCGAAGCAGCGGTTTCGTAAATTTGAGTCGGGTGGCGGTGCGCATTCCACAGATCGATCCCCCAGGCGAAATCGGTTTCCATCCCAAAGGCAGTACCGGCAGCGAGATGGCTTAATCCGATCCCGATGGAAAGAATCGCAAAATAGGGGGTGAGTGCATCGAGTGCATTCCAAAGTGGAATCCGGTGTCGTTGGCAGTAGATCATAACGGTAATGGCAGCGACTGCTACAGCGCCAAGCGGGTCGAAGATATCAGGGTTGATGGAAATAATGCCCAGCGGGCTTTTCATGAAAGCAGGCAGATTTTGCAAAACGAATGACAACCGTCCGCCAATAACAAAGGCGATCAATCCGTAGAAAGTAATATTGTTCAGATCATCTCTGCCAACGTTGTGGCGTTCGGTGTGTTTTTCAGCCAAGGTGAGCCCGATCCAAATGGCTAGCAAAAGCAGGATCATGTGGCGGGGCGGAGAGAAAAGGTCTCGGAAGAGTGTGATCATATTATTTAAGGATCTGTTCTACGCGAGTGCGAAGCAGGGCTTCGGACATGGGCCCGCCGATGACAACTTCCTGAATGACCCCGGTGCGGTTGATGAAATAGGTGGAGGGCAATGATCTCATTTGATACGTGGCACCGACGGCGCCGGTTTCATCAAGCAGGATGGGAAAGGTGAGATCGTATTTCTGAACAAAAGGTGCGATGTTTGCGGGATCGTCCTGATAGGTAATATTAACGGCGAGGACAATCAGACCCCGGTCTTTGTATTCCCGGTACATTCTTTCGATGGCGGGCATTTCTGCGCGGCAGGGAGGACACCAAGTTGCCCAAAGATTTACAAGGACGGCATTCCCCTTGAGTTCAGATAGCGTGTATTCCCTACCAGCAGGAGTTTTTAGTGCGAAGTCGGGAGCGGCAAACCCGGCCTGTGGTGCAGAGGCTCCTGCCGTGACGTTTGTTGCGTTTGCGCTGACCGCGATCCACCCTGCACCTGCAATCAGGGTGAAGATGTAAAAAAAGATTCTCTGATTTTTATGCATTGCAGGAAGTATACACGGAGATAGGGAAACGGAGGGATGTGAAGATGTGTTTGGCCGGACTGCAAAAGATTCTGTGATTATGCGCGGATGAAGGTAAAATAGAGCCAATCTAATTTCATTCTTTATTCCATCCACCCCATGCTATTAACCGACACTGCCTTTATTGGCATCACCCCCATTCCGGGAAACAAGTCCCTTGCCTACGCAGCCTTGGATCGTGAGTTGAAACTGATTGCGCTTGCCGATGGCGAAATGGATGATGTGACTGCTTTCATTGCCGGGCAGGGTTCCGTGGTGGCGGCGATCAACATGCCTGCGGGAGTCAATTTTGGGCTGGTGCATGCGATTACGAAAAGCAAGAAACCCACGGCGTATCAAATTCGCCGTAATGACTTGAGGCTGGCGGAACATGAATTGCGTGAACACGGCATTTCGATAACGAAGACTCCCGCGAGTGTGGAGGAATGCCCTGCATGGATGCAGGCTGGTTTTGAGTTATATCGAAAATTAAGTAAGATGGGGTTTCAGAAATACCCCGATAAGGATGCTGCATATCTCGTTTTGGAAACGAATTCGCATGCGTGTCATTGTGTGATGGCGGGTCAAATCCCCTTGGGGAGGCTTTCGCTGGCTGGGCGTATGCAAAGGCAGCTTGTATTGTATGAGCATGGTCTGGGAATCAAAGACCCGATGGATTTTTTTGAAGAGGTTACACGATATAAAATCTCCAAAGGTATATTGCCAATGGAATTGCTGTACCTGCCCGATCAGCTGGATGCAATGGCTGCGGCGTATACTGCGTGGCTGGCTGTAAAAAAACAGGAATCTGTTTTTATGATCGGCGATCTGAAAGAGGGAAAAATATTTTTGCCCGAAAGGGAATTGAAGGAAAAGTATCAGTAAATATATTTCCGGGGCATTCAAGACACGGGAATATATATTAGTGTGTTTGGTAAAATTTGAACATTTCTTTTTTCAATGAGGACTTCTTATGTCAACTGATTTGCAATTCCGTTCGATTAATGCGCTTCGCTTTCTGTCTGCTGATGGCGTGCAAAAAGCCAATTCAGGACACCCCGGCCTGCCAATGGGTGCGGCTGCCATGGCTTACACCATTTGGACCCGCCACCTGCGCCATAATCCGCAGAACCCAAAATGGGCGGGGCGTGACCGCTTTATCCTTTCGGGTGGACATGGTTCGATGCTCCTGTATTCACTGCTGCACCTGATGGGCTATGATCTTCCGCTTGAGGAATTGAAAAATTTCCGCCAGTGGGGCAGCCTCACTCCGGGTCATCCCGAATATGGATT
>CAYLOW010000391.1:0-3621 GCA_964385315.1 uncultured Anaerolinea sp.
CAGATGAGGGTGTTGTGGCTGTGACATTAACTTCGAGCCAGGAATAAGATTTTTTATAAAAAAGGAACCGTCGGAGAAAATTGACGGTTCCTTTTTTATAATATAATACAGAACAAATGTTCTTATTTTACTTTGAACTATTGCAACTGAATTCCTCCCTGTTCCTCGTTAACTTGTTCCAATACTGGAAACCGTTTTGTCATTACAAGCCATGTGATGAATAGACCCATGCCGATCCAGGCAACGGGTGCTGCGAGCGTGCCTCCAATTGCCATGTTAAATCCGGGTTTTAAAAATAGCACAGGTAATCCCGCAACCGCATTAACTGAGCCATGCGCCAGCGCAGCAACCCAGGGGCTCCTGGTGTTCAAATACAGCCACGAAAGAATTGTTCCAAGCAAAACGCAAAATACGATCATCATGAAGATTCCGGGGATCGGATACCCCGGGTAGTTAAGCCCTTGTGCGATCGCAGGAATATGCCACACTCCCCAAATGATGCCGCTGAAAAGAATCGCTTTCCATTGACCGAGCGGCATCAGATGTGGAAGTAAAAAACCGCGCCAGCCCAGCTCCTCTCCGAGTGCGAAAAGAATGTTGATAAATGGCGCAAGTGTGAAAGCAATTAAAACCTGTATGGCCACGACCACTTCTGCAGGAATGGAATTTCCGCCCGGGGCTGACGCCATTGATTCGCGGATCATCGTGAAATTCAAATCCAATTTTGCGATGCCGAACAGCAGGGTAAGCAGTCCGCCTAAGAAGGATAACCCGATGGGGAGAAGCCAAGCCCAAAGATAAAACCGTTTGTTGCCCAGCGTGTTCAACCGCAGAATTTTGATCGGCTGTTTCATAATGAATACAGTTGTAATGATCGCAGCAATCCCAGGTCCCCACATGGCAATTGCCCACAAACCCTGCGTCATCAATTGTTTGTTGGCAGGTTCCATTTCTTTGAAGAGAAGCGGAACCAAGAATAAAGGCCAGGAAATTAGGAATGTAATTCCTAAAAACCAGGTCAAGGATTTTCTTTCCATTTTTCATTTCTCCTAACGTTATAAAGGTATCAGTGAAAAAATTTATTGTGAAAGGCAACAGCCATTCCGTAAAAATAAAGAGGTTATTTGTTTTTACGGGAGGGGAGGAAGATTCAACTCCCTCCCCGGAATTCCCAGATCCAAGCATTCAAGAGCTTGTGTAATTTGTGTGTTTTCACGCGATAAGTCTGTTATTTGGCCTATTCAGCCATTTTAATATCCCTGAATATTGGTGAAAACTTGCGGGCTATTTTTAACAGAAGCCACTATAGAGGCTGTTTTTTTGGGGAATTTAATGTTTCACGTGAAACCTTTACGGCTTGGTCTCGCTTCGATACAGCACATATGAATAGACCACCAGAAATAAACTTAACCCGATCAACGGAATGAACGTCATGAAGAAAGCCGCAGTCCCGCCGAAGAACCCGCCAACAATCACCAGCGCGCCTGATGCCATGAACAATTTTGAGCCAAGTTGATGTGTCTTATCCCAAACACTTTCACTGGACAGTGTCCATGGCGTGCGGATGCCGATGAAGAAGTTGCGTCTGGCCTTCCTCAGCATAAACCCAACAGCGATGAACAGCACGCCCATGAAAGGCAGCATTGCTGCACTCATTTTGAAACCCTGGTAACCGAGACTCCAGGCCAATGTTAACCCGTGAATGTAAAGCATGAATGCCACGATCAATAAAATAAAGAGATTGAAGCTCTCGCGGAATTGCGCAATGTTTGCCTTTAGTGGATCTATTCCCGGGATGATCAGGAATAGGGCCAGCATTCCCAGCGTAATGAGAGGCATAAGAAACACGCCCCAGAATTTTGGCATGGTTCCATTCACTTTGTCGTTAATATCCCAGTGCGAGGCCATTTGATCTGGGAGTTGATTCCAAAGCAGCATGCCCGCAAGTAATGCCAGCGTGATCATTACGAGAGTGAGCAGGGATGTAGTTTTTGTTGTCATTTTCTTTTCCTTTCTTTAAACGTTTCACGTGAAACAGCCCGGTTTTCAGGTTGAAGATTTGCTGGCGGCTGGCCGCAGTCCTCAACCTGGAACCTTTGATCTCATCAATCCTTTTAAGCCTTCGGTAAATTGTTCTGGGCCATTGATACCATCCCGCTCAGTCCGCCGAGATTCATCGAATCCACTGCAGAGGACGGAACGATGACCAATGCGCCTTTTTCCTTCAAGCCTTCGAATAACATGTTCATTGCGCGCAAATGCAATGCAGTGGGATTGTTGATATAAACTTTTGAGGCCTCTGCGAACGATGCCGCGATCTGCTGTTCAGATTCACCGAGGATCATACGTGCCTGCCGCTCACGCTCCGCCTGCGCCTGCCGCGACATTGCATCCTCCAGAACCTGGGGTATGACCACATCACGGATCTCTACGGATTGTACGGTCACACCCCATGGGGTTGTTCGTTCGTCAATGATCTTCTGCAATTCCGCGTCCATCTTTGCGCGGCCAACGAGAATATCCGCCAGCGTCATTTGTCCGATGATCTCACGCAGAGCAGTCTGTGCAGCCCATGCAATCGCGGAGTTGTAATCGGTAACTTCAAGCGCGGCTTTCTCGGCATCCCATACCACCCAGAATAAAACAGCATCCACATCAACCGGCACAGTATCTTTTGTCAGCGTCTTCTCGGCGGAGAATGATGTGACTGCCACGCGTTGATCAATCCACATCACTGCTGTATCAATGATCGGGATCACCCAGAACAAACCGGGTCCTTTCAATCCAATGATCTTGCCGAGCCGCAGGACAACCACTTTCTCCCATTGTGAAGCGATCTTGAGCGCAAAGAGAAAATAGCATCCAACGATCAACCATCCGAGAACCCACGCACCGATCAATCCGTCCGAGTAGTGTCCGTCGCCAATTATCGCGCCTGTGATGGTGATGACCAGAAACACCGCAAATAACGCCCCTGCAATTGGCGGGATGTGTTGATCATCTTTCCCGGTTTTAAAAATCGAAATAAGTGGTTTTGTATTCATTTTGATATTCTCCTTTATTAACTATTCTTTATTCTGACCAACGGTTTCTTTGTTTAGTTTCAAACTTTCTTTAACCATTTGGCTGACTTCGCGCTCCGAGAAACCCAACCGAAACGCCTCTGTTATGAATCTCTGCGTTAGTGCGGCAAGCGATTCGTGCCTTAGCTTTTCGCTTATCTCGGGCGGCGGAATCTCTGTGATATATGTGCCGCGCCCTTGTTGTGTGGATATGATTCGTGCTTCATCCAGTATCCGATAGGCCCGTGCCACGGTGTTGAAGTTGACCCGTAACTCCTGTGCCAGGGCTCGCACGGTTGGCAATTGGTCTCCGGGTTTGATGATCTTGTTTACCAGCTGACTTTGTATCTGATTTACGATTTGTGTATAGATCGGTAAACCGGAATGGAAGTCAAGGTGTAATGTGAGTTTTTTGTCCGTCATATGTTTCCTGTATATTGTACTAATTGTATCATTGAATTAATTGTAGCTCTTTTGCCTGTTTTGTCAATAGTGAGGTCACCCTGTAGTATCTCAAAGATAATGAGACTCATCTCAGAGATAATGAGACTGGTGTCTC
>CAYLOW010000392.1:0-3616 GCA_964385315.1 uncultured Anaerolinea sp.
AAAAATAGGGAGGCACCATGAGCGACAGAACGACGCTTGAGATCATTGCCCCAACAGTTGAAGAAGCCCTTTTGCAAGGGCTGTCTCAACTTGGACTCACGGCTGATGCCGTTTCGGTTGAAGTGTTGGATTCAGGCAGTAAGGGATTGTTTGGATTGGGTGGACGCCAGGTACGGGTGCGGCTGACCGTGAATCCACCGCCCGGAGAAGCAGTTCGCGCGCCGGAGCCCAAACCCGCGGCCAAAGCTCAAGCCAGGCCCGCGCCTGTCAAACGGGCTGAATCAGCGCCGAAAGCGAAAGAAGCCAAACCAGTGACCAAGACAGAGGCCAAGCCTGAACTCAAACCTGAACCCAAGCCCCGCCGCGCAGAAAAGAAAGCCGAGCAGACGGAAGCAGCACCTGTAGCCGCCAAAAAAGTTGACAATGATGCTGCTGATTCGATCCTTGATGCGACAGAATCGATCGTCTCCAAATTGATATTTCATCTGGGTATGAAGGCGCAAGTCTCCGCCCATTTTGATGAAACCAGCACAGATGACCGCCGCACCATTAAAGTGGATGTTCGCGGTGATAACCTGAGCGCGCTGATTGGGCGTCACGCCGAAACACTGACCGCGTTCCAGCACGTTGCCTCACTGATGGTTGGCAAGCAGACCCAGCAGTGGGTACAGCTTGTGGTGGATGTCGAAGGCTACCGCGACCGCCGCGAAAAGCAGGTCCTGCAGCTTGCCATGCGCATGGTGGACCAGGTCATCAAGACCGGGCGCAAAGGCTCCCTGGAGCCCATGACCGCCAGCGAACGCCGCGCCATTCACATTGAACTGCGCGGACACCCCGCAGTCACCACTGAAAGCACAGGCGAAGAGCCGCACCGTAAAGTGGTCATCCTGCCCAAGGAATAATAAATTCCATACTAAACTGAAAGACCGCTGAAAGGCGGTCTTTTTTATTTGTTTATTCAACAGTATTTCTAATGCCCCGGATAATAATGCTACCCATGAAAAGGGCTGGATGAGCTCTTCCCCATCCAACTTGCCATTTGTGATATTTAGCAGATAATAAAGATGACATACAAAGTCATCCACAGGATTATACTTAATTGTGTTATTCCTTCAAATTCCATAGGCAACCGGCAGAGTGTTTCACAATTCGGCAAGTTTTTTTCGTTTGAATAAAATTTTTGTACCCGGAATCCGGTGAAACAAAATAAAGGAGTTCATTATGCGACTGTATGTAGATAGTTCCAAGTGTTCTGGCTGCAACGCCTGTCGTGTGGCGTGTTCCTTGAATCTTTTCAGAGAGAATAATCCAAAGAAAGCGGCGCTGATCATTGAGCCGCACTTCCCCGCGCCCGGTGTGTATAACGTCAAGGTCTGCACGCAATGCGGTGACTGCGCAAAAGTCTGCCCCCCTGAGTGCATCGTGCAGAACGACAAGGGCGCCTATTATGTGGTGCAGGAGGACTGCATTATGTGCGGCGCATGTGTACCTGAATGCCCCGAAGGCGTGATGTTCATGGACGCGGACCTCGTCCCGAGCACTGCCTGGGAATGTGACCTGTGCGGCGATTGCGTCGCCGTCTGCGGCACGAGCGCATTGTGGATCGCTGAAAAAGAAACAGTGGCGGTAGGAGGTTAAGATGAACGGATATGGTGGAAACATCCTGCGCGTGGACCTAACGAATGGAAAATGGACCAAAGAACCGACCCCGCCCGAACTGGCACGTGATTGGATCGGCGGACGCGGCTTTGGGGCATATCTGCTTTACAAGGAAGTCCCGAAAGGCGCAGATCCTCTTGGACCCGAGAACAAGCTCTTCATCTCCAGCGGACCCATCTCCGGATTGATGATTCCCGGCGCGGGCAAATGCGATTGGACGACCAAATCTCCGCTGACGGGCGGGTACGCAGATGCATCGATGGGCGGTCACTTCACAGCAGAGATCAAATATGCCGGGTTGGACAGCATCATCCTGGAAGGCATCAGCCCAAAGCCGGTGTACCTTTTCATTGATGATGACCGGATCGAAATCCGCGATGCTTCCGAATTATGGGGGAAAGGCACTTTCGCGGTGGAGAAGGAATTCAAGGAAAAATTCGGGGAGGCGTATCAGATCGCCGTCATTGGACCCGGCGGCGAGAACGGAGTCTCCTTCGCGTGCGTGAACCATGATTACGGCCGGCAGGCGGGACGCGGCGGTGTGGGTACAGTAATGGGCGCCAAGAAAGTCAAGGCGATCGTCCTCCATGGGACCAAATCGATCCCTGTTGCAAATGTGGATGAATACCGAAAGGCGGGCATGGCAATCTTCAAAGCCTGCAAGGATGCAGAAGGGCTGAAGGAATGGACGCGTTATGGCACGACCATCGTCACCAGTTGGTGTGATGAAGTCGGCGCACTGCCGACACGCAACTTCAGCGCGGGTTCCTTCGAAGGCGGCAAGACACTTTATGGTCCCGTGATGCGCGAAAAGATCGTCATCACGGATAAAGGCTGTTTCGGATGCCCGTGTCCATGCGGCAAATACAGCAATATGAAGAAATACGGCACACAGGTTGAAGGCCCGGAATACGAAACGATCGGCATGCTCGGCTCGGACATTGGCATTTCTGACATTGAGGACGTGGCACAGGCCAACCTGTTGTGTGATGACCTCGGCATCGACACCATCAGCGCGGGCGGCGCGGTTGCCTGGGCAATGGAATGCTACGAAAAGGGCATCCTGACAAAAGCTGACACCGATGGGCTTGACCTGAAGTATGGCAACGTAGAGGCTGTGTTCGCGCTGCTCGAAAAGATCGCAAAACGTGAAGGCATCGGTGCATTACTGGCAGAAGGCACAAAACGTGCTGCGCAGAAGATCGGCAGGGGCAGTGAGAAATTCGCGATCCAGGTCAAAGGCATGGAGCAGTCTGCATATGCCACGCACAATGCGACCGCAATGCTGCTGGCCTATATGACCTGCGACGTGGGCGCGCACCACAACCGTTCCTGGGCGATCACTTATGATCTGCAGGTCGGACGCGAAAAGGTTGTACCTGAAAAAGTGGCGCGCATCATCTGGCTGCAAAACTTCCGCCCGATGTTCGATGTGCTCGGCGGGTGCCGCCTGCAATGGGTGGAACTCGGCATTGACCGCGACCTGTACGTCCCCGCGTTGGAAGGCATCACCGGAATTCACCGCTCATGGGAAGACCTCGAAAAGGTCGGCGAACGAATTTGGAATTTGACCCGCCTGTATTGGGCACGCGAGAATGAAGGGTTTGACCGCGAGTGGGATCTACCCGCCGCGCGATTTTATGAAGAAGCTCCCGCCACTGGCGCCACAAAGGGCCAGATCACCAGCCTTGAAGATGTGAATAAACTGCTTGATATGTATTACGAGCAGCGCGGCTGGAGCAATAAAGGGCTGCCCCAACCCGAAAAGCTTGACAGCCTCGGGCTGACTACAATGGCAGCCTAATGAGCCATGCCTGCCATTTTCCGTCTTAGTGGTCCCCTGAAAGATGTAACCGGCGGCCAGAGGCAGTTCACTGTTGAATCCGGCCGCACTGTACGAGAAATCCTGGTATCGCTGGGCATTGAACCGTTGACGGTTGCGCTGGTGGTCGTCAAT
>CAYLOW010000393.1:0-3616 GCA_964385315.1 uncultured Anaerolinea sp.
TTCGGGATTCCGTCCTTGCCAACATCGAGGTGGTGTATGCGGCATGAGAAGTTGTATCTCGCCAACGCCTGAGTCGCCGCAGTGGATGATGTTCCCCGTTTGAAGGAACAAATCGAAGAGATTTTGGGGGAGGAATTTCCGTAAGTTGCGCTAATAGTAGACTTCCGATTTCTCAAAGAAATCGGAAGTCTGAAATACTCTTTTTTTTACACGACTCGTCCGCGTTGAAGGGGGTGACGATGGGGGCGTATATTCCTTTGAGTTGCATGAGGGGCTCCAGTTGGTAATTGGTAATTGGTAATTAGTGATTGGTAATTGGTGGTGAAAGTTTACTTCCCCCAGTGGATGTGGGCAAGAGTCTATTTGAGTAAGGTAATGCTTATAAAAAGACACAATCCGATAACTTTCCTGCGATCATTTATTCACAAAAAATAATACTGGTAACAATGAAAGAATCACCCAGAGAATCCCAGGAATAATATGAGTAAATGGTTCTCTATGATGTGCTGGTCTGGCATCTAAATCATCATTAAAAGAAGCTGGTAAACCTTTGGTTTTTCCATACAAATATTTATCATAAAAAAGTATCCACTTCTATTTTTTAAAAGCATCAAACCATAATGAATCCTATAAAACCCCAAACCAACCAGACTTGGTAAAAACAATAGCAAAGCAATATCAACAGTAAGTGAAGGATTTATATCGTCGTGCAAAGCATTAAACACAAAAGCAAAACACATTAAGGGAAGAATATTTAAAATCAAAAAAGAGAAAATAAATCTTGCCCAAGACTTACCATAGCCCTTAAACATTGAGGGCGTATCAAAAGGCTGTGTTTTTCCTGATATAGCAATTGCCATTGCAGAATACAGCGTATAAAAAAGGGCAAAAATAGTTTGATAGGAATTCATACTACATTATTGCTCTTGCTTCGATTATGTCTCTCGCAAAGCAATTCTATATTTCGGGCAGTATTGCTGCCACCCTTGGAAATTGGAACAATATGATCGTATTCCAATTTTTCTCTACTGCCACACCTTGCACATTTTCCTCCATCGCGTCGCCAAACCTCAATACGAACACTTTCTGGTATTCGGTGACGTTCATAATTAGATTCGTTAGACCAGGTCTCATCGAACCTTGTTTTTAGCTTTTCAAAATGGCTTCTTTCTTTATCAAAGTCTTCAAGAAGTAATAATCTTATTTGCTCCTCTGTGTAATGTCCTTCTACAGAATAATAATAACCCTTAAATCCATAATACTTGCCAAATTTGACGGGCTCTAGCTCACTTAGTTTTACTAAACCCTCGTAGTATTCAAAAATTGTGTTTGGTGAAAGATTCTTTGAAGGTATGCTGGCAGGAATTAAATCAAAATCTATATCTGATTTATCAGACATCGCATCTAAAAAATTTATTGGCGACATATTCGCCTTAATCGAAAAATTGCGAAAATAATATATTACACTGCTATATGAGCCTTTATATTTTCGTTCGAAATCATTTTTTAATTCCGAAAATTTAACATTAAATTTTTGCTGATCCTCTAAACTGATATTTGCGTTTTTTGTAATTTCTTTATATTTCCATTCAAAAAGAAGAATCTTAAATGCATCTAATGCTTCAGTGCGCTTAACTAAAGGGGGGATCGGCTTGATTTTTTTTATTGGTGGCATGTCGTTTTTCCTTAATTCTATTTTCAACGGCTTTCTCGATCTCCACATTCCAATCCTGCCCTGGGTAGAGTTCTTCTTCATCCAGCCAGGGTTGAATCCATGGTTCGGCGCGCAGCTTTTGGTACAACTCGCGGACGGCGGGTTTGTCATTGCTGGAGTGGCATAAGAAAACGCGGAGAGGGCGGTTCATAAGGATGAGGGAGGAAGGAGAAATGATGAAGGATAAACAATGGCTGGCGCGATCACCACGCGAAAGCCGCGATTGTTGATGAGGTTGAGGAAGATGTGGTCGCCTCGGCAGGCGCAGCGCTGCTCGCGCATATAGTCAACAAAAGAACCGCCGCGCATGACGCGAAAACGGGTCGCCGTCTCATCCTCCCTGCCATCATTCATTTGATATGGATAATTCGACTTCAAACTATGCATCCACTCCCAGACATTGCCAGCCATGTCTGCACAGCCATAGGGAGAATCCCCGCGCGGGGAGTAAAAGCCGACAGGGGTGGTATCGCGCAATTCGCTCTCAGCCGAATTGCACCTGTTTTGATCGAATTCATTTCCCCAGGGATATTCGCGCCCGTCCGCGCCGCGCGCAGCTTTTTCCCACTCGACTTCGGCGGGCAAACGCAATACGAAACCATCAGGCAACTCGGCGTTGAGCAGACCGTTCAGCCATTGGCAGTATGCCATCGCATTAATCCAGGAAACATAACGAACAGGGTGATCTTTTTTATTCTTCCAATCCGCCATCGGATGTTTGATCTCTTTGGCTTGGGTATAAAGGTTGAATTGCTCATTGGTTACAGGGAAACGCGCCATCCAATAATCGAAGGGAATATCCACGGTATGTTGTGGCATTTCATCGCGATTGGCATTTTTATTTTCCTCCCTGCTGCCCATTGGAAATTCCCCCGCAGGCACGCGCAAGAATTCCATCCCATTGGAAAGCGTCCGCTTTGCTGGAGTGGTGACAGGCTGGTCGGTCGGTGAGAAAGAAAACCGCGCGGTCTTTTCCTCCACGGGTGATGGGTCTTTTACTTGATCGCGCTTAACCGCGATTGTCTCTTCCGAATCAAGCGAAAGGACGGGCAATCCCGTATCGGCATGTCGTTTCAGGCTGACGAGCAATCGCTGAAACGCGCGGTTGCGCTGACCTTCAAAGTAATTTGCATATTGCCAGCGCATCAATCGTTTTGGAATCGCACATTCCTCCAAACGAACGGGAATGATAAATAACGAACCCTCAGGCTTATAGTCGGCAGTATCCAATGCCAGGCGAATCTCGCGCTGTGCATACCCGGGCGCGAAACCATCCCCGCTGATCGTGTTTTTGGAAAGGCACACGATAATCACGTCGGCAGCCTCCACCGCTTTTTCGATCTCCAGATTCCAATCCTGTCCCGGGTAAAGTTCCTCTTCATCCAGCCAGGGCGCAAGCCACGTTTCAGCACGCAGGCTTTGATACAACTCGCGCACAGCGGGTTTGTCGTTGGAGGAGTGACTGAGGAAGACGCGAAGAGGTCTATTCATAAGGATGAGGGATGAATTTTATTTGCCGTGTTATATCCCAGAGGGATAGATCAAAGACCTGAGCATATTCTACGACTTATCTGGAAAGTCTGCGAGTATCTTTTTCAAAATTGGGATAATCGGTGGGCTGATTTCGGAGGGGATTTCTACAAGTGGAAAATATTTCCAATCAGTGTGCTCGTGGCTGATGCGAACTTGTCCGCCTTGAATGCGGGAAATGTAGGTGATGGTCACGTTGTGGACTTCATCCCCATTTGGGTAGCGGTAGAACTGGTCAGCGCCAGAGAAGACGCCAAACAAGGAAAGTTCTTCGAGTTCGATCCCCGTCTCTTCGAGTGCCTCGCGTTTTGCGGCTTCCTCCACCACCTCACCAGGCTCCACTGCGCCGCCGGGCGGTCCCCAACATTCGTT
>CAYLOW010000394.1:0-3600 GCA_964385315.1 uncultured Anaerolinea sp.
GAAATTAGATTAGTTTTAATAGGGATTTTTGTTTAAGCGCATTTTTGGGGGAGTAATAAGTTGTTGCTTGGGGTAGGGAATGAGAACGCGTAAAGTTTTATTATAAAGAAATTTATCCCATTTTTCGCTTCTCTTTACGGATGATTTACAGTGCAAGATGTGGTTTTGTGCTATCTTTTAGCATCAAGAGACCCATAGGATATTGGAAAAATCCATGCCAATCATTTTTGATATTAGTGAAGAAGAACTGCCCATTTTCCTTGCTGAAGCAGATGAGCATTTGCAAGTACTGGATGATACTTTAATTCGCCTGGAAAGAGAATCTTCCAATCCTGATTTGGTACAGACTGTATTTCGCTCTGCTCACACCATCAAAGGAATGTCAGGTATGATCGGACATCAACGGATGACTAATCTTACCCACGCTTTGGAAACCGTTTTGGATGGGGTTCGTAAAAATAGTATCCAGATTACGAAACAACTGATAAACATATGCCTGGATGCCGTAGACCACCTGAGGCTGCTTCGTGATGAAGTATCTACTTCGCAAGCATGTGATTTGAATATCGATGAATTAGTATTGGCGCTTAAAGATTTCAGTGAAGAGGTGAAACCGGAAATCATCTCAAATACTACAATCGCCACTGACGTAAAAAATGGTAATGGCTCTTCTCCACAAAAAAAGAGCCCTCTGAAAAAAAAGATAAAAAATATTATTAACGCAATCAATACTGAAGCTAGTACACCAACTGGTGCGCCAGTAATTGCGCCAACCTGGACGGGTAAACCGTATCAAATTCAAGCTAAAATTAGTGCAAACAGTATAGCGTCTGCTGCGCGTGCTTTTCAATTATTGATGGCTTTGCAGGATCTGGGAGAAATTCAGACAGTGAACCCCAGTCCTGCACAAATCGAGACTGCATCATCGGTAAGTGAATTTAAAGCCGTGTTGATAACGACCCAATCTTATGAAAAAATCAGCGCTGCACTGACAGTGATCTCTGAAATCGATGAAATTTCCATAGACGGCACGACCATTATGTCCAATGGGTTGATCATTTCAGATAATCCTCAAAATATTGCCCCTGAACTCCCTGAACCCCCTAAACCGACGGAAAAAATTGATGACGGCCCCAAGTCGACCCAACCTGCCAGTATAATGGCGAGCGAAAGACGCAGCACTTCGCCTTTAGGCAGGCGTAATACTGATATGACGATCCGCGCGAATGTGGAACGTTTGGATAACCTGATGAATTTAGTCGGCGAATTGATAACTGACCGTAACCAGTTGAAACAAATTCACAGCCGGTTTGCCCGTCAAAACAATAATTTCGATCGGATTGCTGAAACGATTACCCATTTGGCGCGGATCACTGACCAGATCCAGGAAGAGGTGATGCATATCCGTATGCTGCCAATTTCGAGCGCTTTTGGGAAGTTCCCGCGCATGGTGCGTGACATGTCGCAAAAAGTCGGTAAACCCATTGATGTGGTTATCCATGGAGAAGAAACAGAAATGGATAGGTCGATGATCGAGGAGATCAATGACCCGCTGATTCACCTGGTCCGAAATTCTGTTGATCACGGCATTGAATCACCTGAGGAACGTCTTGCGGCTGGTAAACCGGAACGGGGTACCATTACCCTGACTGCCCGTCACGAACAGGGACGAATTATCCTCACCGTTGAAGATGACGGCGGTGGAATTAACGCAGAAAAACTCCGGAAAAACGCTGTTCAAAAAGGGTTGATTTCTGCTGAAGAGGCCGCCAGCTTGACCGAGGATCAGTCAATAAACCTTATGTTTTTGGCAGGATTATCCACCAGTCAGAAAGTTACTGATCTTTCTGGGAGGGGCGTCGGCCTTGATATTGTTAATACCAATATTCAACATGTTAATGGTTCGATCCAGGTCGAGACCGAGCTTGGCCGTGGCACGCAATTTCAAATAATTTTGCCGCTCACCCTGGCCATTGTACCTGCCTTGCTGGTCAGGGTCCATCAAGCCATATTTGCAATTCCATTGGTAATGGTTACAGAAACCTTGCGCATCGATCCGGCGGAAATTAAGTATGTCTACCAAAAACCTGTCACCATGTTGCGGCAAAAGGTTCTCTCATTGGTATATCTCTCGGATATTTTTAAAATTACGCAAGGCGATGAAAAGGAAAAACACCTTTTTGCTGTGATCGTTCAATCAGGCAGACAACGGATTGGACTGATCGTGGACTCTTTGGTGGGAGAAGAGGATGTTGTTGTGAAACCCCTCGGTGCGTTTATTGGCGATATTCCTGGAATTTCCAGCGCTGCCATTCTTAGTGAAGGACAGGTTGCGTTGATCGTTGACGTTTTTGGTTTGTTTAAGCTGGCTGGAATTTAGGAAGAAAGGAGGTTTTCTATTATGAGTGATAATGAGCTGCTCAATGAGAAATTATTGGAAATGTTGAAAAACATTACAAGCGAAGGTATTAAGAGTGCCGCGAGTGGCTTTTCGGGAATGCTCGGTCGCCAGATTTCTGTTAGCAATCCAACCCTTAGATTAGTTCCCTTAATGTCGATTCCGGAAATTGTTGGCGACCCGGAAGATGATGCCGTTGGGATTTATTTACGTTTTGAGGGCGATATGGCTGGTCAGATCATGATGATCATGCCTTATCAGAAGGCGTTGGAATTGGTGGATCTATTAATGGAATTACCTCAGGGTTCCACGCAGCGTTTGGGCTCACTGGAAAGGTCTGCACTCGGTGAGCTGGGAAACCTCTCAGGTACATTTTTCTTGAACTCTCTGGCAAAATCGGCTGGGGGTAATTATTTACCCAGTCCTCCGGCTGTGATGGTGGATATGGTGGGAGCAATTTTGGATGTTGTTGTTGCTACAGCTGGCGGCATTACTGATAATGTTTTCTTAATGCAGGCTAGTTTTATGGATGGCCCTCGCAGTGTTGAGGCGAATTTCTGGGTAATTCCTGATATGGTTGCCCTTCAAAATCTTATAAAGAAGAATTCTTAATTTATGAGGAAAGATCCGATCAGTTTGGGGTTGGGTGAGCGGGCCATCAGCCGGAATCCGGATGATATTCTGGTGGCTTATGGCTTGGGTTCGTGTCTGGGCATCTCAATGATTGATCCGGTTACCCGGATTAGCGGGCTTCTTCACGCTGTACTTCCGGGAACGGCAAATGGGTTGCCTCCAAGCGATCCAGCTTCATATAAATATGTTGATACTGGAATTGAGTATCTTTTAGCGGATGTGGTGAAAGAAGGGGCGAACAAGAATAGATTGATTGTCCGCCTTGTCGGAGGGGCAAATATGCTGATTTCGCCCGGAATGACGAACTCTTTTGATATTGGAACGCGTAATATCGAAACAGCGCGCAAGATCTTTCAGCGCTTGGGTATGAAAATTTCTGCTGAAGAAATTGGCGGGCATACCGGTCGTACTGTTCATGTCTATGTTGCCGAGAGCCGCGTGACTGTCAGAGTCATCGGCGAGAAAGAACGGGATATATAAAAATCAACAAGGAGTAAATTTATGGCAAAGATATTGGTGGTAGACGATGCAGAATTCCTGCGCGTAAGGTTGACTAAAATGCTCGATGT
>CAYLOW010000395.1:0-1100 GCA_964385315.1 uncultured Anaerolinea sp.
CCGATCGTGCCCCCCATCAATTCCACCAGTTGTTTGGAGATGGCAAGCCCCAACCCTGTGCCGCCAAATTGACGGGTGGTTGAAGCATCCACCTGGGTGAATTTATTAAAGAGCAAGCCAATCTTGTCTGAAGGGATGCCGATGCCAGAGTCACGGATCGAGAAACGCAATTCAACCTCCTGGGCTGATTCAGCTAGGCAGGCAACCCGCACCACCACTTCACCTTGTGCTGTGAACTTAATCGCATTCCCAACCAGATTGGTAAGGACCTGACGAAGGCGTCCGGGGTCCCCCATAAGTGAAACAGGTACATCAAGGTCGGCAGCGCACAAAAACTCCAGTCCTTTTTCATAAGCGCGCACAGCCATCACTGCGGCAAAGTCATCCAACAGGCTCAGAATATCGAAATTCAGTGTCTCCAGTTCCAGTTTGCCTGCCTCAACTTTGGAGAAATCGAGAATATCATTGATCAATGTGAGTAAAGTCTCACTGCTAGACCGAACGATCTCGGTGTAACGCCGCTGTTCTTCATCGAGGGAAGTATCCAAAAGCAGACCGGTCATCCCAATCACCCCATTCATGGGGGTGCGAATCTCATGGCTCATATTCGCGAGAAATTCGCTTTTCGCAATACTGGCTATTTCAGCCTGAACAGCCATCTGGTTCGCCAAAGCAGTTTGCTGCTCCAGCTGCAGATTGATATGGTTTAATTCTTCTTCAGCCTGCTTGCGCTCGGTAATATCCCAATTGGTTCCGATCATTCTAACAGGGCGGCCGGAGTCATCCCGTTGCACGTTGGCAAGCGCCTGAATGGTGTGAACGCTTCCATCCGGCCATATAACACGAAACTCAGTGTTATATTCTTTTTCACCACGCATGGCCATTTGGATTTCTGAGTCACAACGCTCGAGATCATCGGGGTGAAGTACATTCTGCCAAACCTCATAAGAACTACTAAATTGATCGGGACTGACACCATAAAAACGGAACATCTGTTCGTCCCAGACAAGCCTGTTGTTGACGGTATCCCAATCCCAGATTCCAATATTGCCCGCTTTGGTTGCCAATGACAGCCGTTCTGTGGTTTTTTGGAGCGTTTC
>CAYLOW010000395.1:1200-3599 GCA_964385315.1 uncultured Anaerolinea sp.
TGGCTGCTAATAATTTCACCGGAGAACAAGCCATCCAGGATTGTCCCGTTTTTACACCGCACTTGCAGCTCACAATCAACCACCCGACCGGTTAAGCGAAGCTGATCAGCCAATGCGGCCTGCTGCTGCTGATTTACAAACAGATCGATTTCTGAGGACGTCTTGCCGAGGATCTCCTCGGAAGTGTAGCCCAAGATGTTTAGGAAAGTATCATTTACATCAGTGAACCTGCGATCAGGGATTGAAGATAAAGCCATTAACGTCGGGTTATTACGGAAGAGGCGTTCAAAACGCTGCTGAGCCTCTTGCGCGGCGCTAAGGTCTTTGGATACCCCGAAGATGCAATCCTCGCCGCTCCACTTGCCAAACCAGACGCGCGTTTCCGCCGGTATCAGCGCCCCATTTTTAGCGACCAGAGCCAGTGGACAGCTATCGCGTTCACCACGAAACATGGCAGCAAATATGGCTTCAGCTTCCTGTCGTTTATCCGCCGGATTCAGATCGAGCACGTGAAGGTTCATGAGCTCATCTTGAGCATATCCCAATTTTCTTCTCAGGGAGGCATTTCCATATTGGATCTTCCCTGCTGGCGTGGCAACTACGATAATATCATCGATCGTTTCAAAGAAAGTGCGGAAATTGGATTCACTTTCGCTCAAGGAGGCTTCTATCTCTTTTTGTTTAGTAATATCCGTCAGCAGTCCTTGAATCATATTTGTTCCGCCCGACTTCCCTTTCTTGATCACACCATGATCACGGACCCAGATCATTCCCCGATCCCGTGTCTGAAGCCTGTACTCTGCGTTTAGAATTTCGCCCACCGAAAGGGCGTGAACTTTAGCCAGCAACCGAACCCGGTCTTCTTCTGGGATGCTTTTCACCCACAGGTCCGGGGCGGCAATTAACTCTTCGGCTGAATACCCGCACATTGCCTGAATATTTGGACCCAGGTATTGCCACCCCCCCCCAATTTCATCGGTATAAATGACTTCCGGCACTTGTTCGACCAATTGCCGATAAGCCTGTTGGCTTGCCATTAAAGCATCTTCTGCCCGCTTACGCTCCAATAGCAATCCAACCTGACGCAGAAAGACCAATAATTGATCATCAAGGGTTAATTTTTCTCCCTGAGGCATAAGGATGGTGAAATCGCCAAAGGTACGCTCGCCGGCAGGGATTTTTGCAACCGCCCATTCCCCCGGGTTGAAAGTCTCTTCAACCCAGGAAACGATGGATTTTGGAAGGACTACTCCTGAAAGGTCTAATAAGGATGAAAAATGGGTGATTGTTTGATTTTTAATTTTCTCCGCCCGCACCGGGTCATAAGGCCATTTTTTCCCGACCATCTCAAACCCTAAAATTGAGGCGGCATTTTTAATTTGCTGGTTCAAACCGGACATGCATTGGGTCTGAAAGTCCATTC
Source organism: uncultured Anaerolinea sp. (assembly GCA_964385315.1). Classification (GTDB taxonomy): domain Bacteria; phylum Chloroflexota; class Anaerolineae; order Anaerolineales; family Villigracilaceae; genus Villigracilis. The sequence continues at coordinate 2,624 of CAYLOW010000395.1, forward strand.
CATTTTCGGCCACCAAATTAAGAACGGCAAATTTTGCACCAGAAATTGCGAGGAGATTGTCGGTAATTTTTTGATAATCAATTTCCTGACCGGATAATTTAATAAATTCTTCTGAAGCGGCAAGTGTTTTTGCCAGGAATTCCTTTTCATTTTTTAATCCCTGCTCTGCTTTTGCCCGCTCCGTAATATCATGAATAATGGAAAATAATACTGAAACCCCATCTGATTCGATCGGAGTGGAATAAACTTCAACGTCCCGCACCTCCCCCGAAGCTAATTTATGTTTGAAGAAAAAATTATTCTTCTCAAAATTCAATGCTCTGGCACGTTCAGCTTTTACTGAATTTCTATCCAGAACATTGATCTCATCAATTGATTTGGCTTTGATCTGTTCTACAGAGTAGCCGTAAAATCGGCCTGCAGCGCTGTTTGCATCCAGAATCCTACCCGAGGAAGGATCGATCAACAGCATTGCCGCGCTATGCTCGAGGAACATATTGCGGAATTGCATTTGACTTTCCAGCAATTTTGTCTGCTGGTTATAAATGAGCTTGTCCCTGCGATGAAGCAGAATGTAAGTGAAACCCAACAGCAATAACGCCAGTAAAAGCGCGATCGGCAAGGCAGCCTGGGCGGCAACATCCTGGTACCAGTTATCAGCCGCGACGTCTATCCCGGCCACAGCAACAACTTCCCCCGTGACCGGGTCGATCAGCGGCACCAGAGGGGAAATCCAGGTCCCCCAACGATCGGCTACCGGCCCATCTACAGCTGGAACCTTGCTATCAAACACTTTAAGAAGAACAGGCGAGGCTTCGGGGTATGTTTCCCCCGGCGGTGAAAAATCTGGTGATTCACTGGGCTCTGAATCGACGAAAAAGAATATTGAGCCGTCAACGTCACGTCCCATCAGGTAAAGGAATCGGTATTGAGGATCAACAGCATGGGCTGAAGTCAATAACTGCTTGATACTAAG
>CAYLOW010000396.1:0-3597 GCA_964385315.1 uncultured Anaerolinea sp.
CGTCCATGCCGCGCGCAATTCCCCAGCGGACATATTCCATGCCGTCTGCCAGTGTAAATGCAAGTTCCTGTACCGCGGTCGAACCGGCCTCACGAATGTGATAGCCGCTGATCGAGATCGTATTCCACTGCGGGACATTCTGCATGCCAAACTCCATCGTATCCACCACCAGCCGCATGGATGGCGCAGGCGGATAGATGAACTCCTTTTGCGCGATAAATTCCTTGAGGATATCGTTTTGAGTGGTGCCGCGTAATTGGTCCAGCCGTACGCCCTGATTTTCCGCGGCGGCAAGGTACATGGCCCAGATGATCGAGGCGGGTGAATTAATGGTCATACTCGATGAGACTTTATCGAGTTGAATGCCTTCGAGCAAAATCTCCATATCTTTTAAGGATGAAATTGCCACGCCGCATTTGCCAAACTCACCCAATGCTTCGGGTGCATCGCTGTCATAGCCCATCAGTGTCGCCAGGTCGAAGGCAATGCTCAGACCTGTCTGCCCCTGGTCGAGCAGATATTTGAAGCGCTTATTCGTTTCTTCGGCGGTGCCAAACCCTGCAAACATCCGCATCGTCCATAATTTGCTGCGATGCAGCGTTGGGTGGACTCCGCGTGTGTAGGGGTATTCGCCCGGCAGTCCAAGGTCGGCGGCATAATCCAATTCGGCAATATCAAGCGGAGAATAAAGCCGGTTAATGGGTTCAGACGATGTCGTTATAAAGTTATCCCTGCGCTCCGGCAATTGCCGCAGTGTTTTTTTTAGCGCGTTTTGTTCCCAGTTTCCATACGATTTTTTTAATTCATCCAATTTTTTTTTATCGAACATCGCGCATCTCCCATGGCAGGATGATTAACACTTGTGGTTTCAAATTTTGCCGTTTACCTGTATTACGGATGAAGTCATTAGCTTGAATTCAAATTGAGAGTTGATGGCGTGGATTATACATGAGCACAGTCTGGTATACTACCAAAAAATATATAAAAAAAGGCTGACAGGTTTTGACGAAGCGGAATCTGTCAGGAGCTGTTGTTTGACCATTGAAAAGGTAACTTATGCCCCGTTTTGAAATTGATGTCGACCCCTGTGACCATATTACTGCGGATGCCATTGGCGCCCCAGGCCAGCGTGTTTTCTACCTGCAAGCTTACCAGGAACAGCGTACGATCACGGTCTTGATCGAAAAAGCTCAATTACAATCCCTTGCCATCGGTATTGAGCAATTTCTTTCGCAGATCAATCAGCAGGATCCCAACCTTGAAGAAGTTGAGGGCGAATTCTATGAAGAACAAATGCGAATCCACCCGCCCGTAGATCCGCTTTTTCGCGCAGGCGAGATCGGCCTTGGCTACGATAAGGAGCGGGACCGTGTTGTCGTTTTTACCAAGGAGTTACTTACGGAAGCAGAGGACCCCGAATCTGCAGCGCAAATTCGCTTTTGGGCAACCCGCAGTCAAATGCAAAAACTTGCGCGCTGGGGTGTGGATGTGGTAAATCGCGGGCGTCCCGTCTGTTCGCAATGCGGTCAGCCGATGGAACTCGAAGGGCATTTTTGCCCAAAGAAGAACGGGCACTTGCATTGAAATACTGCAAAAGTCGAAGGTCAATGACTTTTGACTTCGACTCATTATGAATCAGCCCACCGAAACGATCCAAACTGCGCTCGAATTTGGCAGCTACGAGCTCAAAGGTCAGTTTGTGCTTGGTAGTAACTACACTTTCCTGGTCAACGTTCAATACGAAGGGCTGGAATATCCCGCCGTTTACAAGCCGAGCAAAGGGGAGCAGCCGCTATGGGATTTTCCCGATAACACCCTTGCGCAGCGTGAAGTCGCTGCGTACCAATTAAATGAAAGCCTCGGTTTCCATTTTGTTCCCGTCACGGTCCTGCGTGAAGACGGCCCTTACGGACGCGGCTCCCTGCAACAATATGTCAATTACGATGTGGAATATCATTACTTCAACTTCACACCAGACGATAAGGATTTGCTCAAGCCGGTCATGCTCTTTGACCTTCTGATCAACAATGCAGATCGCAAGGGCAGCCATATATTTTTTGAGTCGGACACACACAGGCTGTATGTCATTGATCACGGGGTTTGTTTTCACGAAGAGGATAAACTCCGCACCGTGGTTTGGGATTTTGCGGGACAGCAGATTCCAGATGAACTGCTTGCCCCTCTTTCCCGGGCTGAAACCTGGGCATCCACCCTTGAGCCTTATCTCAACAGGGGGGAGATCGCTGCCCTCCAGCAGCGTGCCGGGCAGCTGCTCACTACCAAAGTGTTCCCACGAGCACCGCGTGACCGCCGTGCGTTCCCCTATCCACCGATCTAAAAAATGTTAATGTGCCCTGGCTGGCACTTTGATGTCAGGACATATTAAAAAAGAGATTATTTATTCAGGAGACTCCCATGCACTATAAACTCGCACTCATTGGTTTTGGTAATGTCGCCCGCTCTCTGGCTCGTCTGCTGGTTCGTAAGCAGACTCTGCTCAGCGGGCAAGGCATCACGATTTCATTCACAGGACTTGCCACTGGCAGACACGGATTTGCTGTCAACCCCGATGGGATCGATATTCAAAAGGCCCTCGAGCTTGTGGATGGCGGCAAAGATATTTCCTCCCTGTCAACCATGCCGGTAAAAAACTCTCTGGAAGTCATCAGGAATTCATCCGCAGATGTCATGTTCGAGAACTCCCCGGTTAACACGCAAACAGGTCAGCCCGCGCTCGATCATATCCGCGCGGCGTTGAATTTGGGAATGCATGCCATTACCGCCAACAAAGGCCCGGTGGTACACGGCTACCGTGAGTTAACCGCACTCGCAGAATCCAAGGGTAAAAAATTCAAATTTGAATCCACAGTGTTGGGCGGCGCTCCGGTCTTCTCGGTCTTCCGCGAAGCCTTTCCGCTTGCAGAACTTTCCTCGCTCAAAGGCATTTTCAATGCCACGACCAATATTGTTCTCTCACGCATGGAAAGTGGTGAAACGTATGAGGCCGCCGTTAAGTATTGCCAGTCCATTGGTGTGGCGGAAACCGACCCCACCAACGACGTGGACGGCTGGGATGCGGCCATCAAAGTCGCGGCATTGGTGACTGTATTGATGGATACACCCATGACACCCCAGCAGGTTAACCCAACGGGTATTCGCGGAATTACGCCTGAGATGATCGCCCAGGCGAAAGCCGAAGGCAAGCGTTACAAATTGGTGTGCTCCGCTGAAAAAGTTGGGGATAAGGTCACCGCAAGTGTTGCCCCGCAGTTGGTTGACTCGACCTCCCCGTTGTATGGAATGATGAATTCCAGCACCGGTATCACCTTCCGTACCGATGTGATCCTCGATTACTCAATTACCCAGACCGAGCGTGATGGCATGAAAGGCGGGCCCGTTGAAACCGCCTACGGCTTGTTTGCAGACTTTGTAAATATCGTTTCTTAGTTTGGTAAAACATGCTTCCAATCCTCAGGGTGGTAAAGAATTCAGAGGATTTATTATGCTATAATGAAAATGCACCGGGGTGTGTCCCCGTTCACGGGGATGATCGGCTTCGACGGGAGAGGCTGGTTCCGGAATGCGAGCCGAGCGTGC
>CAYLOW010000397.1:0-1952 GCA_964385315.1 uncultured Anaerolinea sp.
TAATCCTGCATGGCAGGTACGGAAGCGGCGCCGACATAGGCATCTACGCCGGTCTGCTCAGTGATATACCCCACCTTGAGCACTTTCTCTTTGGAACCACAACCTGACAGGCTCGAAACGAGCAAGACACCTATCATAAGCAGAAACAACAACTTGCGGGAAAACTGTGCGCTTTTATTCATACTACTTTTCTCCTTGTGTTTTTTGGGCGAAAATCTGACACGTTCACAAAAGCTGAAGGTGATCTCAGCGTAATGTCATGTAGTAGCAGCTCGATCTGTTTTTGGCACAGGCACACAGGAATGAGGTATCAATTACTCACCTCCTGCATTTTATCGTACTCAACAATGTTTATATATCTGGCTCGTAAACCCCTTCAGTGTCAAATTGTACAAGCGTTTGAAGTGATTGTCAATCATTCATCTTAAACCCGTCAGTATTTGTTCAAAATCGGTTAAAAATATGATTTTAATAAAGCTCATATAGCAAATGGCCAAGATGCTCCCTTTGAAAATCCCGCCAGACAAAGCTGCCCCCCATAACAGCCATCACCAAACAGCTGAAGGTGGGTTATAAATGTAAATCTTCGCATCCAAGGTGACAATATGAATTCAAAATACCTATTAAGGATCACCAGCCGCACGTTCGCGCTTGGCATAGAACGTCTGCCCCGTATTCTATGTGACGCGACCACAATCGCCTATTTACTATTAAGGGTATCAGATTACCTCGAAGATAATGAGGAAATGGAATCCAACGAAAAAGTGGACTTATTGAATTTATGGATAAACATACTGCGTGAAGAGGAAAAAATTGAATTACTCACCAGTAAATTATCCGGTGCCAACACAGACAACCCCGACGCGATCGTGGCGCAGCATGCAAAGGAATTATTGGAGCACCTGCATTCCCTGCCTTACGCAGTACAGGAGATTATCATCCTTCATGTGACCAACTGCACGCAGGGAATGGCGCGCTGGACAAAGCGGGGACCCACAGTCCAGGATGAGAAAGACCTCGACGACTATATGTTCGAAGTGGCCGGACGTGTTGGCTATTTGATCACCCAGTTATTTGCATGGTATTCGCTCTCGATCCGCCGCAGGGAAAAGGAGATCATGCCCCTGGCGCGGGAATTTGGTCTGGCCCTTCAAACGGTGAATGTCATCCGCGGCATACGTGAAGACTATAACCGCGGATGGGTGTACATCCCGCAGAAATTCATACAGGATATGGGTCTCACCAGGGAACAACTCTTTGACCCCGAACATCGCGAACAGGCGCTTAAGGTTTTGGATCTGATGACCGATAAAGCGGAACGTCATCTTGAGCAGGCTTTAAAATATATAAAATCCCTGCCCTGGTGGCAGCATGGAATACGACTGGGCTGCATCTTCCCGCTGATGTTCGCCATCCGTACACTGGCAGTCAGCCGGCATAATGTACAGGTATTCGATACTGAAGCCAAGATCACGCGCAGCGAAGTAAAAAAAATAGTGTTCGATTCCACCCTGTGGGGCTGGTCCAATCGCTGGTTGGAGCATTATTATCAGGAATTAAACAGCATCTAAAACTTCTCCATATTTCATCAGGCATAAGCTTTAAGAAAAAAGGGGAAAACTCCTTGACATAATTCAGTCGCTGAATTATGATTGAGGCCAATAAAGTCTATTGGATTACTAGGAGTTCAAAAAGTGAGACTTTCCAAACGTGGCGAGTATGGTCTTCGGGCAATGATCGCCTTGGCGGAACCCGCCCAAAGTAGTGACGCACCCCAGATGATGCAGATCAAGGAGATTTCGCAACGCGAGCAGATCTCCACCAAATTTCTTGAGCAGATTTTACTCACGCTCAAAAATGCAGGACTGCTTCATAGCAAGATGGGCGTCGGCGGCGGGTATTACCTGGCCAGGTCCGCCAAAGAGATCACCCTCGGACAAATCTTCCGCGTG
>CAYLOW010000397.1:2052-3548 GCA_964385315.1 uncultured Anaerolinea sp.
AGAACCTCTTAGCGGAACCATCTCGATCTCCGGTGCTTTCGCCCTATACCCCATGATGACGGTTTGGGCCGAGGAATTCACCAAGCTCCACCCCGATGTTCAATTCGATGTACAGGGCGGCGGTGCCGGCAAGGGCATGACCGATACCATCACCGGCGCAGTCGATATTGGCATGATCTCACGCAGTATTAAACCTGAGGAAGAAGCTCAGGGTATTTTCTGGGTATCCGTTACCAAGGATGCAGTCTTCCCTGTTGTCAACGATAAAAATCCGGTCGCCGCTGATATAATTGCCAAAGGCATTAGCAAGGAAACCTTCAATAAGATTTTCGTCACCGGTGAGATCAAAACTTGGGGTGAAGTGGTCGGAAAACCAGAGGTCGCTGATGAAATCCATGTTTACACCCGCTCGGATGCGTGTGGTGCTGGAGAAATGTGGGCAAAGTTTTCCGGCGGCACTGTCCAGGATGATATCCAGGGCATTGGCGTCAATGGTGAACCCGCCCTGGTCGACACCGTACTCAAGGATCCGCTGGGAATTGGTTACTCCAACCTGAACAGTGTGTTCGATCTCGCAAACGGCGGCGTTATCCCTGGTGCACTTGTCGCACCCGTGGATGTCAACGCGAACGGTCAGGCCGATGCTGATGAAATATTCAAGACCACGAACGAAGCCGTTAGCGCTGTTGCCTCTGACAAATACCCATCGCCTCCCGCACGTTTCGAAAACCTGGCGACCAAGGGTAAACCCAGCGGGCTGACTCTGACCTTCATCAATTGGATTTTGACTGACGGCCAACAGTACCTCACCCAGGCCGGGTACGTGCCCCTGACCTCTGAAAAACAAACCGAATCGCTCAACAAACTTAAATGACGAGACAAAAGACAACCATTCCAAACTTAACCAATATTAATACAGAAGGCCGGCCCTCCCGGCCTTCTGTTGCTGCCCGCAGTCGAACCGATCAGGCTGCGCGACGCACATTTTTCATTTTCACTTTATTGCCTGTCCTGCTGATCCTGTTCATCACAGTAGCGCTATTTTTCCGCTCCTGGCCGATCATCAGCAAGTATGGACTATCAGACCTGATCTTTGGTGAAGTATGGAAACCCAATAAAGGTCAATTCGGTTTCTGGCCTTTCATCCTCGGCACATTCTGGGTAACAGCAGTTGGTGTGATACTCGCAGTGCCGCCCTGCCTTCTGGTCTCGATCTACCTGGCAGAGTACGCCCACTCCAAAATGCGTTTGTTCGCCAAACCTGTTTTGGATCTATTGGCAGCCATCCCACCCGTTGTGTACGGAGTATGGGGATTGCTTACCATCGTCCCATTTGTGGATGACGTGCTCGCGCCTCTCTCCGACCGCTGGCTGGGTTACATTCCAATATTCAGTATCAACCAGCCGACCGGGTTTGGCATTCTCGCCGCAGGCATTGTGCTGGCGGTGATGATCGCCCCGTTGATCATCTCGGTCATGTATGAAATTTTCTCCAC
>CAYLOW010000398.1:0-3541 GCA_964385315.1 uncultured Anaerolinea sp.
ATGAGATGGCATAAAAAGGCCGTAAATGGAACATGGCTATTCCGGGGTCAGGAATAGCCATGTTGATAAGCCGCAAAATGAAGCGCGCGATCTTATGGTTTCATTCGCCTTTGGCAAAGTCAATCTCTATTGCTTCTTGCCGCGTTTCTGATTGTAGCTGTTGTAATGCGACTGTTTCCGGTTACGCTCCTCCATGCCGTATTTCATCCTTTCGGCCATATGCTGAAATTTGCCGACTTCATCCGCGTTCACAAATACACAGTATTCTTCGATCGTGTGGAGCAGTAAACGGCTGGCTTCGTCCCGCTCGCCGCGGCGTTCCAGCTTTAGCGCATCGTTGGCGATCTCTGCCAGGTACACCAGCGCGAAGCGTTCGACGATCTCATGGTTTTGCCGGGATGCATCCACCTTCTCCTGGTCGGCGTATCGTAATACAAACTGAGCCTGGTATTCGAACAGTGAGCCGCTCTCTCCCTTGCCTGAAAAAACTGCGTTCAAGGCTGCCTCGCCGGGTTCGCTGGCAGATGGGATGGCCAGCCTGATATAGATCTCCTGGGTTTGACCAGAAACCAGGTTCCTGAGAAATATGCGCAGTTTACCTTCCGAGAATTGCGTCCTCCAGCCGCCCGGTACTTCCAATTTCCAGCCAGGTGGAAAAGTGAGACTGATCTCAATATCACTCGCCGTAACGGCTGCAAGTTCCGCAAACTCAAGCAGAAAAAGATCCGGGATCGCTTGCGGCGTATCGATGTAGTAAAAGTTGCAGCCACCCTGATTGGACATTGCTTCCAGCAGGTGTTCGTAAAATCCCTGGCCTACCCCGAAAGTAGAGGTGGAAATGCCTCGTCCGGATAATTCCTTTGCATGCCGGGTCAATTCCTCCAGGTCGATTATGCCGGCATTGGCGAGCCCATTACAGTGAGCAGCAGGGCCCAATTGAGGGGTCACTCCCCGGCAGCGGAAGCCGCTTCCTTGCATCCGGCAAACCAGCCCCCGCTCAGGTTTGTTGACCCGCCGGTCTTGAGTAGTGAGATACGGCGGGTGATTTCCCTGCGATTCTCATCGGTCACGTTGACGCTGGGCGATACAAGGTCAACCTCATCGTCATAAGTACAAGAGCCGCGGTATGCTGTTCTTGAAGCAGGGTGAGCACATGCTTTGCGGCCTTTTTAACATAGTTGAGCTTGTCACCGCTCATGGACCCGCTCCGGTCCAGTACCAATGCCAGGTTAAGTCGCGGTCTCTTTTTCTGGCCGGTGGACTTCGGCGCCTGCACGCGAATTTCAAGAATGCGCTCGGATGGAACTCCCCGGGCGATCAACTCCCGGTCTACATCCATTTGAAAACGATTTGAATTTTGGTTCATGATGGCCTCCTCTGATTTTATGAAAACAATTTTTTTGCGAGTACGAGCAATTGCTGCACCTGATTGGCGGTATTCGAATCAGCCGGTGTGCGCAGGCATAACTCTACTCCCGGGGCAAGCGGGATGCGCTGCCAGGTCTCCCCTTCGGGGATGGATCCGGAGCCTGCGGGCAGGTGGCTGCCGATCGGGATATTCCTGCTCCCGGTCCCGGGCCGCGAAGAACGGGGTGGGGGTTCGGTTCCCTGTGGGCGATACACGGACTGTTCATCCATCACGCGTGAGATATACTCCAGCGCATTCTTGCCTGACCCCTGGCCTCCCTGCTCGGGATCTGGTTCCCGTTCAGTTTTTTGCGGGGCTGCAATGGCCAGTTCCTGCAAGCGTTGAAGGACTTCGGAATCGCTGAGGGAATTCATGATCTGCCGGATCTCCCGCAAGGGCAGGTATGAATCTTTCATGCGGCGGATGAGGTCCAACCGGTTGAGATGGTTCTCATCGTAGGACGCATATTTCCCCTGGATCACCGGCTGTGGAATGAGAGCTTCGTCGGTGTAATAGCGGATGGTGCGGACGGTGGTACCGGCCCGCTCAGCGAGCTCATGAATTAATAGGGTTTCGGTTGACATTATTCTTTGACCTCCTCTTTCCTCAAATTATAAAGCCAATTATAACAGTATTACGTAATACTGTTATAATTGGACGCTATTATCCCTGGTATTCCAGAGTGTATTCGTATAGGTAAGAAGAACCGCCTAACGCAGCTGCTCAACTGCATTAGGCGGTATTGCGGGGATCATTGCGTTCACCAATACGGAAAAATGTGTTACCCCCCTCACGCTTTGCCCTAAATATAGGGGTTCGCTTCATATTCATTCTATACTCCGCGCGGGCACAAATTGCGCTTTTTGCAGAGTAAATACCCGCAATTTATGCCCGCGTTCGGTATATTACACAGGGTATAGCACTTCGGCTCCGGTTATTACCCCCTTGCTATTTAGCCTTCTTATCTGACGGCAGGGTCGGGAGCCAGATCGCCATCAAGAGGGTGGCCAGCAAGGCCAGTGATCCCCCGAAAAAGAATGGCGCAGAAGGTCCAAAGCCGTGCCACGCGCCGATCCCTTCCCAAAGAATGCCCGCGATCAGGGAGGAGGGGAATGCCAATAACCCTATCACGGCGTGGTAGGTCCCAAAGGCTGTGCCGCGCATATTTTCCGGAACGAGGTCGGCGACCAGTGCATTGGCTGTGCCAAAGGCCATACCAAAATAGATCCCATAGGTGATGTATAGCAGCCAGATCTGCCACGCGGATTGTGCCAGGGCGAAGCCAAAATAGATCATCGAGTAAATCAGCCAGCCGCCAATGATCAAGCGCCTGCGGCCGATCCGGTCAGAAAGTGAACCGGCGGGCGTGGCAACCAAAGTTACCACCAGGTTGTAAATGGCCAGCATGACCAGAATACCCGTAACAGAGATCCCCAGGTTTTGAGCCCGCAGGATAAGGAATCCATCTGAGGAATTTCCCAGGGTGAAGATGCTGACGATCAGCATAAAAATATTGAAAGGCTTTCCCAAATTACGTAGTGAAAATTTTGGCGCCGCCCGCTGGCTTGTTACCGCCACATCTTTTGTGCCGATCGCCAGGGATAAAACCGCCAGGACGGCCGGAACCAGGCTTAATAAAACAATGGTTTGAAAAGTGGATCTGGTTAGATCAAGCGAGTTCGCTTGCGCCAGCCAGACCACCAGGCCGGCGATTAGCAAGCCGATCATTGCCCCGGCCTTATCCATCGCGCGGTTGAATCCATAGGCCAATCCGCGCATTTCCGGCGTGGTTGAGTCTGCCACCAATGCATCGCGCGGCGCGGTCCGGATGCCCTTGCCGACCCGGTCAGCCCAGCGCACACCCGCTATCAATCCCCAGCTGCCGGCGATGTAAAAGAAAGGCTTGGTGAATGCCGAAAGTCCATAACCGGCAACCGCCAGCCATTTGCGTCCGCCCAGTTTGTCGGAAAGCCATCCCGAGAACATTTTAAGGATGCTGGCTGTTGCTTCTGCAACCCCTTCGATTAGACCGATGATGCTTGTTTGCACCCCCAGCACATTCGCCAGAAATAACGGCAGGATGTTGATCACCATCTCACTGGATATATCCATAAAGAAGCTGGTAAACCCCAC
>CAYLOW010000399.1:0-3536 GCA_964385315.1 uncultured Anaerolinea sp.
ATTTTATTCAGGAAAACCTTATACCCTTTGCGCTCGTTACTGTATGTATCATTAATGTGGCTTAATTTCATGACCAGGACACTATGCTGATAATGGCATGCCTGAATCCTAGTTTTTTGATGGGGTATAATTACTTGGTAATGATGACTATTGATGTTTTGCCACATTAATTTGGCGGAAAAGGTGCAATATGGCTGACACCATCTATGTAGTGGACGATAACGACCTAAATTTAAAATTAGTTTCAGCGGCTTTGAAAACCATGGGGTATGAGGTGGCAACCGCTCTAAATGCTGCTGAAGTTTTGGCAAACATTGATACTGTTCGGCCTTCCCTGGCGATCCTGGATGTCATGATGCCTGACATGGATGGCTACGAGTTATGCCGCAGGCTTCGTTCCCGCCCCGAAACTGCCGGCCTTCCAATTATCATCTTAACCACACTGAGCGAGCTGGACGAAAGACTAAAGGCATTTGAAGCAGGTGCTGATGATTTCATCCCCAAGCCTTTCAATCCCCAGGAATTGCAGGCTCGTGTAAAGGTCCTGTTACGGCGGGTTACTCCACATGATGTCCCTGTAACAACCCACCAGGCTGAAACTACCGCAGTTTTTTCCCTACGGGGAGGTGCGGGAGTTTCCTCGGTTGCCACAAATCTTGCTGTTGGTTTTGCTCAAGTCTGGCCTTTGCCTGCCTGCCTTGTGGATATGTCGCTTATTAATGGGCAAAGTGCTTTAATGCTGGACCTTCCCTTGCGAAATGGCTGGGGTGACCTTGTCGGGGTTCGCCCTGATGAATTGGATCCGGAGATTCTCCAGCGCATTTTGTTAAGCCACGAATCAGGCCTGCGTGTGCTTGCCTGCCCGAAGCGTTTTGAAGAGGCTGAATTACTGAGCGGTGATCATGTTCAAAAGACCCTGGAATTACTTAAACATCAATTTGAATACCTGATCATTGACCTTCCCCATGATTTCAGCGCCACGACCATAGCAGCCCTTGACGCGGCGGATAAAATTGTCCTGCTGCTTTCGCCCGAGTTATCCTCGGTTCGTTGCGCGAGTATTGCCATGGAGGTTTTTGATAAACTAAGTTATGCCCCGGAAAAGATCAAGGTCATATTGAATTGGACTTTCTCAGGGAAGGGGCTGGCGCGCGCGGAAATCGAGAAAGCGCTCAAACGAAAAGTGGATATTGTTGTTCCCAACGTGGGTGATGTGCTGGTAAGTTCATTGACGTACGGAAAACCCCCGGTATTTCAAGATCCAAACGGCGCGATTGGCGCGTTGTTTGAGGATCTTGCATTTCACTGGAGCAAAGAGGTCCATCGCTCATCAACACCGCAACTTCAAAAAGACGGCTATAAACGGGTTCGGGAACGGGCCCGTTCCCGTCAAAAGTAAATACTGTTTTTGGGATGATGGGAATCCATGCTTTTGCGCTTAAATGGCATGGAAAAATTGTTCAAGACCTGGATTTGGATCTGGGCATGTCATCCATTTATTCTGCGATTAATCCAATTCCACAGGATGGGTTTTGATCGGGTGTTTATTGACAGGGAAAATCATTAAGGGTTTTGTTTTAGATGACCATGGGGGCAATATAAAATCAAAAACTCTCTTCTGCACTGCATTATAATATTCATCGTTCCGCGAACTGCGGAAAAAGGAGATTGAATGAAAAACGTTCCCTATGCGTTTGTGTGTGTTTTAATACTTGCATTTCTAATATCTGCGTGTGGCCCAACGCCAACACCGATTGTAGTTGTTGTAACGGCAACATCTTTACCGCCGACTGAAACGCAGGTTCCGGAACCGACGGCGACCCTGGTGCCTGTGGCATTGTCTGGCCCACAGGAAGGTACGTCCATGAAGTGGGTTGACGGCAGTACGTTGGTTTACATTCCATCTTCTGAATTTATCATGGGAAATGATGGTTTTGATGCGCCTATTCACACCGTTGCAGTTGATGGTTTTTGGATGTATCAGACCAAGGTGACCAATCGTATGTTCGCCCAATGTGTGGCAGTTGGCGCCTGTTCTGCCCCCACAGAGGAACTTGGCGGGCCGGTGTACAGCAATCCTGAATACGCCAATCACCCGGTGGTGGGTGCGTCCTGGGATCAGGCGCAGACGTATTGCTCCTGGGCTCAGGGGCAGCTTCCTACAGAAGCCCAATGGGAGAAGGCGGCGCGGGGTACCGCTGGTAACGCATACCCATGGGGTAATGACAAACCCGGTTGTGATCTGGCCAACCTGGGATATTGTTCAGGGCGTACTTCAGAGGTGGATGCTTTTTCTGACGGATTGAGCCCCTATGGCCTGTATGATATGGCGGGGAATCTGTATGAATGGGTTAACGATTGGTACGGCGAGTCTTACTACAAGGAAGCGCAATCTGGAAATCCAGCCGGACCTGAAAGCGGAACCTATCGCTCCATTCGAGGCAGTTCATTTGAGACGGATTTTAATCAAGCCGAATCCGCGATCCGGCATTTTGGTACGCAGACCTATCACAGCCGCGACCTTGGCTTCCGTTGTGTGGTTACAGAGCCCAAACTTTTTGCGCCTTATTGCCAGCTACCGGCCTATATCCCCAGCGGCGTGATCGTTTCAAATGGATGTGAATTACCGGTGACCCGTGTTGCCGGCCAATATTGCGCCGGGGGGAACAGTTTTGCCACTGTTGATCTCTCAGCAAACGCGATCTATGAAACCGGAAAAGCCCTGAAATGTGAAGAAGCGGTTGTCGATGGTAAACGAATTCTCACGTGTCAGGGTCCGAAAGCAACCGAGTCAACCAATGAAGTAACGGTGTGTAACCCGACATGTAGTAATTCCCCCTCGGTCACAGGTGAAGTTCCCACTTGTGATCCGGGTTATACGCTTGACTCGGTGGCGGGAGCCTGCAATTATTCGCCGATCATGAGCCAGGTCGGTGTGGCAGGTTGTCCCGCGGGTTATGTTCTGTTCGACAGGGGCGGGCAGCAAACCTGTGTTGTCGGGACAAATCCAGATGGGGAGTGCTCTTCCGGATTATATTTTGATACTCTCGCCGGAAAGTGTGTACCCCCCAATGGGTTGGTTGATGCGCCATATGGAATTGACAATCCAGCTCTCGCTGTTCAATCATATTCAGGATGTGCCGTTGGATTTTCCTACAGTGAGACGTATCAGTGCTGCCAGGCTGTGAGCGGAGGAACCTATCCGGGGTGTTCCCCCGGGGCCACGTTCAACAAAGACCTTGGTGCCTGTTCTCCCGGAGAAATTCGCCTTGCAGGTCCCGGCTGTGTCACCCTGGAACTGACCACTCTCAAATGCAGCCAGGCAGTCGATACATGTTCTCCAATTAAGGACGAAACAAGGTGTATTAAAAACCCATCCTGTCATTGGAATGAAAATGCCGGTGCGTGTCAGGTGAGGCAGTAAGAGAGTCTGTTAAATTAACACTGACATCAATTAATGTTTGATCGTTGATACTTACTCGAATTAAGATAAAAAAACACATCCAATCCAATTTGGGTGTGTTTTTTATTTCTTG
>CAYLOW010000400.1:0-3521 GCA_964385315.1 uncultured Anaerolinea sp.
AGCGCGTTTTTATTACCAACTACCGATTATGGCGGTACCCCCTTGGTGGTTCCGGGGCATGCATCCGCCGTTCGGTTCGATCAAAAAATACTTTGTTTCAGAAATGGCATTCTTCTTGCCAAGTGACCCACTAGCTAATCGGCCGGTTCATTGATAAGTATCACAACATTGACCTGATTACCTTCGGGGATTAAGTTCATGGTCAGATAACCCTTCTCTCCTTTGAGGAAGAAGAAAGTACGATTGGCAGAATCTGAGTAATCCCCGTGCCAACCCATGCAGCGATCCTCATCGCGGCAATTTCCGTTTTCGTCAATATCCAGAAGCCATTCTATTTTGGGAAATTCACTCAGATAGAACTGGCGTAGTGTGGCAAGATCGGAATTGCTCCAGTAGTTAAGATTGCTCTCTGTCGAATAGAGTTTTTCGGCATCCGCATAAATCGGTAATCCGTTGTTTTCGTCAAACTTTGCCTGTGCGCTTGTTTTAGGGCTTGTTTGATCTGCATACGGCTCTGCTGTTGCAGGAGGATTTAGGGTTGATGTTTGGCCGGGAATAAAGCGGGCAATACCGCCACCGCTATTCGTAAAACCGCCTCCGACCCAAACAGTTCCAGATTTGTCTATATAGACAGCATTGATATTGTTTGTGGGCAGCCCATCGGCAGTAGTTATGTGTTCCCAGTTCTGACCGTCTCCATGATAAAGTCCGACATACGTGCCTACCCATAGACTGCCATCCTGACTGACTGCAATTGCCGATATGGACCTTGAACTGAAAAGTCCGGGTGACACATCGGGCACCAGAAGTGTTATGACTTGATCGCCTTCATAACGTGCCAAGCCCTCCGGTGTGCCCAACAATAGAGAACCAGTTGAATCTCTGGCAATAACCGAAATATTATCGTCGGGAAGTCCGCTTGTATTTGAATCAAGTACAACTTGCAAATCATCGCCCTGATAGCGGACCAGCCCTTTGGTTGTGCCTATCCACATGGTAGTACCATCAAAAAGAAGGGAGCGGATAATCTTGGATGGTAAACCATTTGTCTCAGTTAAGAGTTTATTCGATACACCATCAAGAATCAGTAAGCCTTCACTTGTGCCAATATAGGGGATGCTGTTTTCATCAAAGGCAATGGCATTCACACTGCCAGTAATTTCTTTCTCGTTTCCATAACGCACCCACGTTGTCCCATCGAATGAACTTGCGCGTTTTGAGTCGTGAGCAAACCAAACTGTGCCGGATGGTCCAGGATAGATACCCTGAAACCAGTTGGATGCGGGTCCCCCATCACCAGCTTTGAATATTTCCCATTGTGTACTAATATTTTTTGGGTCAAAACGTTGAGCACCATTATCAGTGGCGACCCATAGGTTTTCATTTTGGTCTTCGGCAAAATCTTCAACAAAATTGCCGGAAAGTTGATCCTCCTTAATGTAAAGATTGCGCCATTGATTTCCATCGTATCCCCAGATACCGCCGCCGTTCGTTGCGAAGTAGACATTCCCAGATTTGTCGACTGTGAGGTCCTTGAAGTTATGATCTGTTTCACCTTCGTAGGTATAAGCACACTTGCTGCTCGCAGGGTCGAATTGACAAAGATTATTACTGCTATTTGCCACCCACAAAGTTCCATCAGGCGCAAACGATAGACCTCTGATGCGACCGGACGGAAAACCATTCACGTTGTTATTGTCGAAGAGTTCGAACTTTCCGTCTTTGAAATGGATCAGCCCGCTACCGGAGCCAAGCCATACAGTTCCATCTCGACCTTTGGCGACAGCCTCAACTTCTTCATCTAACAGTCCGGACGCTTCATTGTATATCTTGATGCCTTGATCGTTAATGACAGAGGCACCTTTGTATCCCACTGCCCAGATATCCTTTCCGATAACGGTCATGGCATCAATTCCGTTCCACGAGAGTCCATCTTCCTCCATATAGCGTTGAAATGATCCGCTGGCGATTTCAAGCACGCCGATACCGGAATAGCCAATCAGTAAGCGTCCATTCTCTTCGTCACAGAATAACCTATCGACTTTGGAAGATACGACGTTGCTGTCTTGCGGGGTTAGTGGTGTGGTGCTCCATGATTTTGTTGAGGGATCAAAGAGGCTTAGCCCCGTTTCAGTTGCTGCAATGATGCGAAGCTCTGGCACAGGACAAGCGACAATATCGTAAGCACCGAGGTGTCCGAGACCATCGAGTGGCGTATATTTTGTTGCTTGATCGTTTGTGATGTCCCATGCTACGATTCCACCCTCTGTGGCGGCATAAAGAATTTCATTGTAAATAGCCAAGCCGTTAACAAAGTTAGCATTAGAGAAGATTCGCCAGCCTGGTTCCTGGTCAGGCAGGTATTCGGGTGCTGAAGATTCTGATTCAATGGGAATGGGAGTGTCGGTTTCAACGCTGCTTCTAGTGAGCGTACTACAGGCGAAGCTGGCAATAAGCAACATGGTAAGAGCAACAAAAAATATCCGGTTTCGTTTCATCATGATTCTCCTTTAACAGATATCTTATCAACGGGAATATCAATAATCCTTCAATAAGCGCCTACTGCCTGTGCTGGTAAACTCGGACTTCCACCTTGATTTATGAGGTGAAATGAATGAAAGAAGGAGTGTCACATATATTTTACTCTCATCACATAAAGCACGATGGAAAAAATCCTTCGTTGGCTACAAGAGCGTGTCAAACTCTGGACAAAATCGGCTTGTGCTGGCTACTTACTCATCCGCCCGGATTTGAGCGATAAAAGAGATTATCATGCTGTTTTACCCTCAAAACTTCTCGGGAGCAGCATGATTGGCAATATCCTTCACTGGTTACAAGAGTGCATCAAATTCTGGACAACCGGCATCTCCAGTCTTAATCATTGGCACCCTGTTAGCTCTGACACGCAACCGAACCGATCTGGTTATAGAAAATGCGTTGTTACGCCAACAACTGATCATTCTAAAACGGCAACTCAAGCGAGCTCAGTTAACCAATCCTGAACGATTTCGCCTGGTATTTCTATCGCACTTTACAAAATTCTGGAAACAAGCTCTTCACATCGTCCAGCCAGACACTCTTTTGCGTTGGCATCAGAATCTGTTTCGCATGTATTGGCGGCGGAAGTCCCAAGGCAGACCAAAGATTGAATCAGAAACGATTGTTTTGATCCAAAAGATGTCGAATAAAAACCTCTTGTGGGGAGCAGAACGGATACGCGGTGAATTGTTGAAGTTGGGGATAGCAGTGGGTAAACGGAGTATCCAGAGATACATGCCGAAAGATAGGAAATCGCGCTCTTCAACCCAAACTTGGGCGACCTTCCTGAAGAATCAAGCGAGTGGCATTTGGGCATGCGACTTCACGGTAGTAACCGACTGGTTGTTTCGGTAATGGCATGTATTTGTGGTGATGGAGTTGAAAACGCGACGAATAGTATATACGGGAGTATCAAAATACCCGACGGATGAATGGACCGCGCAACAATTACGAGAAGCAACACCGTGGTGGGATGGTCCGAA
>CAYLOW010000401.1:0-3519 GCA_964385315.1 uncultured Anaerolinea sp.
TTACCATGAGCATGTGATTCGGAATGAAAAGGCCCTGCAAAACATAACAAATTATATTGAATCCAATCCTATTTTATGGGGTGATGATGGCGAAAATCCTGTTAACCTGATGGGGTAGGACTCAGCTATTTATTTTTGCCTATATTCGCTTTGGGGTAAAATCGTTGCATGTCCAACGAAAAAGAATATATCCCAAAAATTGCAATGTCCATTGTGGCCCACCCTGATGATCAGGATTTTTCTGTCGCGGGCACGCTGGCGAAGTGGGTGAAGGCAGGCTGCAGGGTCATCTCTGTCCTTATTACCAGCGGCGACTCAGGCTCGAATGATGTCGCGAAAGACGCGGCGCATAAACCTGTTCTGGCGAAATTGCGCGAAGCGGAGCAGCAGGCCGCAAACGCGTTGATCGGAATCGCTGAAACTGTTTTCCTGCGGTATCCAGACGGGGAACTTACCGCCAGCCTCGAACTGCGAAAAGACCTGACCCGTCTCATCCGTACTTATAAACCGGATGTGGTTGTTTCCGGAGACCCTTCAAGCTGGTTCTACGGCAATGAATATATCAACCACCCCGATCATCGTGCCGCCGCGGAAGCTGCCTTGTACGCGGTCTTCCCGTCCGCCGGCACCCGTTTGATCTTTACCGACCTGCTCGAGGCGGGCTATGAACCGCATAACGTGAAACGCTTATACATTCACGGGGCCGAAAAATCTGATACCTGGGTGGACATTAGCGAAACCATAGGCATCAAGATTGAAGCCCTGAAGAAACACGTCAGCCAGTCAGACACACACGAAGTGGAAAAATGGATGCCCGAATGGGCCAAAGAGGAAGGTAGGGAAAAAGGACTGGATTTTGCCGAATCCTATCGGGTAATGATTTTGCAGAAGGATGAAGAGGAAAAATAACAGGTTATTTCAGGGTTTCATCAAAAAAGCCGATGACCCGTTTTTCGTATTCCAGCGGATCAGCGCCATACGTCCCCAGGTGCGGGACTCCGTCTTCCACCCATAACTGCTTTGGCTCGCCGGCTGCGTCAAAAAGCCGATGAGGTGAATTCATGGCGGCTGCCGAACCTTCCCAGCCGTCTATGATGAACACTGCGCGCGGGCTGATTTTGGCAATCTCATCCACGGGGCGTACCTGGTCCAGGTCAACGCCCCCCTGTTTTTCTGCAAAAAACAGCACAAACGAGTGCATGATTCTGATGGGGGTGTTCAGCCGTATCACTTCTTCCAGCGCAGGGAAGGCGCTGTCGCTGATGAGTGCTTCGATCTCCGGGTGTTTTGCCGCAGTCAGGATCAGGGTCGCGGCGCCCATGGAACCGCCCCATGCGCCAATATGGTTCGCGTCAGGCTGGGTTTGCGCATATGCCAGTGCGGCTTCTGCATCCAGTTGTTCATAATACCCCAATGAGCAGGTCTCGCCGCCGCTTTGACCGTGCCCGCGGAAATCCCATGCCAGGACTCCATAGCCATGCTGTGCGAACAGTACATAAATATTTTCTGGACGGCTGTCGTTATATCCATGCGCGACCAGTATCACAGCGCCATTCTGTGGCGGGGTGTACCAGGCTGCCAGGTTGATCCCATCCTCGGTGGACAATTCAATTTCCCGGTAGGGAATATCATTCTCCCTGAGCCACGCGCCGGTTGGGGCGCTTCGTATCGGGTGTCGGTGGGCTTGCGCCCAGCGACTGCTGGCATACAGGACAAGGATGAAAAAAGTAAGCGCCAATGAAAGCGCTGTCATCACGGATAGCTTAAGCCAGTAGCGGAGGGGGGAAGGCTGCTGTTCCATGGCCTGTATTATTCCACTACAAAATTATCGATCAACCTTGTTTTGCCGATCACCACTGCCATTGAAAGTAGGGCTTTCCCGCTGACAGTGTCCAACTCTTCAAGGGTGTCATAGTCAGCACAAGATACATACTGCGGCTGCGCGTGCGGTTCGGAGGCAAGGACATCCTGCATCAATGCGCGTAATTTTTCCGCATTTCGTTCCCCACCCTCGTGGGCAGCCTTCGCGGCGCTTAAAGCTCGGAATAAAATTGTCGCGGCCACCCGGTCCGGGCCTTCCAAATATTTGTTGCGGCTCGACATGGCCAGTCCGTCTGCTTCACGGGTGGTTGGGCACACGCTGATCTCTATCGGGAAGTTCAGGTCACGCACCATCCGGCGGATAACCGCCGCCTGCTGCGCATCCTTTTGACCGAAATACGCCCTGTGCGGCTGGACCGCGTTAAATAATTTCGCTACGATGGTGGTCACACCCTTGAAATGACTTGTCCTGATCGCGCCTTCAAGCGGTCGGGTCAACCCTTCAACCTCCACCCAGGTCTGGTAACCAGCCGGATACATGATCTCAGGGGTGGGATTCCAGACCAGGTCCACACCGAGGGGCTCGATCAAACTCAGGTCTCGGGCCAGGTCGCGCGGATACTTGGACAGATCCTCATTTGGCCCGAACTGAGTCGGGTTGATAAAGATGCTGACCACCACATGGTCACATTCCTGCTTGGCGCGGCGGACGAGTGAAAGGTGCCCTTCATGCAGGTATCCCATGGTTGGGACCAGCCCAATTGTCCCGTGGAGGGGGAGTCGGGCGACCCCTAATTCGTCTAGACCAATTATTGTTCTCATGATTTCTCTACCTTGACAGACTAGAAATTTTGTTCTACACTTTAGCCATCAATTAGACATAAAGGAGACTCATAATGGCTTACGGATTTACCAACTCAAAAGGCACCACTTACTTCCTGCACGGCAAGACCAGCGTTACTTCCACTGGCAAGGAACGCAAACTCTTTTACTTCTCCAAAGAGGTCAAGGATGGCGCAATGGATGTCGTTCCTGACGGTTACGATGTTGTTGAAATGAAGACAGGTTTGCCCGTTCTCAAGAAGCAGGTACCGGCAGAACAAGTATAACTCTGACGAAGATGCCATGCCAGTACCAGCCTGTTCGGTGCGGCGTGTTATCGAGCAAGACACAACTTAATATTCTTTTAGATAAAAAGGAGACCAATATGACACTTAACACTGCATCTAAAAGCACCAGGAATAACGGAGGGGACCCATGCCAGCACTAAACCGCGTTCAGTTGATCGGGCGTTTGGGCAAAGACCCGGAAAGCAAATTCATCCCTACAGGTAAAAAAGTGACCCATTTCAGTCTTGCCGTCAGCAGCCGCTGGAAGGACAAGACCGGAGAGACGAAAGAATCCACCGAATGGGTCAATGTTGAAGCATGGGGACGGCTCGGCGAGGTTTGCCAGGAATATTTGAAAAAGGGCAGCCTGATTTTCCTCGAAGGGCGTTTGAAGACCGATAAATACGAAGACAAGGGGGAGACCCGCTATTTCACAAAAATTGTGACTCAATCCCTTGAATTTCTCGACAAGAGACCCCAGGAAGAACCCATGCAGTTTGTGGAGGAAGATCCGGGGGAGTATGAAGTGTAGAGCGTAGAAAATAGAAATTGGAAAACGCGAGGCGTGTATACGCTTCGCGTTTTTTGT
>CAYLOW010000402.1:0-3518 GCA_964385315.1 uncultured Anaerolinea sp.
AGCCCACATCAGGCATTTTAATGGCAGGCGGGTAGGCCATCGGCACCGCTCCGGTTTGGATGGGGTAGGGGGTGATCAGTTTGGGTTTCTGAATGTCCTCACCGCCGACCACCACGATCGGGCTTGTATCCGTAATGCGTATGCTGCCGCTTCCATATTGCATGATGGCGCACTCGGTATTATCTGAGTTGACAAAAATTCCGCCGCCAGTCAGGATGATGCTGGCTTCACTATGGATCCAGAAGGACTTTCTTTTGTCTTCCGGGCAATCACTGTGAGGCACAAGGCTTACCAGGGCGTATCCATCGAACAAAGACCCGTATTCAGAGGGTTTCGTCTGTGTCACTGCGCGTGCAACGTTGGTAACCCGCGGTACGCCGATCACAGCGCCAAAGTAGGTGCTCAGGTGCGAGGTGATGATCACCTCAATATATTCAGAATCCCCTTCATATGGGCCACTGAGCGGGGGGGTGTTCATTTCAATGATACTGGAGATGCCGTCGTTGTTGTATCCGTTGGCTTTGGCGGTGGCAAGTGCCGCGCTGCGCCAATCTCCGCCGTTAATACGGGTTAGGGCGGCTGTCAATGCGGCGGCAGAGGCGGCGGTTTCTGTTCTCCGGCGGTCGATCAGGGCATTGCCGCCGTCAATGGCCAGCGCGGTCATGCCGATCAGGCCTATGATCGAAAAAACGACCAGGATGATCGCTTGTCCGCGTTCAGCTTTTTTGTGCTTGGGGGAATGCGAGAAGGGACTCATGGGCATGCGGGTTGGAGAATAATATTCGTGGCTGTTCCGGTCAATGGGATGGTATTTGACCCGATCAATTTTCCTACGAAGGGCATCAGCATCCGGTATCGATAGGAAACTTTAACCTGTATGCTGTTGGCTGAACCTTTGGTGTTGCCCTGGCAGGCACCTCCCAATTCCTTAACGCTGACTTTGACCGCGTCTGTATCTCTTAATTGTACCGGAGAAGAAAATACAACATCTTCCGCGCGCGGCGATATGCTGCGGGCACGGTTTTCAATTTCCTTTACGTTATCCGGGTTAAATGATCCATAAAAAGCACCTTCCTGTGCTGCATCTCTCAACATCGAGTAGGAGAAGATCGCCATTCCAAAATCGAGGGTGCCCAGCAATAACAGGACAAGGATGGGCAGCGTGATTGCCAGCTCAACCATGCTTTGGCCGCGTTCCTGTTTTTCAGGGAATTGTTTTCTTTTTATCACGGGCATCTAAATTTTGATCCTTCTTAGGGCCTGACAGGTTATATTGTTGAAGCCTTCAGCTCTGCAGCTTGACTTAATTAATGGCTGGAATCGACAGGATAGTTAATACAGCCGGGATTGGATATATTGATGATGATCCGCTCGGTGCCGTCGGCTGCGTCATAACTTTGGTGGAATATGAACTGGATGATCGATTCTCCGGTCGGGATCCTCGGGTAATAGGCGGGAATATATGCAGATGGTACCAACAGATCCCCGTCCCATACCTGCCTGTCAAACATGATCTGTCTAAGTCGTAAACTGCGGTCTGTGCCGGCATTATGGCCCGAATCATGATTCCATTCCAGATAGATTTGTGCCGCTGTCAGTGTGTGGCCGGTCCGATTGTTGATTTTCATTTGCATTACATTCTTCTTAAATTCCAGCGGGCCGTGCGAAATACCGGTTAACCCGGTACAACTGATCGCGGTGGCCGTAACGGTTGGTGTAAAGGTCGGCAGCGGTGTGCTGGTTTCCGTGGAAGTTGGCGCAGGCGGCTGGGTGGTTACAGGGGTGACAAATTTAATACTGCCCGAAGTGGGAATGAATGTGGCTGTGGAAGTCGGCGTGATGGTGGGCGGGCGGGTGGCTGTGATCACAGTCGGCACCGGGGATGGGGTGCTGGTCTCAGCTGCAAACCCGGTGGGCATGGCATTCCCGACAATGGGAATGGAAATCAGGAAGGAGCGTGCACTGGCAGATACGACCTCCATTGGGTCGATCGGCAGGACAGTAAGGATAGGCTCGTAAGTGGTTGAAACCTGCACAATGATCCGGTCACCGTTGCGGACCGGGACTTTGATCGGGCATGAATCTTTTGAGGGGTTCGGGTCCACACCTGTAATGGGGATCGAGGTGCCGTCCGCGTTAATACCGCGGTCATAGGTGATGTTGATCTTGTCAAATTTAATGATGAATGCCGATTGATTGGCAACTGCGCGAATACCGTCACAGTCCTCGTAAAAGGAAACGTTGTCGATTTCGCCCGAGGCAGACCCGTAGCGTGCAGCCTGGCGGGAGGCATTCGCAACAGAGGAAAAGATAAATATCAACCGGCCCACTTCGATAATGCCGTATAGCAGCATCAGCAGGACGGGTAATACGAGCATAAACTCAACGATCGCCTGTGCGCTCAGTGAGTGGATCTTTTTTGGGAGCCTGGGGGAAACTTGATTCATTATTGATAAAATGGATGCCGCGTTTTTAACACTGTTTAATCGGGTACGATCATCGCCAGGAACTTTGGAAAAAATACGATCAGGGTGGCGGTGATGATAAAGTAGGGTCCATAGGGAATGAAGGTCATTAATATGCTGGTTTTATATCTGCCACTGAGGAAGAGCCAAAGGACAATAAAGATGCTGGCGAACCCTCCGAGCAGAATGCCGTATAAGAGGCAAAGCCAGATCAGGGGCCAGCCGACAATAAATCCCAGGATGGTTACAAGGATGACATCTCCTGAACCCAGCGCTTCTTCATCATCAGCATCCTGTCCCAAAGTCTTTAGACGTCTGGCCCGGACGCGTGAAAACAGTACGCCAAATCCATAAAATGTCAACATGATCAGTAATCCGCCGAGCCCGCCCAATAGCGTGGGGACCATCCCATGAGCCATGGCCCCAACGATCAGGCCAAGGACTGCGCCAAAGATGCTGGTCGGATGCAGGATCAGGCGGTGTTCCAGGTCGATCACAAAGACAACACCAAAGTAAATGCTTAAGATCAGCCCGGGAAAATATCCAAGTTTTGACGGCGGCTGGATCCAGGTGTAAATGCTTGCGGCAAGAAGAATGATTTGCACGATCCAAAGACGCATTTTCCGCGGGTGTCCATTTTTACAGGCTCGCAGCAGAAGGTAATCCTGCCACCCAAAGGGGGAGCCGCATTGGGGGCAGACAGGTTGGCTAAAACGCCGTGTGGCAGGCAGTACATCGGCCAGATAGTTCACAAGCCAGCCCGCGAGCAGGCCCGAAAAAACGGATACAACCAGGGTCATTGACATTGATTCATTATAATTCCAATTATGTTTGCCATGCAAAGCCGTTCATTTGAAAGACTTTGCATTTTTGCAGGTCAACCTGAACACAACGATCCCCCTGATATTTTCTTTTTCAATTTATATTTATCAGGATCGACAACCAAATTCAACCGATATAAGCAGCTTTTGTAAGCCGGGCATGTGGGTAATATTTAGATATTTCCAAAGTCTGGTGTACAATTTTGCCGGTGCTCAAAGGAGATTTCAATGG
>CAYLOW010000403.1:0-3516 GCA_964385315.1 uncultured Anaerolinea sp.
TCCGATCCCATAATTTACAAAGGAGCGGGGAAACGTAATTTTTTGAAACCTTTTGCGAAGCCATAGACAATTCTACCGCTTTTTTCCATTCTGCTGTATGAGCGTATCCTTCAATAAAAACGAACCTCTCGACCGGGTCATTGGGATAATCATCCAAGGCAAAACCTGCATCGCCCAAATAAGCTACTTTTTCCCAATCACCCATTTGTCGCGCAAGGTCGGCTTTCTCAAAATAATAGCACCAACCATGAGCGGGTTCGGGGGAGTACGCCCGCGGCATCCGGGCTATTGATTCGCTTAAGATGGGCGTTGTGGAGGATAAGAACGAGGCATCCCGTAAAAGAGAATCATCGGGAATGAGACGGTTCTCGCTGTCAATTTCAGGGTCCAGCAAACGCAAACAACGCGGTGGTGAATAATAAAAAACAACAGTCTGTGACGTGTTCCCTGTAAATCTGCCGGCGAGGTAATCATAGTTTACGGCCGCATTCAAACTCAAAGACAGGTCCGTGCGGTTCGTTGGGTAAAACAATACATAGTCAACAATATCCGTATGATTATCCGGCGCGTACACCCAATTCAATGCAGCGCCCAGGGAATTATCTGCATAATATTCCAGCTCTTCATTGAGCAAAACCATTGTATTTTTTTCAAGGCCCGGCGCGCGCCAGGTCATCTGCCAGAAAAGATTTTTATGCTGGGTCCAATCGCGGCGAAATTCATTGGCCCATAGGAATTGGCGTCCCGCTGCGAGGGCGATCAAGGCGGTTGCAAGTGGATATTTTATGTTTGCCGGAATTAACTCCAGAAAACCGGCTAATAAAAAGCTCACACCAAGCATGAAAGATAATGTGGCACGATTGGCAGGAAAGCCAAGCGAGACGGGAACATTAGCCAGCCAGAACGCGGGCCCGCCGAGAAGTAACATGATCACACCGAGGGCAATGATCCATCGGGCAAACCCTGTTGAAGATTCCCTGGGCCGGGGCTGCCCCCGCCACCCGATCAGCATCAACGCGGCAACAGCGATCACGACAACTGAATAGATCAAGGTAATGCGGGGACCATCCAAAGGTACACTCGGAAACTGGAACACGAGCGCCCACGCCGCGCCGCTCACCGTCCACAGGCTGGACAAGATGTTTCGCAGGAGAAGTACCACGGTGTCGAGCGGCGCTTTGATCAGTTCATCTTTGATGCTGAAACCATAAATTTGATTATTGAAAATTAAGAGTCGTGAAAGTACTGCCAGGGCAAAAACTGCCAGGTAGGGAATCCACTGATCGATGGTACGCTTTAAGCGCGCTTGTAATGGCAGAGATTCCGCCTCAAGCGAAGTCCAGATCACAAAGGGGCGGATCAGTTCGAGGACAAAGAAATATTCCATCATCCATAGATTAAGCGCGGAAAATATCAGCGCAGGGATTGTTCTGCCGCGCAGCATGAGAAGGAATGAAAACAGGAAGAAGAAAAGTACGATGAAAAAATGACTGTATAAATAACTTCCCCACTGCTGGTTAAATCCGGGATAAAACAAAAATATGGAGCTCAATATGAGTGCAAATTGTTCCCGCTGCGGGAACAATTTTCGGGCGATCGCCCAAAGAGTAACAGCGCCAAGCCAGCGCAAAAACAGGGCAAAGACCTGCCAATAAATCGGCTCGTGCGGAAGGAGGCGGGTTGTGACTTGATAAAGCAGCGCCCAAACCGGACGATTTGTGGAAAAGTACCGCGCCATCGCATCCGCGCCCAATTGGTAACGGATCCACGACATTGGCAGATCGTCCCAGTAAAATCCCAGCTGCGGAATTAGCAATCCATAAGCAAGGATGGCCGCGATAAGCAGGGTGAGTGTTGGATACAGGCGCTTCATGTTTGTTTTTGGGGCACGGCGGCGCCGTGCCCCAAATTAATTAGGGAACGATTCGTGTGCCTGTTTCGCCTTTAAGTGCGCGGCCAATATTTTCAGGATTGGTGATCAGGGCTTCCTTGCCGCCATTCTCAAGATACGCAATTGCAGCCTGGATCTTCGGAGCCATGGAGCCTTTGGCAAAATGAATGCCTTCGGCCAAATAAGCTTTGGCTTCCGCGACGGTCATTTTATCGAGCCATTTTTGTTCCGGTTTGCCAAAATAGATCGCCACTTTTTCGACCGCGGTCGAGATCACGAACATATCAGCTTTGATCTCACGGGCCAGCAGGGAGGAAGCAAAATCCTTATCGATCACCGCGGCGATACCTTCGTAGTTGCCGTCACCGGGATCAATAACTGGAATGCCGCCCCCGCCGACTGTAATGGTGATAATACCTTTCTCAAGCAGGGTCTGAACAGTTTCCAGCTCGACGATTTCCTTTGGCAATGGTGAGGCGACCACACGACGGAAACCGCGCCCGGCATCTTCCACAACCGTCCAGCCTTGTTCGCGCTGGCGTCGTTCAGATTCAGCCTGGTCCATAAAACTGCCGATGGGCTTCGTAGGTTTGGCAAAGGCGGGATCATCCCTATCAACCAGCACCTGGGTGATGATGGTAACCACTTTCTTCTTGATCCCGCGCTGGTACAGAATATTTTGCAGGTTTTGTTGAAGGGCATAGCCGATCGCGCCCTGTGTATCTGCGCCGCACACATCCAACGGAACTTCATGCATGCCGGCGGTCTTGGCGGCAATTTCAGAACGGCGCAAAATATAGCCGACCTGGGGTCCATTTCCGTGACCAATTGCGACATCCCAGCCCTGTTCGATCATATCGGCAATATGCATGCAGGTCTCTTTGGCGGCTTCATACTGGCTTTCAACAGTGACTTTTTTATCGTCTTTGATGAGCGAGTTACCGCCGATGGCAATTACAGCAAGCTTATTTGTCATATCGTCTCCTTGTAAATAATCTATCAGCCGGAAGTCTCATGGCCGGATGGTTTTCTGGTGATTCCTCCGCCGGTGGTCCGGCCATGAATGGTTCGACTCCTGACCAACTATGCCATTGTTAAAGCCATTACCGCTTTTTGCGCGTGCAGACGATTCTCAGCTTCATCAAACACCACGGACTGCGGACCGTCCAACACACTGCTGGTAACTTCCACGTCGCGGTCAGCCGGCAATGGATGCATATAGATCGCTCCGGGTTTCGCTACCTTTAATTTGGCGTCATCCATCAACCAATTCTTATACATATCCTGAAGCTTCTTGCCTTCAACCTTGTCAGTCGTGGTCAAAAGCGGGCCCCATGATTTGGCGTAGATCACATCTGCATCCTTGCAGGCTTCAGTCATTCCGTCTTTGGTATCGATGATCTCGAATTTTGTGCCCGCGAGCTTGGCCTGTTCCTGTGCCTGCGCAACGATTTCCGGCATCAGCGGGAATTCGGGCGGGTAGGCCAGGGTCACATCCATGCCAAAGCGCGGCATTTGAAGGATGAGTGACTGGGGAACGGAAATCGGCTTAAGATAGGAAGCGGCATAAGCCCAGGAAACAACGATCTTCTTCTTGCGCAGATCCTTGCCCTTCTTTTCCATGA
>CAYLOW010000404.1:0-3497 GCA_964385315.1 uncultured Anaerolinea sp.
ATTGGATGACATTTTTACTACCGGATAAATCCAGTGGAGCATTGCACCTTGGACAATTGAACGTGTTGACCATTTTGGCTCCTCACTCAACGTTGAGGGGAAATTGGATGGACAGAGGATGTGGCTAAATCGATCTGCAATATAAATATAGCATATCCGGCCAATCGAGTCATCACGCGGATCGATCCGCTGGATAGGCGCTTCCAATAAATGATCTTCATCACAGCAAAGTATGAATTATGTACTTTCTCCATTAAATAACTTGACTCACGTCTAGGAAAATGCTAGTATATTTACATGATCGATCATGTAGCCGGGTAAGTAAGCTGGCAGAATGGCCAGAGGCTTCAGACCAATCATCCCTTGAACTTACAAATACCCTTACCAATAGTTTTTCAGAGATGAATACAATTTTACACTGCCGGATGCAGCGGTTCTTTTATGCTGTCAAAAACAGCCGACTGACAGAGTCGGAGGGTTTACCTTGGGTCGATAAGACCCCATTTGCACCCAAGCATTTTTATCAGCAGCTTTCCCCTTTTCTCCCAAGAGAAAAGAAGGCCTGACGCACCTGGCATAAAGCCAAATTGGAAACGAACCTGCTTCTCGGGTACGTTTATTTTTGCCTGTTGATTAACCGAATGCAGTCCTGAAGTCTTCTGAAAGAGTCAAGAAGGAAGGATATTTTGAAGAATTTAGTAGAAGTCAGAGACCTTGCCGTGCGATTCAGGACCGATGAAGGCATTATCAGCGCCGTCAATGGGGTCAGTTTTGATATTCCCGCTGGCCAGACCATGGGTTTGGTTGGGGAGAGCGGATGCGGCAAAAGCGTAACCGCCAATGCCATCATGCGGATCTTACCCACAAACGGCTGGATCGAAACCGGTTCGATCCAGTTCGACAGTCATCACGGCGTATTTGATATCGCCCAACTGGGCGAAAAAGACAAACGGCTGCAGCTGCTCCATGGCAAGGAAATGGCGATGATCTTTCAGGAACCCATGACCTCTTTTTGCCCGGTCTACACCATTGGCAGCCAGATCATTGAAGCCATCAATCTGCACACTCAGATTCCCAAACAAGACCAGAAAGAGAATGCTATTCTCCTGCTGAAGAAAGTGAAGATCGCCAAACCCGAACAGCGGGTGGACGAATATCCCTACCAGCTCAGCGGCGGGATGCGCCAGAGGGCCATGATCGCCATGGCTTTGGCCGGAAATCCCAGGCTGTTAATTGCGGACGAGCCCACCACTTCGTTGGATGTCACAGTCCAGGCCCAAATTCTCAACTTGCTGCTTGACCTGCAGGAAGAATTTGGGATGTCGATGCTGATGATTAATCACAATTTTGGCATCATCGCAGAAACAACCGACCATGTTGGGGTGATGTACATGGGCAAGATCGTGGAACTTGCTCCCACCCAGGAACTGTTGCTCAATCCACAGCACCCCTATGCCAGGGATCTATTCCGCTCTATACCCCAGGTCACCGACCAGAAAGGCAAAAAACTCGCATTTATCGAGGGCAGTGTGCCCGATGCCTACAGTATTCCCAAGGGGTGCACCTATCACCCACGCTGCATGCAGGCGATCAAAGGGGTGTGTGATAGCATCGAGCCCCCCGATACGATGATTTCTGATGTTCATCGCGTCAGCTGCCATCTTTATAGTGGGAAAGGATAATCCCATGTCTTTGCCGTTGTTGCAGATTAAAAATTTAAAAAAATATTTCCCGTATCATCTCAATAAGTAGCGGTAACCTCAGACAGGCGAAAACGACCAGCCCAAATTGAGGTCTTTGGCAGCTTTGGTAACCAAATCAGCCAGATGCGGGATCTGGTTAGTTGCAGAAATCCGGTCTTGGATGTAGCGGTAAAAGCTGACACCCAACTTCTGGGTGGTAGCCGCGAGGGTCGCAAAGGTATCCCAGGCCCGTACCCCGGCTTGCGTTCGCGGTCCAAAGCTGACATCGCGCTTGCGCACCCGCTGGCGAACCGCCAATTCAGCGGCATTGTTGTGTAAGGGCAGTTCAGGATGCTGTAGCACCAACAGCAGCGTGTCTTTTTTAAGCCTGGTTTTGGCGATGCGCTGATCCAATGCGTCATACTTGGTGTGCGGGTCAAATAGCAGGTCAAATTCAGCCAGCAAACGGGCCTGTTCTTCCGGGCTGGGCGACTTTTGATACGCTAACAACTGATGGTAGTAGGCCCAGAATCGTTTTAGAAAGTCATCCAACAGTTCGCGGTGCAAGGCGATCACCGGAGATAATTTTTTGTAGTGGCGACCTTCATGCACCCAACACTGCATCATCTGCTGGGTTAGCCAGTTGAACTGGGGCGCATCGTCACAAATCAGCACCCGCACCACCGGACAGCCGGTTTCGGCGTGATAAGCGGCGATGGCGGCGGCATCCAGCAGCAATTTGCGATGCTGTTGGCCCAATCCGGGCAGTTCCATCTCCAGTCGTTTCAGAAACCTGACCTCATCCAGGCTTTCTTCGGCCATCCAGCCTTGCAAGCGGCACCAGGCCGTCTTCGACCAGTGCAGTTGGTGCTTCAGGTAGCCCAATGCTTCGTCATTGATCCGGAACATGCGCTGCCGTCCATTGCGCAGCACATCCAGCACGGTCAAGCGGTCTTTGCTCGGGCGGGTATGATAGGCCGTATAAACCGGGTTACAAATCACATGGCAATGTTGGTTCTGCCCATCCACCCGCGTCAGGGTATCATCCGTCTGCTGGTAGGGGCTGCTGGCCAAACCGGCTTCACACACCGCGTCTTTCTCGGTATGAAAACGCGCCTGCTCCTGACTGAGCCAATTGGACACTTCGCCTGCTGAGATCTGGATCCCCACATATCCGAAGAATTCCAGGATCTTCGGTTCACTCGCCTGCATCCCGTAGTACAACGTCAAGCACAAGGACCGAAGCCCCGGTCCATACTGCCCGTGGTACCCACTCGGTAGTTCTGCTTGGTAGCTCTGGCGCGTTTTGGCTGAATAATACTTCGCCTTGTGGAACAACACGTTGTCCGTCTCCAGCCGGATATCCTGCACTACGACATCCGCATACCCTTTGAATTGCGCATCCTCCGCCATGCTCCCCGGATCAATTTCCAACGTTTCCTCGCGATCGATCCGAATTTCAGCCTTTTTGCTTTTTTTATGGCGTGGCCGCGTTGTCTGCCGTTCTTTCTCAGACGAATGATCCGCTGTCGGTGGCTTCGGGGTGTTGCCTTTTACCTTCGGTTTTCCCTGTTCCCCCTTCAATCGGTTATTCTCATCGCGCAGTCGTTGGTTCTCGGCCCGCGCTTCGCGTAACTCCGATGACAATTCCTCGATCAAATTCAATAGCTGCCCGATTACGGCTCGCGCTTTTTCATCTTCGATCCCGCTCAGGTCCAGGTCTTGAATCTTCATTGCTTCAGTTTATCTGGCTTTGGTCGTATTGCACAGCCTCTGTCCTTCTCTCTTTTACCCCGACTTTTTGAGATGATACCT
>CAYLOW010000405.1:0-3490 GCA_964385315.1 uncultured Anaerolinea sp.
CGTAATCCTGTTTGCCATGCAGAGATATCGCCCGAATATATTTAGCCTCTAAATCCAGTTCCGCATTCTTTGTCTTCTTTCCTATCGCCTCATATTCATCAAGATACCTAATGGCTTCATCGTTCCTAAATAACATATTGCAGCAATGAGCCAAATTGAAGTAAGCCGTCATGAGTCCCAGCCCATCCTCTTCCTTTGACTTTATCGCCTCATACTTCTTTAAGTCTGCCATAGCCTCTTGCGCACGTTGAACCTGCATAAAGGTCGTGGCTCTTAACAAAAGATAATCAGCTACTCCGCGCGAATATCCCCGCGACTCGGCATCCGAAATCTCTTTGCTACAAACATCGAGAGCCTCTTGTACACGCCCAGCAGTCAAAAGCCCTTTTACTTTATCATCCACCAGCTGCAATTGTTCAAAAGGATTCAGATCTTCAGATTCAACAGGCATCTGTGCAGTCAACCGAGTCGCCTCCTGTTGAAATCCAAAGCAACGAAGCATTTGAGCCACCGCCAGCAGTGCCTTATGGTCATGTTTTGAAGGGTCTACCATGATCCATCGGTAGCCATCACGGGGTGTCTTCCCCAAATTTTTGGATATCGCAAGCCAGCAACGCTCAAGCTCTGCCGAATCAGCAAGATAGGCATCTGTAAAAACGGTCACATCCTTTATTCCGCCTCGACTCTCGTGTTCTCCATCCGGACAGCCGGAGAGCACGTTATACAAGGTTTCCCAGCTTTCCGTTTGTCTCAAAAGATGGCAAAGCATTTCCGAACGTCTCTTGCTTGGAGGACGCCCCGAGAAATACCCAATCAAAATGTTATAAGGGTAAAGAATGGCAGGAGCTCCATTTGCAGACAACGAGCGGGCTATCTCAGAAGCAAACTGATCACGCATCCGCAATAACCCAGTCGAATCGTCGATAAATGAACGCATATTGAGAGCCATTGGTTGCCAACGCCCTTGTGGAAACAACTGATCCCGCCCTCCCAGCAAATCAAGCAGTTCTGTTTCTGCAAGCCCCTGACCAGAAGCCTCCACCAGGCGCAATGCAGAATCTACTGCCTTCACGTCCTCAGAGGCAGGGAACGAGTGATGAACCCGATCCAGCACCTTATGATAGAGTTGAGACAAATCAGAGCAGTTCAGGCAGTCATTGAAATAATTATTAAATCTTTCGTATTCCCCATAAATACAAAGCTCATCAATGAGTGTTCTTAAATAACCAGGCAACCCACAAGCTGGAGTCCGGGCCAGGTGTGCCAGTTGTTCTTCTGTGAGTTTTTTTCCGTGAGTACGCAGATACTCCACTGAATAGATCCTTCGTTCCTCTTCAGACAGAGGCGCTAAATCTATCCTGACTGCCGCAGTATATTCTTTCCCTTCTGTTTCTAATGCGGAGAGAACAATAAGCACATTCGGAGGAACTCCTTCAGGAATCCACGAAAGCACAGAATCAGCATCGCCGGCACAATCGACCACAATAACCGTTTTCCCTTTCTTAGAGAATATTGACAGCCACTTTGAAAAGTCTATTTGCGCAACCATTGATACAGGCACCTTTTCATTGATCCCATATTGCGCTGCACCCTCGGCCAAGAGAATGCTCGCAACTTCCGGATCTCTACCAAAAGCACCAGAGGAAGGGAAAAATGGCACGACGACAGCATCGCTTAGAGTTTCTTGTGCCCATAGCGCAGTTTCAAGGAGAACCTGGGTCTTTCCGGAAGCCACAGCCCCTGATACAAGAATTACTCCTCCGGAAGAGCCCAATAGCATCTCCCGAATGGGTGAACTTACTGAGGATCGCTCCAAAAGCAGTCCAGAGGTGTTTAACTCGTTCGCTTTACCTACCAGCCACCGTGACTGGCGGCTCATCCTTGATACACCCCCAAATTCATCCGAAACATCAGGAGCCAATGTTTCGACGACCGCGGAAAGATCATCCCAAACCAACTCCGCCAAATCATCTGGTGTTCTGTAGAAACGAACTGAATGACCGGATCGTATAATTGCGTTCTTCAGCGTCTCTAAATCTACAGGATCAGCGAGAACATTTTCATGTCCACTGTGATCGGTCTTCTGCTCAACAGGCATCTCTCCACTTTTAATGTAGAAAAATGCTGCTTGAGCGCGTGGAGGGCGTGACAAAGCCGCGTGGATCATTTCGATGGCAGTGATCGAATATGCTGGGTGCTCATCAACCCATCTGTGTTCCGGTCTGCTCAAATTCGATACGGGAAGCGCCTCCAAAGGAGTGCCATACCTTTCTCCCACGATGCCAATAAAATACGGACATCTCTCAATTTGATCCAAACAGATGGGAACAACTTCTCCTTGATTCATATCATCGTCGGTTATACCCCAACGAAGGTCTACAGCAGTCCATATCAATGAACGCTTCTCGCACATTTCCCTTAATCGCGGAAATGTTTTCAGGGCAAGCTCATTGCGCTCTTCTACCAGTCCGCGAAACGTGGAGGAAACAAAAACGCGCATGTCTCCACCAGCCGCTTCAGGAAAATTGGATGGGGGAATCTCAATGATATCATTAGACTCCTTCTGTTTTTCACGCTCTTGCCTCTCAACCTCTTCTTGAAGTAGCTGAAGTGTTCTGCTTATTCTGTGATCATCAGAACATGTATCATAAGCCTTCTGAGCCCATGAAAGAGCAGTCTTCAAATCGCCGTCCAAAGAACTTGCGACGGCCAACCCTTTATAGGCAAGAGCTACTTCTTCCCGAACAGCATTTTTTGTTTTCCCCATTTTTTCATAAAAGCATTCCAGCACTGCAAACGTTAAGGCATCAGCTGTTTCAATTATTTTATTACAGCACTCTCGCATGCCAAAACCATCTTCAAGCTCTTGATATAGCCCGCTCTTCGCAAGCCACAATTCAAATAGGCAAGCTGCTGCGCCCATGCTGCAATGCGAGCCATCTCCTGCCCTCTTTGGCATCGCCGACTGAATAATTCTTTCTGCCCCAGAGAAAAGGTGTTCCGCAATCGCAAACATCTTCCTATCCCTGCTAAAAATCGCTTTATCTCTTATCTCACAATAACATGCAAAAGGGTTACCTTGCCGATACAGATCTAATGCCTTATCTGCTTCATTAAACCACCGTTCGGCCTCTACTGCATCTCCTAGCTCACTATTCGTTGTCGCCTTTGTTATCGCCTCATAATAGAGTTTTAATTGAGACACTGATCGAGAAACGGTATCCGTTACTGCATGCGAACTCCTTATATCTCCCACTGCGGAGCCATCATTGCCGTGTTCCTGCGAGCGTCTTTTTTCCTTGAGAAATGCAAGTATCAAGCTTGATTCAAAAAGTGCCCCGACACTCCAAAGCCCCCAAAACCACCCGTTCATTGCTATTTCTTGGTTTCTAACAAAAGAAAAAACAACAAGGCGAGATAGCAGAGAGACAATCCAGGGCAGTATAACCCAATATTTCTTGCGGCTAATTTCTTTTGGGAGAAAAGTCCC
>CAYLOW010000406.1:0-3456 GCA_964385315.1 uncultured Anaerolinea sp.
TTTACTCCAGCCCAGATGGCGCGATTGTTGGGGTCAATCGCACCGGTGGTTAATAGCGCAAGTGTGGTTGCTCTGTGTTTTTTTGCGGAAGTATCTTGGCTTGAAAGTTGCATGTGTTATATGGTTTTCCAAAACGGAATATCCGCTTGATAGTTTGAGGAGTATATTTTGGCAGGAAAGCTTGCATAAAGATTCTACCTGTACTGGCTACTTGCTCATCCGCCCGGAATTGTGAGGTGAAAACGGAGTATGATGTAATTTTACCCTCATCATAATTTCTTGGGAGCAGCAAGATGGGCAAAATCCTTCGCCGGCTACAAGAGCATATCAAACACTGGACAAAACCTGTTACTCCAGTCTTAATCATCGTCATACTTTCAGATCTAACTTGCAGTCATACCGATCTGGTTGTAGAAAATGCATTGTTACGCAAACAACTGATCGTGTTGAATCGACAAATCAAACAACCACAGCTAACCAATCCTGTTATTTTGAAAAACAAACTGAGCTTACCTTGGACAGTCAAGAGAAATCTCCTGTTCGAAATTTTTGCGTAAAATCCCAAAAAATCAGACGGATGAAGCAAGTAGCCAGCACAGCCGAACAGATCGAAGTAATTCCTTTGGCTTTCCCGCGCTTTTGTGCCTGGATAACCTCGTCAAGGAACATATTGCATAGCCTCTGATAAGGTGGGCTGTCCTTCTGTACCGCCCGCCTTTTGCGTAGACATGGCTCCGCAAACACAAGCCAACCGCAAGGATTTACCAACGCCCCAATGATTGAGGTAACCAAACAATAACCCTGCGTCAAAGGAGTCACCGGCGCCAATCGTATCCACAATATTTACAGAAATGGAGGTGGACTGGAAAATTTCTGTTCTGCTGCAAGCCAGTGCGCCATCTGCGCCAAGTTTGACAACGGCGAGGTCGCATTTTTCTGCAAATTGTCTCGAAGCAAATTCGACATCCCGGGACCTGGTGATTGACAAGGCTTCAGTTTTATTTGGCAGGAATACATTCGTGACAGAAAGCAACTCATCAAAACCTGCCCATTCTTCAGATGGGTCATAGTTGGTATCCAGGGAGGTTGTCAGCCCAAGTGAATGGGCACGTCTAAACAGGGCGGGTAAATCAGGCTGAAGGCTGGTTTGCAGAAAATAAGATGCAACATGCAGGTGGCGAGCCTGGCTGAGCAAACCATCGGCAATGTCTGTTGCCCGCAAAGCCGAGATCAAACCAAGGTGCGTCAGAATTGCGCGATCTGTACCCTGAGTAAGGATCACACCCAGACCCGTTTGTCCTCCTGGATGAAGGATAACATGGCTGATATCCACGTTTCTTTTTTGCATTTCCTCCAGCATAAAACGCCCAAAGACATCCTCTGCGCAGACGCCAATAAAGGCAACCTTCAAGCCCAGGCGCGCCGCACCGCAAGCAAATATCGCAGACGATGAGCCGATGGTTAATACTGCGTCATTAACAAGTTTTTCAACCTGCCCGAATTCAGGGATGACATTGCCTGAAAGCACCAGGTCAGGATTAATTTCGCCGGCAACCAGAATATCAAACATATCCATAATTAATTTGTCGGTCTCATGCAATGGTCTGAAAGGTATATTTCCATGTTCTTCAATTGCTTCTGTAATTGCCTGAGTGCCTACTTTGAGTATTTTTTTTCAGATTCATTATTCACTGCACCCCAAAGTCCCATTTCGCATAACGGAACCTAGTCGGGTTTTACGTTATGTGAAATGGCGTTGAGACGCGTTAGGAAGTTCATTTTCTTCTCCTCAGCTGCCGATAATATGGGTCATGCCCTGTGAGAGGTATCGATCGCGCCAGGCGGGTTTATCAGGGTTATACCCGCGAGCGCGCGCAGTGCGATAAGCAAGCAAAGCAAGCGGCGGGATCAGAGCCAGCGAAGAAAAAGATGGAATGACGGAAGCCTCCACCGGTAAATGCCAGTCTCCTGAAGGCGCGGCGGGACCTACCTCCAAGACACGCGCCCCCCATTGACGGGAGTGTTTGGCTGTATCTGCCGTTGAAGAATCACTGCCTTCACCCGTATAGAGCGCAACGCACACGCTTTTCTCCGAGACAACTGTAGCAGGACCAGATGCCATTTCCCATGTCTCGCTGCCCTCTGCGTGCAGAATAGCCATCTCTTTCATTTTCAATGCGCCTTCCAGGGAGGCAGCATAAGCATTGCCAGCCCCAAAATAAAACGCATGGTCAAATTTCGATAGAGTTGGAACAAGGTCAGGAATAATACGTTTGGCTTCGGTTAATGCAACTGCGCAACGATCGGCAGCCGCACATAAATCCTCATAATACAGGGCAGGCGCGTTTAATGTTTCCAACAAGATCAAATGCAGTGCGGTTAGAGTAGAGGCATAGGTCTTCGTCATCACTGGAACCTTACTGAGACCACCGCTGCTGAAGAGGATGTTATCGGTCAGACGGGTTATGGACGACCCGGGAACGTGCGTGATGCCGACAAGCATACAATGTCCGCGCAGGCTTTCAAAGATGGAGAGCACATCGCGGAATTCACCGGAAGCAGACATTCCAATAATGACATCATCCGGTCGTATTGCGGGCATAAAATATCTGAAGTCACCCGACGGAAAAGCAAGCACCAATGGGTCATTCGGTCCTGCAAGTTGACGCGCCGTATAAGCCGCTGCTATGCTTGTATAGAGGGATGTACCGTTTCCAATGACAAAAATTCTTCGCGGCGAGTGCTTTTGGATCACTTCTGCGGTTTTCAAGGCAGATGGGCGGGTATCTTTTAACGTAGCCCGAATCGCATCGGGGGTTTCATCAATTTCGAGAGGTATTAATTCTGCCGTCATGGTTTTCTCCAATTATTATTTCACGTGTGCTGGCTACTTTCCTCATCCGCCTAGTTTGAGCGGTATGCCGGGCTTCGTATCGCATCGGGATAAATCCCTTGCTCAATACATAAAAGTCGGCTAAAGCCGACTAGCCCGAAGGGCTTCCACAAACTGAGGCAGGGCTTTAGCCCACCGAATCGATCGTGTTAAAACCGCAATTTGTGACCGCGTTCAGTATATAAGAAGATTATCATACTATTTTACCCTTATAATTTTCCGGGAGCAGCCTGATGAGTAAATTCCATCTCTGGCTACAAGAGCGCATCAAACGCCGCACAAAACCAGCCACTCCAGCCTTGATCTCAGAACTTCTTGCAGATCTGCCACTCAGTCGAACTGATCTGGTTATAGAAAATACATTTTTATGCCAACAACTGATCGTGTTTTTTTTCACGTTACGAAGTTCTGGAAACAAGCCCTACACATCGTTCAGCCAGACTCCTGTGCTGGCTACTTATCCATCCGCCCAGAATTATGAGGTAAAACTGAATTGAAAGGGGAATAGCATATTATTTTACCCACACATCATAATTTTCCAGGAATCGGCAAAATACTTTCTT
>CAYLOW010000407.1:0-3453 GCA_964385315.1 uncultured Anaerolinea sp.
AATGACGAAATTTCTGCATGAATTGTTCCACAATAAAAACTGGGATGCAATGGTTTTTGCATCCCAGTTTCATATATGCATCTAACCAGTTGCCGACGCACATTTTTGACAACCGAGCGCCTTCGTCCATGTGGTTATCGTCTGGTCAGTTGGAAAATATGCAAGTCTGGTTGCGCCCCGACTGTTTGGCTTTATAAAGGGCACGATCGGCTTGTTCAAGTAATGTTTCGATCGAAACCACCTTGTGTTGTGCAGGAACACTGGAAACTCCGACGCTAAGCTTAATGAAAAGGGCGGAGTCTGTGTTTGGAACTGGATTTTCAGACAAATACCCGTGCAGGCGTTTTGCCATGTGGACTGCCTGTGCCTCATCTGTTTGAGGCAGAAGGAGTACAAATTCATCGCCGCCAAACCGCGCAATCACATCCGCAGCCCGGGTCAGGCAGCGGATTCCACTGGCAAGATGCCGCAGCGCCTGGTCACCCATCATGTGACCGTAGTCGTCGTTGATGTGTTTGAAGTGGTCCAGGTCCAGCAGCATGATGGCAGCGGGATGCCCATAACGCGCGGACTCAGCCATGATCGAATTAACGATGCCAAAAAAGTATCGACGGTTATAAAGCCCGGTGAGGGGATCGGTGGAGAGCAGTTCCTGTGTCACCCTTTCCGCTTTTTTGCGTTCAGAAATATCCCTCAGCATACCAATGATCTGGTTATTGGATAAAAGTTTTCCTGTGATCTCAACAGGCACCCGCGAGCCGTCCTTGCGGATATAGGCGCTTTCAACAGTGACCAGTTTTTCTGTGGCAAGCAGCCCCAGTTCCTTCTGAATATGGTCGATTTCATCCACGGGGTGAAACTTCATCACAGGCTGTCCACGCAATTCGTCACGGGTGTACCCCAAAATCTCGCAGCCACGCGGATTCATTTCGAGCATGATCCCCTGTTCATCGATCAGGAAAATGCCGTCCCCTGCCTGCATAAAAATTGTCTGGTAAAACTCCTCCGAAAGTATATTCCCTGTGTCTGTTTTCTTCTGATCTGGATTCATTCGCTACTCTTCGCCTATAACCGGGGGGTATCATGTTTAATGATTTTTATGATACCAGTATTCTCCGAAAGGGATATTTACAGAAATGAAACTTTTCCGTCCATAAAGGAGCCGAAGGGTGACGTGATGGTGGTTTTGGCTTGTCCATTACTCACGTTAAATAAAAAGGGACGAGACGCTGCGCAGCCTCGCCCCTACGGGGGGTACCGTTTCAAAGTTCTGTATTTGACTCTGTGTGGCGTCAAATCTTTCCCAAATTTTTCCATCATCGCGGCTTCGTAATCGGACCAGTTGCCAATGATTGATACTGAGAACAAAATATTTCAATCAGCAATAACAGATCACCCGATTTCTACCCGTTCGTTTGGCTTCATACAGTGCCTGATCAGCTTGTGAGATCAAACGATCAAGGGTTTCGGAGGGCGCATTCTCGTCCATTCCAGAGACACCAAAACTGGCAGAGAAATGAATGTCACCTTTTTTATCGCTCTGAATGGGGAAATCTTCCATCAATTTTCTTAATCGCTCCGCAACAATCTTTGTGTCCGCACAATCTGTTTCTGTCAGGAGAATAATAAATTCTTCTCCGCCATAACGAGCTGCAATATCGGTCTGTCGCCCCATTTCGAGGAGCATTTTTCCAATTTGGATCAGTGTCTGGTCTCCGATAATATGTCCGTAGGTGTCATTGATATCCTTGAACAAGTCGATATCAAAAAGGATCACAGACAGGGGTCTTCGATAGCGAACTGATTTGGCAAATTCCTTTTCAGCGATCTCAAAAAAGTGACGACGATTGAACAAGCCCGTTAGAGAATCCGTTATGGCGAGCTTTTGTAATTCGTCCTGGGCATGTTTGCGTTCGGTAATATCCTCCTTGACTGCAATGAAGTTGAGTATCCG
Organism: uncultured Anaerolinea sp.; assembly: GCA_964385315.1. GTDB lineage: Bacteria > Chloroflexota > Anaerolineae > Anaerolineales > Villigracilaceae > Villigracilis. The sequence goes on from CAYLOW010000407.1 coordinate 1,955, forward strand.
CCCGTTGTAATCCAAAACCGGGGCTATCGTGGCATCTTCCCAATATAACTCCCCATTCTTCTTTTTATTTCGGAGCTCACCCTTCCAGACCTTTCCAGCTTTGATTGCCTGCCAAAGGCTGCGATACACTTCAATGGGCGTTTGACCGGATTGCAAGATTTTTGGTTTTTTACCTAAAGCATCGTCAAAGGTATAGCCGGTCAGGGCTGTGAAGCGTGAATTAACATAAGTAATATTTCCATCCAGATCCGTGATGACAACTGACATCGGACTTTGTTCCACTGCCTGATTAAGCTGAAGCAGGCGCAGTTCATTTTGCTTGCGAACAGTAACATCACGAAGAATGATGAAGTGGCCAATCATTGCTGTTTTGCCTTCAAACAATGGAGAGACAAGCACATCGAAGTAACGCTTTTCAGCATCTCCAATTTCCAGTTCGGTTCTTATTTCCTGCCCAATGGATTGTTCTTCAAAGTGTTGGGCGGACGGTAAGACCTCACTCACATTTCTGCCCAATAATTTTTCAGATGCGGAACCGATCATACGAGAGGCAGGTTGATTAATATCAACGATGCGTCCCTGCATATCAAGCACGATCATGCCATCCCCCAGGCTTTCGATCAATTTCTCACGGGCAATCGGAATGAGATCCAACAGGTGTGTGCCGTATAAAGCCCACAGGAATAAGAGGCTTGAGATGGAGAGCAGGATGCTGGACCAATCCACCCCATCGAATTCAAGTGGTTGAAATTGATAGATCAGATTTCCAAGCAGGGGCAACAGGCTGCCATAGAACAACAGGCGACCCTGACGGCGCGCATACTCAGACCCACGACGAGACGCCAGCCAGGCGGTCAGGACGATGCTTGCTATTAGTAAATATCCAGTACCAGCCACCCATAAGAATGCCGGTCCATGCTCAAAGATGACCGTATTATCCCCAAATTGACTTCGTACAAAACCGCTCCACAACCATTGATGCCATTCATTGGTCCACGCGAGGAGGATGTTCGAAACAGGGACAATCCACAAGAACGCACGGATAAACTTATTCTCCAGCAAACTCCCATAACCAGCATAGGACAGGACGAACATCAGGAAGTAGATGAGCGCTATGTGGTAACAGACGTATTCCCATTTCGTAAAAAAGACCTTCAATGGTATTGAAGTTGCAGCATAGTCCAGACCTGACATCAGAGTCCAAAAAGTGATCCCTGTCATCCCCATGGCAAAATAAAAGCCGAACCTTGATTTCACCCTGTGCCAGCTAATTACCGTGGCTATGATGTTGATAGCTGTTGTAATGAATAAAATGACGGCAATGATTGTAAATTTGAACATGGGATTTAATTGGTAGTGTACACTATTCGAAACCCAACTTCAATCTCGCAAATAAAAAAAAGGGCGACTCACTCACCGAGTCGCCCCTACGGGAATTTACCTCTTCAAAGTTCTGTATTTGACTCTGTGTGGCGTCAAATCTTTCCCAAATTTTTCCA
>CAYLOW010000408.1:0-3449 GCA_964385315.1 uncultured Anaerolinea sp.
GGTGGATTTTTGTACTCAAAATATTTCTTCAAACCAAGCATATGTTTCTCAAGCAGATTCCACGTAAGCAGGGAGATCAGGACAGTGGCTGAGTAGGTCGTGATGATGTAAAAAATACGATTATCCATAAGGATCTGCGCCCATCTCCACGATTACTTCCCGGCGGCTCTTGCTCTTTCCAATACCTTCTGGGCATTCTTCAACAGCGGCATGTCGATCATTTTGCCATCCAGGGAATACGCCCCCCTGCCTGCCTTCTGGCTCGCTTCAAATGTTTCGACAATACGGGCGGCGTAGGCTATGGCTTCAGCGCTGGGCGTGAACGCTGTCTGCACCGGCTCGACCTGCGCGGGATGGATGATCTGTTTTCCGCTGTATCCGAGCTGCGCACCGAACTTGGATTCTGCGCGCAATGATTCAATGTCCTTGTAATCGATCGTGACGATGTCGATCGCCTGCAAATCGTTCGCGGCGCAAGACACCACCACAGCCTGCCGCGCATAAAGCAGTTCAACCGCTTCCTTGGTGCGCGCTGCGCCAATGGAGGCCGCAAAGTCCTCGCCGCCGAAAATAATGGCATCCAGCCGCGGATGTGCCGCGATCTCTTTGAGGTTGAGAATCCCTTTGGCGGTTTCCACGCCGATCAGGACACGGATGGAATTTACCTGCCAGCCATGTTTCAGTTCTGCGGCTTCTATGATCTGGCTGGCCCATTCCACCTGTGCAAAGGATTCGACCTTGGGAATCACGATCCCATCCGGGTGATGCGGCAGGACGGTTTCGATATCGTCCTTTTCCCAGCCGGACCCCACAGCGTTGATGCGTGCCAGTTTTTCGCTCGCGCCAAATATCAGCTCCCGCAGGGCGCGGGCGATGGTTTGACGCGCCTCGGCTTTTTTGCTGAAAGCTGTCCCGTCCTCCATATCCATGCAAATGCAGTCCACACCGAGGGTAATGGATTTGGAGATCATTTTCCAGTTGTCGCCGGGCATGTAAAGCAATGCGCGTCGTGAGTGCATAGGCCTCCGAATCTATATTAATCCATGTACAGAATGACGTTCGCGAGTTCGTTTACTTCAACACGTAATTTTTTTAGCGGCGTGTTTGAAGGGCCGCGGGTGACATACCCCAGCCCGTCAAATTTTGAACCGTGACACGGGCATTCGTACCAGCCGTTCTTCTGTTCAACCGTACAACCAAGATGCGTACAAATCAGGCTAAACGCAATGAACCCGTCGTCGTTGTGGATCAATACGGCGGGAATATGCATGATCAAAGTGCTCACGCCGCGCGGATAATCTGCCGCCAACCCTAGGTCATATTGAGAGGGCGGCGCGGGGTCCATTTCATAGGACAGGAAACGGATCAGACCGCCCAGCCCAAGAGCACCGGTCAAACCCAACAGGGAGTTGGCAGTCAGCCTTAGAAATTCACGCCGGGATAGTTTTGTCATACAGGGTTCAGGATGGATAATGTTGTCAGCGCCATAATGATAACAGCGATAATGATAAATATTAACTGAACAATACTGCCGCTGCGCGGAAACCAGGTGCCCAGTTCACTTTGTTGTACATCCTTAAAGAGATAGGGCATTGCGCCGATGAAAACGATAACCACCAAGGGAAGGACGACGCCCAACAAAAACGGATCGCCTGATTTTAGCAATTGCTGAACCCAGAGGAAAAACCACGGCGCGCTTGAATCTGCATCCAAAAGGGTACTGCCGCGGATCGGGGCCGCAATGGGGGCCTGCATAAATATTGAGAGGAGCATCAGGACAATGCTTCCAATGAACATCCCCAGCACTTCACGTTTTAGCAGGTCAGAACGGGTGATCCTGGTTGTATTATCACGCTTGGGCGCGGCAGCAATACCGCCGTCACGCCGTACGCGGAACAAATGCCAGACGATGATGAATCCGCCCACAAGGGATAAAACATAGATATGCCAGGAATAAAAGCGGATCAGCGCGGCAGGCCCGGGCTCCCGGCCGCCGACTACAAAAATATAAAGTTCATTGCCGATCAGCGGGATGGATTTTAACAGGTTGGTGCCGGCGGTCAAAGCCCAACGAATCCCCTCATCCCAGCGCAGGACGTAACCGGTGAAATCAAGCAGGATAATAAAAACCAACAGGGCCATTCCGAGCAGGAAATTGAATTTCCTCTTCGAGCTGTAGGCCCCGGTGAAAATGACACGGGCCAGGTGGATCAGCGCAATGACAACCAACAACTGCGCCGACCAGTAATGCAGGTTGCGGACAAATGCACCCAGCGGCACAAAACTCACAATGGTTTCCACCGAGATGGCGGCTTTTTCGGGGGTTGGAATGTAGTAAAACATTTCCAGCAGGCCGGTGATGAGCAGGATGAGCGATAGGAATACCGCCATGCCTCCCGCGCCCAGGGTATATCGCCAGCGCGATTGGTCGGCGGGAATCGTCGGGGGGTGCAAATGGGCGAAGAAATTCGGCCGGATGGCAGTGCCGGGCGCCGGGCGGGTCTGGATGTTTTCCCTGCGCGCAAGAAAATCGCGGGCGATCAATACAGCCATGGTGAGCGCTGCAAGCCCGATAAAAATAAAAAGGGCCGTGTTTGGATTTTTTGGCACGGGGATATAACGATGAACGGGGACGGCGGAGGCATTGGTTTGATCCAGTACCAATCCCCCGGGCAGGCTGCCCTTCAATTTCAAAATATACGCAGTGACCTGCCAGGCTTTTTCGGGGGTAAGCGAGCGGGGTTTCCACCATGGCATCATGACAACGACGTAATCATATAACTGCTGGGCGTTCTCAAAACGGCCCAGGGCGCTGGCCGTGCCGATCGGCGGAAAGGTCAGAGTCTCGGGCATTTCAAAGCCCTGTTCAGGGTGATCTTTTCCATGGCAGCCTGATTCCCAACAGTTGCTGTCGTTGGCAAATGCGCCAATCCGCCACTCATCTGTCAAGCCCTGCCCGCGATCACCGTGACAGGCGATACACACCCCCCAGAAGATTATTGAGCCCTTGTCTGCCTGCGACGGGATCTTTGCCACCGCCGGGCTTGCCAGGCGCTGCATGTCAAAAGTGGGTGTGGGACCGGGCATGGCTGTTTGCGTGCCCGCGGCCTGAAGGCTTTGGGACGCATTTACGTTCCCGGTCAAAAGCACGTTGGACACAATAAATAATATACCGCCGAGGGTGAACAAAAATACGCGCGCGGTCTGCGCGGCACGGCGGGGCTTTTCATCTTTTCGACGGACAGAATTCATTTTCATTTTTATCTAAAATAACCTGACGGCACTCCGGTACCTGCCGCCTGATACACAGCCGTTACTTTAACACAGAGTCCACTTCACATAACAGTGAAGAATATCTTAAAAATATTGTGCAATCGGTTGGGGGGTAATTTATGCCGGCATCACAAAATCAGCAGAGGGAGGCGGCAATCAAAAAAAACCTAACGGTC
>CAYLOW010000409.1:0-3443 GCA_964385315.1 uncultured Anaerolinea sp.
AACATAGTCGCTGTCACGGTAGAAAAATAGAAAAATATATCTATGGCATCCTTTAGATGATATTTTATTATTAAACTCATGGCCCGGGCATATGATTGATTGAGCAATCAATTATAATTAACTGTTGTGTAATTCATTTAGAAAATGACTGATTTATCTAGCTGAAACAGGTCAATTTAAAATCAAGTCATAGGAAGATTAAAGACTCCATGCCACAATCCAACCATAAAACTGTCTGGTCTTCTGAGGGTGGAGATTTGCGAAAGCATGATGATAAATCTATTGTTGGCATGACCCCTCCTATACAAGATCAGGTTATCTATTTGCATCGCGAATCCAAGGGGCGCGGCGGGAAAACAGTGACATTGATCAAAGGCCTGAAGCTATCAGAAGAAGATTTGTCCGCTCTGGCAAAAAAAATAAAGGTGGCCTGTGGTAGCGGTGGAACAGTTAAAAGTGATGTTATTGAAATCCAGGGGGAACACAGGGAGAAGATCGCCGATACTTTGCGGAAAATGGGTTACAGGGTCAAGGTCGCGGGGGGGTAGATTGGATGGGCGTGTATTTGCTTGCTATATTTTTTATATCGTAATTTTGAATGAGCCCGTACTGCCTGTAGATGTGTCCTTAAGGTCAGGAGATGGTGATTGTGGTTTCGGCGGATCTATCGGTAATTGAAAGTAAAAAGTGCTGCCCGGGAAATTAACCTCATCATGTCCCGAACTTTCAACCCATGCTTTTCCGCCATGAGCCCGGGCGACACCGCGCACAATTGCCAGTCCCAAACCTGGTCCACCGCCCTTGAATGAAGTTTTCCCTGATGAGTGGAGCGAAATATCGCCCACTTGGTAAAATTTCTCGAATACCAGAGCGTGATGTTCAGCGTCCAGCCCGATTCCTGAATCAGTGATGCTAAATTCCACACCAGGGTGGTTGTTATACAAAAATGCAGCGCGTGAACGCAGGATTACTTTGCCTCCATCAGGTGTGTATTTGATAGCATTGATTATTAAATGATACAAAGCTTTTTGAATTAAAGACGGGTCGGCATTAATGGTTGGGGTGTTTACGTCCAGCTTAATATCCAGTTCAATCTTACGGTCAGCAGCGGCTTTTGTAAAATCACAGGCCAGGTCACTGACAATACGTTTCAATGGGATTGGAACGGCATTAATCCTCAATGTCTCGCTGTCAATGCGCGTCACATCCAGCATTGCATTTACAACTTCATGCATCCGATCTGTGCCATTGATGATTCCATTAACTACTTCATTTAATGCGGGATTTGCTTTAATGTCAGGAAAGGAATTCAGAACATTAACATACCCCTTGAGCACAGTCAACGGGGTGCGCAGTTCATGTGCGGCAACCTGGATGAACTCCAATTTATTGCGGTCGAGGTGATGAAGCATCTTGTTGGTATTTTGCATAACCTCAATCGCCATTTGGTCATTTTCCCGGATACGATCCAGTGTAGTGCGGATGATGTTGACAGCCATGCTCGGGCTTTGGCTGAGCAGAGTTTCGAAATCCTTCTTATCCATCTCCAGCACAGTGCATTCTGAAGTAGTGCAAACGGTTGCCGAACGCGGAACATTTTGGATTAGCGCCATTTCGCCAACCAGATCGCCTTTGCCTGCATTCCGCAATAGCCGCTCTCCATCCTGATCGCTGATTTTCTTGCTAATGGCAGCATTTCCATCCGCGATAATATAAAAGACATCTTCGTATGCCCCTTCGTGGCACAATACGAAGTCGGGGGGATACGAACGAATTCTGGTAACAGCTGACATTAGCTGCAAATCATCCCCTGTCAATCCGTTAAATGCCTGACGTAAAAGTGAAATCTTGTCGAAGGTTTGGGGTGTGGACATTGGTTAAAGTATACCCGCGTGCTGGGTCTGCGACAATTGCGTTTTCATTCCGAGCTTACTTGACTGGGGTGAGAATATTCAAATTCATAAATCAGGCTTCCAAATATACAATCATTTAATTGGAACTTTGAGTGCAGAGCAAAATTAAGTGACTGTATCACGGCGATGTGTCAAATTAATCTAAAAATGTTGATTAATTATCATGATTTTACAAGCGCGTGAAGAATATATTACAGTCATATGTGTTTCGGTGGTAACTTGTAGGTAAATATCATTTAACAAATATCCCAACCAGGCCAAGGAATGGCTATAATTATCGGGTTAGGTATAATACCATTTGACAAAATAGGTTATCTGGATTTGATTGGTGGCTGCTCAAATTTCTGAAGACAAATTCCTAATTTATCAATGTTGATTTAAATAAACTGACTAGATTGGTTATATAGGAGTAAAGATGTCTGATATACGATTGAAAAGATTGGCGAATGTACTTGTGAACTACTCGACCAAAGTGAGGGCAGGTGACTGGGTGCATGTAAATGCCAACTGGCAGGCGATTCCGCTTGTAAAGGAGCTTGTGGCATACATTCTGAAGGCGGGCGGAAACCCAAGTGTTTCCTTGGAATCCAGCGATCTGAATGAGGTATTTATGGCACAGGCTGATGAGGAACAGTTGCAATGGATGCCGCCATTGGATATGCACATGATTAAAAATGCAAATGTCTGGATCATTATAGAATCACCAGAAAACACACGGGCCATGAGCAATATTGCTCCCTCCCGCCAGCAGATACGAAACCAGGCATATGGAAAATGGATGGAAATATACACAAAACGTTCTGCTGCGAAAGACCTCCGCTGGGTGATCTCCAATTATCCTTGTCAGGCATTGGCTCAGGAATCCGAAATGAGCCTTTCAGATTATGAGAATTTTGTTTACCAGGCTACCTTTGCCGACCAGGTCGATCCGGTACATTTCTGGCAGAGTATCCACGAGAAGCAGGAGTATTTGTCCTCGTGGCTGGCAGGCAGGAAGTCGATTTTGATTCGCGGCCCGCAGGTGGATCTCACACTTTCTATCACGGGACGCAAGTTTATCAACTCAGACGGCGATCAGAATATGCCAGGTGGGGAAATATTCACTAGTCCGGTGGAGGAATCGGTCAATGGCTGGGTGTCTTTTACCTACCCGGCGATTTATATGGGGATGGCGGTTGAGGGTGTGAGGTTGGAATTTAAACATGGCAGGGTCATCAATGCCAGCGCCGAAAAGAATGAAGCTTTTTTGATTAAAATGATCGATACCGATGAGGGCTCACATTATTTAGGGGAGTTGGGGATTGGTACAAACGAGGGTATTGGGCGCTTTACAAAAAACATATTATACGATGAAAAAATTGGCGGTACTTTCCACCTGGCTCTGGGGAATGGCTTTGGGGAAGCGGGCGGGAAGAATGTATCCAGCATTCACTGGGATTTAATTACCGACGCAACGATCGAAACTGAAATGACCGCAGATGGGGAACTCTTTTACAAGGACGGGAAATTTGTAATATGAGGTTGAACATA
>CAYLOW010000410.1:0-3437 GCA_964385315.1 uncultured Anaerolinea sp.
GGTTGTGGGGGGGCAGAGTTAATTAAAAGAAAAAGGTCGAAAGTCGTTGACCTTCGACCTTTGTTCGTGCCCCTATCTCATATGTGCCTTTAAATATTTTCCCGTAAAGGATTCCTTAACCTTCATTACCTGTTCGGGTGTTCCCTCGGCGATCAGCTCACCGCCGCCGTCGCCGCCTTCGGGGCCAAGGTCGATCAACCAGTCGGCGATCTTGATGATATCGAGATTATGTTCGATGATCACCACCGAGTTGCCGGTATCCACCAGCCTTTGCAGGACTTCAATTAACTTATGCACATCCGCGGCGTGCAAACCGACAGAGGGTTCGTCCAACACATACAGCGTGCGCCCTGTAGCCCTGCGAGAAAGCTCCTTTGAGAGTTTCACACGCTGCGCTTCCCCGCCCGAAAGGGTTGTGGCTGGCTGACCGACTCGTACATATCCCAACCCCACTTCCTGCAGCATTTTTAATTTATTTTGCATCGGCGGGTAATTTTGGAACTCATCAAGCGCGTGGTCAACGGTCATATCCAGCACATCTGAAATGCTGTATTTATCATGGAACATTACCTGCAGTGTTTCACGGTTAAAGCGTTTGCCATGACAGACATCACATGGCACATACACATCAGGCAAAAATTGCATTTCGATCCGCAGTTCACCCTGGCCCTGACAGGCTTCACAACGTCCGCCATGTACGTTGAATGAGAATCTTCCCGGCTTGTATCCACGCACCTTGCTTTCAGGCAGTTCGGCAAATAATTTGCGGATTTCATCGAACAGGCCGGTGTACGTTCCGGGGTTCGAGCGCGGTGTGCGTCCGATGGGCGACTGGTCTATGTTGATGATCTTGTCTAGATATTCGATCCCTTCGATCTTTTCATGTTCGCCCGCGGATGTGTGAGCGAACATTAACTTTGCAGCCAGGGAGTTATATAAAATATCACTCATTAAAGTGGATTTGCCCGAACCTGAAACACCGGTAATACATACCATTTTCCCCAGCGGGATGGCGACATCGATGCCCTTAAGGTTGTTCGCTGTGGCATTTATCACCTTTAGGAATTTTCCGCTGCCTGGGCGTCGGACCTTAGGCACCTCAACCCGCATTCGGCCGGATAAGTAAGCTCCGGTCAATGATTTTGGATGTGCCAGGATCTGTTTCGGCGTGCCTTCCGCGATAATCTCACCGCCATGCTCTCCTGCAGCTGGACCGAGGTCGATCACCCAGTCAGCCTCGCGGATGGTTTCATCATCATGTTCAACCACCAGTACAGTGTTACCCAGGTCCCGCAGACCTTTTAGGGTCTCGAGCAATCTTGCGTTATCGCGTGGATGCAGGCCGATCGAAGGTTCATCCAACACGTACAGTACGCCGACCAACCGCGAGCCAACCTGGGTCGCAAGGCGAATGCGCTGCGCTTCACCGCCTGACAGGGTCGTTGCGGAACGGTTCAATGTCAGGTAATTTAAACCGACATTGACCAGAAAATTTAGCCTTTCGTGGATCTCCCTGATAACTCTTTCTGCAATTGTTTTCTGCTTTGATGTGAGTGGAGAATTTTTGCCTGAAATTTTCTTGACCCATTCCAGGGTGGTGGACACAGGCCATGAATTTGCCTCCACGATGTTGACATTGTCCACGGTTACCGCCAAAGCCGCGGGGTTTAGTCTTTTGCCGCCGCAACTAGGGCAGGGACGGTCAGACATGAATTCGCTGATCTTCTCACGGATGTATTCAGAATTCGTCTCACGATAACGGCGTTCCATGTTCGTGATCACGCCTTCGAATGCGCGTGTGAACTTGAATTCATTCCCGTTCGCATTCTGGTATGTCATCTGAATTTGCTTGGTGCCGGTGCCGTAAAGAACGATCTTCATTTGTTCCTGGGATAAGTCCTTTACAGGCTTGTCGAGGTCTATTTTAAAAGCTTTCGATGCATTAACCAGACTTTGCCAATAATAACCGCCTTCTTCCTTGGGGCCGCTCCACTCCATGCTAATAATTGCGCCCTCATTTAGCGACCGCTCAGAGTCGGGGATGATGCGATCCGGATCAATTTCCAATTTGGAGCCCAATCCCTGGCAATCCGGGCAGGCGCCTTGCGGGGTGTTGAAAGAAAAAGTGCGCGGTTCAATTTCTGAAATACTGACGCCATGCTCAGGGCAGGCAAGATGCTCGGAAAAATTCAGGTCAAAGTCCTTGGACTGATTCTCCCCGGAGTGCTTCTCGTGTGTTGAACCTTCACTCATTTCTGTGCGGCGCTTTTGTCCGTCCACAAAGTTTACGGTTAAATATCCTTCCCCAAACTTGAGGGCGGTTTCGATCGAATCGGTCAAGCGTGTCAGCGCGGCTTTTCTTTCTTCCTTTTCACTCTCATGAGAAATGACAAGGCGGTCAACGACGGCTTCGATGGTGTGCTGTTTGTAGCGATCTAGCTCGATCTCGTCATCAAGTGAATGAACGGTGCCGTCCACACGGACGCGGGTGAATCCTGCTTTGCGGATTTCTTCAAAAACAGCCTGGTAGGTGCCTTTGCGTGCGCGTACCAGCGGGGCGAGAATTAAGATGCGTGATCCATTGGGAAGATTTGCGACTTTGTCAACGATCTCCTGCGCGGACTGCTTGACCACTTCACGTCCACAGACTGGACAATGAGGGATTCCCGCCCGGGCAAAAAGCAAACGCATGTAGTCATAGATCTCGGTAACGGTACCCACCGTCGAGCGGGGGTTGTGTGAGGTGGATTTCTGGTCGATCGAAACAGCAGGCGAGAGCCCATCAATATAATCGACATCGGGTTTGTCCATTTGGCCGATAAATTGACGGGCATATGCCGAAAGCGACTCAACATAGCGGCGCTGGCCTTCGGCGAAGATTGTGTCAAAAGCGAGCGATGATTTGCCCGATCCTGATAACCCGGTGATGACCACGAATTTGTCTCGTGGAATTTCAACGGTGATATTTTTCAAATTGTGGACGCGCGCGCCCACGACGCGAATGACATTGGCTGACATGGTTCTCCTTGGGATTTTGCAATTGTAGCACAAATGTTTTATTTCGATGGGTAATTTTTTATGCCTGCTGTGGACCATTCAGCTTCAGAATTGGCGTTATACTCAGTGCAACTTCTTAAATCCGGCGGTGTTATTTAGTTAAACTACGCCGGTAGGGTCTTTATCTTGCCGGAACTCGAATACAACGAAGAAGAAATTCTAATGCTCGCCTCGAAAGGTGACCGCGATGCTTTCGGTCAATTGTATGAGCGCTATGTAGACCGCATATTCAATTATGTGTATTACAGAACCGGAAATACGCATGATGCCGAAGATGTGACTGCAAGGGTGTTCCAGCGCGCGATGAAGCACGTGGTGACCTACACTGACCGCGGTGTACCATTTTCAGCCTGGTTGTATAGAATCGCGCACAATCTGGT
>CAYLOW010000411.1:0-3426 GCA_964385315.1 uncultured Anaerolinea sp.
TCAGGTTGGTGGCGATGCCGACAATGGTGTTGCTGATGGCGTTCTGTGCACCTACCACATCGTTGTTCAGCCGGCTCATCAATTCGCCGACTTTGGTATTAGTAAAGAATCGCAGACTCATGCGCTGCAAGCGGACGAAAAGCGCCACGCGCAGATCATAGATAACGCCTTCGCCGACGGTGGCGTTTAATTTACGCTGCACCACACTGATGCCGCCGTTCAATAACGGCACCAACAGCAGGGCGAAAGAAAACATTACCAGCTTGTTGAGGTCTTTGTTGGGGAGAATATTGTCGATCAGTTGGCGGAAGATCAGCGGCGTGACCACGCTCAGCGCCGAACTTGCCAGAATGGTCAACAACATCCCGGCAATGTGCCCCCAATACGGCTTTGCGTATGCGAGGACACGCAATAAAAGTTCTCTTGTTACCTTGGGCTTTTCGTCGCCCGAACGCATTGCAGTGAACCAGGCTCCATGCATGGATTTAATCCTTTGGTTTGATGTTTTGTTGGTTGTTTGTTGAAAGTATTCTAACAGAGTTGAAAAACCGGGCACACTCCAAAAGATTAAGATCGTCATTTTAATCATCGCCCTTTATTTTTGGAGATCACGTGATATTCCTCTTTTTGGATTAAAATGAGTTTATGACAACAATCCAACTTTTTGTCACCTGTCTCGTTGATTCATTCTTCCCGCAAACAGGCGAAGCCGTTGTGGATATTTTTCGCCGCCTTGGCATTGGTGTGGAATTTCCCCGTGAGCAAACCTGCTGCGGACAGCCCGCCTTCAACGCGGGCCTTCGCAAAGATGCGCGTGCCATCGCAGAGCACACGATTAAAGTATTTGAGAGGACAACAGGGGATATTGTCACGCCGTCAGGTTCGTGCGCCCATATGTTCAGGCATAATTATGTTGAACTATTTGAGGGGGATGCGGTCTGGTATCCGCGGGCTAAAAACTTCGCCTCGCGGACCTATGAATTCACTGAATATCTTGTTGATAAATTGGGTGTGACCGATGTCGGTGCAAAATGGGATGGATTGCTGACCTACCATCCATCCTGCCATACCCTGCGCGGCATCAATGTGGACAGGCAGCCGCGCCTGCTGCTGGCAGGCGTTCGCAGTGCGACTCTTGTTGACCTGCCCAACGCGGAAGAATGCTGCGGCTTCGGCGGCATCATGTCTGTGGAACACCCGGAATTATCTGCTGAATGGTTGAAACGCAAGATCAGCAACCTGGAGGCAACCCAATCTCCAACCCTGGTCGTGACCGACGCTGGCTGTCTTATGCACATCGCGGGGGGGCTTCATCGGACAGGGAAATCACAAAGAGTGATGCACATAGCGGAAGTGTTGAATAGTCAGTGAGAAATAACAGGCGATGAAGGAAACTTCAGCTCACCAGGCAGCCGCAGAAAGGGGGATGGAGAACCGCGGGCGCCGGGACGATGAAAAGGCAGGACAGGTTTTTGGATAGGAAAAAACATGGGCACATTCCGTCAAAGAATTCGCGAATCAATTAAAGACGAAACTCTTCAAGTTGCGTTGGATAATAATGCCGCGCGGCGTTTAAAGGGCCGCGCCATCGCGTTTGCCTCGATACCTGACTGGTGTGAGAGACGGCAGCGCGCGCATTCCATTCGCGCGGATGTGATCGAACACCTTGATAAATATATCGAACAATTCATTGCCAGGAGTGAAGAGAATGGTGTCTTCGTTCACCGGGCGAAGGATGCAGCGGAGGCGATACAACTTATCTTGAATATCGCGCGCCAAACCCCCGCGCATTTAGTTGCAAAATCAAAATCAATGGTTTCAGAAGAAATTGAATTGAATCATGCGCTGGAAAAGGAAGGCATGCAAGTCATTGAAACCGACCTTGGCGAGTACATCATTCAGCTGCGCCATGAGAGACCAAGTCATATCATCACACCTGCCGTGCATTTGCGAAGAGAGCAGGTTGGCGAACTTTTCCATGAAAAACTGGGCATCCCTTATACGGTGGATATTCCCACCCTCACCGCCACGGCTCGAAAAGTATTGCGCGAGGTCTTTCTGACGGCAGATATCGGTTTAAGCGGAGTTAACTTCGGCGTTGCCGAAACAGGCGGATTGTGCATCGTCACCAATGAGGGCAATGCGCGTATGGTCACAACCCTGCCTCCCATTCACATCGCGCTGATGGGCATGGAACGCATCGTTCCGAATCTGGATGACCTCGCTCTTATGCTTTCACTTTTGCCCCGTTCCGCGACGGGACAAAAACTCACGGTCTACACCCAGATGCTTCATAAGCCGTTCACAGGGCAGCAGCGTCACATCATTCTTCTGGATAACGGTCGTTCCCGTTTACGAAATTCCCCGCTCAGGGAATCCCTATATTGCATACGCTGTGGCGCATGTTTGAATGCCTGCCCCGTTTTCCGCGAACTCAGCGGACACGCCTATATAGGCAGTGACCTTTCCATTGCGCCGTACCCCGGCCCGATTGGCTCGGTCGTTTCGCCCGGCCTGCTTGGCGAGAACTATGTGCAGCTCGCGCAGGCATCATCGCTGTGCGGCGCGTGTAAGGAAATCTGCCCGGTGGATATTGACCTGCCGAAACTGCTGACCCGTGTGCGGGCTGGATACGCGGCTCAACCACCAGTGGGCGACGGCAGGGGACTATCCCCTGCAACGAGATTCGGCCTGCAGCTGTTTGCGCGTGCTGCAACTCACCCGTGGTTATTTGCTGCTTCCCAAAAGTTTGCCGCGCTGGGAACTTTTCTGCTTGCCCCGTTCTCGCGCTGGGTCCGACTGCCTGCGTTTACCGGATGGGGCTACAGCAAGGACTTTCCCAGATTCGCAGGGAAGACATTTCGGGAGAGGGTTCAAAACCGGGAGGAAGCGGGAATTTGTGAAAATATAAATACTCCGGTTCCCAATCCGCCGATTTCCAATCCGCCCAACCATGGTTCTCTATTTGCAGATGAATTTACGGCGCTTGGCGGACATGTTCTTTCAACAGGCGATGTTACACGCGGGATCATCGAGTTTCTGAATTTGCGCGGCATCAATAAGATCCATCTTGAGCCGGGCACGCTGGATGAAAACCTTTTGCGTGAGGTGAATATCGAATTTACACACGAGGCTGATCCGCAGATCCTTGTTGGCGTAACAAAAGCAGTTTGCGGGCTGGCTGATACGGGTTCGGTCCTGGTAACGAACGGGGCAGGCGATCCGCTCAAAGCTTCACTGCTTCCTGAAATCCATATTGCAGTTTTGAAGTCATCTGATATTTTGCCTTCACTGCCTGACGCGATGCATCTTGTAAAAAATACAAGCGCGGCAGTTTTCATCACGGGGCCTTCGCGTACGGCAGATATTGAAATGACGCTGACCATTGGGGTCCATGGGCCGAAGGAGATCTACGTTTTTTTGACT
>CAYLOW010000412.1:0-3417 GCA_964385315.1 uncultured Anaerolinea sp.
GATGGAACTTATTTTGCCGAACAGCGTCAGATAGAATGAAACTAAACCTATGGAGATGAAATGAAAAAGACTTTCCTGCTCGTAATTGCTTTGCTTATCCTTACTGCCTGCTCAAGCGCCAGTGCAGACATCACAGGGGATTGGAAACTTATATCCTATGGCGATACAGCCAACCCGACGCTCGCCCTGCCCGATGTGGACACTTCCATCAAATTCGAGAGCGGACAAATGAATGGTAATGTGGGCTGCAACGGCTTCGGCGGGACGTATGAACTCAGCGGCGATCAAATCACATTCGATGGGATCATGTCCACCATGATGTACTGTGAGGAAAACTCAATACAGGAACAGGCAGTACTCGGTGTATTTTCAGATCGTGTGAAATTGCAAGTTCAACGAAATGGCGATACGCTAACCATTACTTCCGCAGATGGCGCATCTGTCGTCAACCTTGCGCTGAAATAAGCGCTTCTAATTGTCGTTGTTATTCCATGTTTTCCATTGATTTCGTCCCGCCTGTTTGGCTTGATACAGTGCCTCATCTGCGCAGCGAGTGATCGTATCAAGGTCTTGTATATCCTTGCTTAGCCCTGCAATACCGATGCTGACGGTGACATGAATCAATCTATTCTCAAATTCAAAAGGCGTTTCACTCACTACCTGCCAGATTCTTTGTGCGATCTGTTCGGCTTCACGGATGGCGGTGCGTGGCAGGAGGATGATAAATTCCTCCCCGCCATATCGGGCGAGAATATCAGTGGGACGCATGCTTTTGCTTAGCCGCCCTGCAACCTGCCGCAGGATCGCATCTCCCACTATGTGACCGAACCCGTCATTGACCTGTTTGAAATGGTCGATATCCAGCATCAAAACGGCAAGTACATCCAACGGTTTCCGGGTGCGTTTGAATATCTGTTCTGCCTGTATGTAGAAATACCTGCGATTTGCCACCTCTGTCAACGGGTCGGTGACGGATAATTTGACCAGTTCCTCTTCGATTTTCTTTCGTTCAGTAATGTCACGTATGGCGGCAATATGAACAGATTGTCCCTCCCAGATGATAAAGCGCGCTGTAATTTCCACCGGAAAAATGGTTCCATCTTTTTTACGATGGTACCGCAAGGGAATCATAGTTACCTGTTCGCTTGGCAGGAACATATTTGTGGATTGTTTTGTGGATTCAGGCTCTGCTGAAAGATCAGTATTTTTGCTTGATAACAATTCTCCGCGGGTATATCCATATAGTGATGTGGCCGCTTTATTCGCTTCAAGGATCTGATTGTCTTCATTTCGGACAATAAAGATGGCGTCAGACTCAAGGTCAAATAGCAGGCGATATTGTTCTTCGCTTTCGCGCAAAGCCTGCTCTGCCAATACGCGCGCGGTGACATCCTCCTTGATGGCGGCATAGTGGGTCACATTTCCATTGGCATCCAAAATGGGGGTAATGACAGTGTTTTCCCAAAATGCCTGCCCATTCTTCTTCTTGTTGATCAATTCGCCGCGCCATGATCGTCCTGCCGTAAGCTCTTCCCACATTTCTTGATAAATTTCTGTCCGGGTCAAGTCTGATTTTAGAATGCGTGGATTTTTTCCTTTGACTTCTTCGAATGTATAGCCTGTGGAGCGTGTGAATGCGGGGTTGACATATTCTATGTTGGCATTAGTATCTGTGATGACGATGGTGCTGGGGCTTTGCTCAACTGTAACCGCCAGCTTGTGTAGCTGCTCATTGACATGAATCAGGTCTGAGGTGCGCTCTGAGACGCGTGCCTCCAATTTTTTGATCAGGTTATTTAATTCCGCGCTCAAGTGATTGAAGGAACTGGTCAGGTATCCGATCTCATCGTTGAATTGAACAGGGATTACCACATCCAACCTGCCTTGATTCATCACTTCAACCCCAGCCACAAGGGAGTTGAGCGGATGCGCAAGGCTGTATTGGATGACGAATGGAACCCCCAGCAGGAAAATAAAACTGCCTATAAAAATTGTGATGGCAAGTGGAAACAGGAAACGGTGCAGGTATTGGCGAAAGGATAAATATTCATCCTGAATAGCCCCCCGTGGACCGGTTTCGAGAGGCAGGCTTAGGAAATTGGCTTGCTCATCAGGCGACTGGGCTGGCTTTATACCAATCGCCCAAACGGTGGCATCGGGGCGGTCACTGGGCTGATAACTTATGGTTTGGGGCAGCCCATTATAGGTAATGCTGAAATCCCCATTGGTGTGAAGGATGACTTGAAAGGTGTACGGCTCATGGGGCTGATAATAGGCGCGAACGCGATTGCTGGTGATGATAATCCGATCGCTTTTCCTGTTTAGGTGAATTCTTCCGTCTGGATAATTTTCAGGGTCGAGGTCCAGTAATATTGGGAGGATGACAGGGGATTGTGTGAAATTAAGTTGAAAATCTTTATAGATAAGTTCTGTTCCAAAACTGAGCACGCCATCATTGCTTATGTAAACTTCCTGATATTGCTGATCGAAAAATGGGAAGTCAAAAGATATTTTTTCTGTGGGATTAACTCTTGTATCTGTCAGGGGTAATACCTCACCGAGGTCGGTCTCAAAAATAAACGGAATTTCTGTGATGGTATACCCGCCGCTCTTATTGGGTGAAAAAAGGATGCTGCGGTGATCAATGATGGCGGGGGAAAATCCCTCTGCATAGATGGGGATCACCAGCCATACAATGCTCCCAAAAATAGCCAAACTGCTGGTGAGGATGGCGCCGGTAAACTTTACTGAAAAGGTGGTTGTCTCTGTCAGTAGGGATAAAAAGTTCAAGACAAAGAAGAAAAGTGTAAATAAAATTCCCACCGACATGCTGACATGATAAACCGGGGTGGAAACATAATAAAGCGAACGCAGAAGATTCAGAATGGTCAGATATAACGGGATGATAAAGACGATTGCAAATCGGCGGCTGGCGATGTTGTTCCAGTTTTGGAATGTGCCGCGTGCAAAGGCGAAGATTATCCAGATGAAGCCGATTGCCGGCGCTGCATCCATGTAGTCAGGTCGAAACTCAACATGCCCATCTCTGAGCCGGGAAAAACGCCAGATGGCCAGCCCCGCTTCTGCCAAGGTGTATGCGCAGGTTACTGCAAATGCCAGCCGTCTTTCATGTTTTTGTTTTGGATGGGGCGCAGGAAAGTGATATGCAAACTGGAGCAGCAGAATGATGACAATTCCGAGAGTCGTATTTTCCAGATATATGATGTTTAATTGCTGCGAGGGAAGCAATGATGCATCCAAAAACAGAAGCGCGGAAAGAACAGTCACACTGGCAAATAAACCAACGAGCAGTTTCTCCAATATTGGCGCCTGTTGGCGTTTCCAAACGAAGACCCGCATGGTGAGATATGCGGTAATTAGCACAGCCAACAGGAATTGATTCAAGTAACTGATCGA
>CAYLOW010000413.1:0-3400 GCA_964385315.1 uncultured Anaerolinea sp.
CTGTCTTGCTCATCGAAAGTGGAGGGGCAATGCGGATGACACTCTTGCCGCAGGACAGCATCAGCAAGCCGCGTTCATACCCCAATTCCACAACGCGTTCGGTCAGGTCATGGGCGGGTTCCTTCGTTTCGCGATCCTTCACGAATTCCACACCGATCATCAAACCCTTGCCGCGCACATCGCCGATACTCGGGTGGCGCGCCTTGATCTCCTCCAACGCGTCCATGGCATACGCGCCAACTTCCGCCGCGTTCTTCAAGTATTCATGTTCGATCAGATCGATCGTCGCCAGGGAGGCCGCGCACGAAAGCGGATTTCCGCCGTAGGTATTACCGTGCGTGCCGGGAGCCCAATCCATCACAGATTTACGCGCAACGCACGCGCCAAGCGGAAGCCCGGAAGCAATGCCCTTTGCAGAAGTGATCATATCTGGCTCCACGCCAAAATGCTCAATAGCCCACCATTTGCCGGTGCGCCCCATGCCGCACTGCACCTCATCCAGGATCATCAAAATTCCATACTTGTCACATAATTTCCGCAGCGCGGGATAGAACCCGTCAGGCGGCACAATATACCCGCCTTCTCCCTGAATGGTTTCGACCAAAACCCCGGCCACATCCTTGGGCGGCAGGATCTGGTTAAGAATTTCGTCTTCAATGTATCGCACGACCGCCTCGCCATAATCTTCGCCTTTGCGCCGTTCGAGGATCGGGCGGTATGGGTTCGGGAATGGCGCATGGGTCACCCCGTTCATCAGCGGATAAAAACCGCCGTGATATTTTGCCTTGCTGGCCGTGAAGGTCACCGCGCCCATCGTGCGTCCGTGGAACGCGCCTGTGAAGCCGATGAAGTTCGAGCGTTTGGTGTGGTAACGCGCCAGCTTGATAGCCGTCTCCACGGCTTCCGTTCCTGAGTTGGTCATAAATGAAAGAGCATCCTCTTCAAAAGGCGAAATTTCATTTAATTTCTCAGCGAGTTTGATCCAGTTTTCATGATAAAAATCCGATGAAATATGAAGGAATTTTTCAGCCTGTTCCTGAACAGCCTTTACAACTTTGGGATGAGAATACCCGGTTGAGACCACAGCAATGCCGCCCATGAAATCCAAAAAACGATTTCCGTCCACGTCCCACACTTCACTGCCTTTGCCATGATCCATCACAAACGGATAGCCGCGCGGATACGACGGTGAGATCACCTTTGCATCTCGTTCGATCATTGCCTTTGCTTTTGGACCGGGTAAATTAGGTATTATCATGTTTGCTCCTTTAGTTTTGGTCAGTGTGAGGAGTGTGATTTGCGAAAAAATTTCCCCCGGCAAGTGAGGGAAAAGAACAATCGCCCTCGCAAAGACATTATAGATCCAACTTTAACTCTGCCAGTGCTCGCGCGCCGAGCAGCCCCGAATTATCGCCCAATTCAGCCCTGGCGATCACCAACTCATCCAGATAACGCGGATGAATTATATGTTCCTTTAAACTAGCATGAAAGGCATTGAACAACAGCGGTCCGCTCTGCGAAACCCCTCCGCCAAAGATCACGATCGACGGGTCGAAGACATGCAGGAAATTGGCCACACCGATCCCCAGATATTTTCCCGCGATCTGATAGGCCTCAATGGACAAAGCGTCGCCCTGCCTGGCTGCTTCGGAAATATCGTTCGCGGAATTTTTTTTCTTCGGGTCGAGAATCGAAATCCGTCCCCCCTTTAACTGGTCAGCCACAAAACGCTCGATGCCCGTCCCGGACGAGTACGCCTCCAGATGCCCGCGCTGTCCACAGCCGCAAAGCGATCCGTCGACCTGCACAGTGGTATGGCCCAGCTCGGCTGCCAAACCGTGATACCCTTGCAAAAGACGGTCATTGATGATCACGCCGCCGCCCACGCCGGTACTGACGGTGAAATACAAAAGGTGGTGATGCCCGCGCCCCGCCCCAAATTTCCATTCGGCGAGGCCTGCCAGGTTCGCGTCATTATCCACATAGGCAGGCACGCCAAAGTTCTTCATTAATTTTGCCGTGAACGGAAAATCACGCCATTCCTTGATGTTCGGCGTGAACATGATCACCCCCGTGTGCGGGTCAACCGGCCCCGGGCACGAAGCCCCAATGGCATCCACTTTCCCATCGGCCGGTAAAACATCCTCGATCAGTTGAAACAGACGTCCAATGGTATCGGGTTCGTTCGCTTTGGTCTTGATCTTTTTTTGGGCAATGGGGTCACGCTGGTCCTGTCTATAAACCGCGGCGCGCAACTGGGTTCCGCCAATATCAAGTGAAACGATTGTACGCATAGGTACAATTATACCGTACCGGCCGGATTTTACATTTCAACCGTCAAGTTTCGACACCACTTCCCTGGCAAACATATCCGGTTTATCGTGATACAAGTGTGCCAGATGAAATAAATTGACGCCGGTTCCATCCCATTGCCGACTCTCGGTTTCTTCGTAGGCCAAAAACCGGTTGTGAATGAACAGCAGCAGTTCAGGCCATTCAAACTGAATAATGTTCCTGCTTAAATCGGGGTTCCTTTCCCCGCCGATCGCGAACGAACTAAACCTGTAGGAGGGATTTTCAATAGAGTGATCAGCGCAGATCCTTTTTACCGCCCCGGCGACTTCACCAGGCGGGATGGCGCCGACCACATACAGGATGCGCTCCATGTTCCCTTTCTCAAGATCGAACCATGAGTTGTTGATGCTGCACATCCCTTTTTTGACTTCGGCAAGGATAATCTCGAGCTGCCCGTCGGAATTAAAAATGGCATGGTCGGGCATTGGTTTGCCTGACAGTAATAATTCCTGACGATACGGGAAACGAACAGAGAGGATCTCAACCCCTGCCCCCTCATCCGCCCGGGTTTCATTTTGGATCAGGAAATTTTCCAGGAGGAAACACCCGTTAAGACGAAAAAACAAGTTGGCGATCTTTTCACAGCTAAAAAAGATCTCTTTTTTGAGTGGTGGTTTTGCTGTCCCTTTTGAACCGGCTTTTGTCATTGTTTTCTCCCGGCAAAAATAAAAATGAATTTTTTCATGGTCTTTCAAAGTTCAATTGGTCGGATTGTGATTGTCGTATGGTCGATTATATACCCAACAGGCACACCTTATTCTTAACCACCTTCGGCGGGAAATAAAAAAAGACGATATTGGATATAGAAACCAAGAAAAACCAAATGCCCTATATGATAGGGCTAAATCTTTTCTTTACCATATGCAATATACTCATTATCAGTCAGCTGCGAAATCTCATAATCGTCATTGAAGATTCTCGCCATGACCTGCAGGTCGGATTGCTGGTCGATGAGCCACTCTTGTTTCCTGTCGTCCAAATGAAGATGCAGTCCGTGTTTTTTATTCAGAACAGACAGTTTTTTATAGTCGATCTTTCTATAATA
>CAYLOW010000414.1:0-3398 GCA_964385315.1 uncultured Anaerolinea sp.
TGTTCATTTCTGAAATGGATCAGGTCCAGGCCGCTGCCATCCGGCAGGTAAAGGTCCAACAGGATCAAGTCTGGTTTGAGCGCGATGGCTTGCCGCCTGCCTTCCGCCACGGTTCCCGCTTCACCCACCACCGTCAAGTCAGCCTCATCCTCCAGGGCGATCCGCAGCGCGGTGCGCATCATGGGGTGGTCATCCACGATCAGGATGGTCGTTGTGTTCAGCGGGTTTGTTCCTTGATCCGAAATCATTGTTGTGGACTAATCCATTTTATTTATTGCGGTGCGCACCAGGACCCGCCACTGGCAGGTCCTGGTGGACGGTTCGTAGACTATTTAAAATTTATCAGTACAGCTCTCACCAATCGACGATATGCATAACTGTCAGTGCTTGCCTGGTAGGATTCGCAGGTAAGCAGGGTCACCCAGGATAATTCTTCATGTTTCATGGCCGCATTGACGTCATCAGGTTTGATCAATTTGTTCTCACGGATTTCATAGGTATAAACCTGCCCGGAAAGATGGATCTTGATCTGATCGCCATATATTAGATTGCTCAAATTGGCAAACGGGCCGGGCTGGTTAAACGGATCCCAGACATGACCTGTCAACACGCTATTGCCTGGATGTGTGGGGTACGCACTGCCTTCCAGGTAACCAGCATCGTTACCCAGCCAGGTGATATTCCAGCTATCCGTCGATTGCGGCACTCCCACGATGTTCATATTTACATTGATGGTTGGGATCTCCAACCACAGATCAGACATCGTTGTATAAGCCTGATCCTGCGCAGGCAGGATGGTGATCCGGTTCGGGGCGAAACCGGTGGCAGGCAACGTACTCATATTTGACTGGTGTCCTGACTGGGCTTCTGACTGGCCTGCCGGCGGGTCTGTTACGATCGCAAAACTAAAGAGGGCATCTTCCAAACCGCTATTCAGCTTGACACCCGTGGTACTCTTGATCGAAGTCGTACCGCAAACCAACAACTGGTATGCGTTTATGGGCAGGGGCAGGCCGTCATTCACAGTGATGGTAACAGTGTAAGTTGCCGGATCATATGCAAGACTGTCGGTCAAAACCTGTTCGTCATCGCCCAGAAGGCCATCCTGACAGGTTTGCGTATCAAAGATCCCATTCAAGCCGGAAGAATACAACAGGTAATTGTCAGGATTAATGGCGGAGTAAGGCCAGTTGGGATCCCCATCGGGGACATTCATTAAAGCCATGTTGAACATGATCTTTAACTGTGAAGGGCTATCGCTGGCAAAGGTAATGGAACCATCGAGAGACACACTATCTAATGTAAGCAGCGGGGTGGAACCAGAGAATGTGAAACCATTAACATAAGTGACCGTTCCAGACGGCGTGCTAATGACAATATCCACCATGCCGGCTGTATGCGCCGGGCTGACCGCGCTGATCTGTGTGGCCGAAACAACGGTAAATGAAGCGGCATTCGTGCCGCCAAAGGTGACCGCTGTTGCGCCGCTAAAATTAGCCCCCGTGCCATCATGGATGGTGACGGTTGTGCCGCCCGACATCAGACCAAAGCTGGGTTTTATGTTCGCGGAAAAATAAGGTTCGTAATAGGTAAAAGCATCTATGTATTCAGCCGCACCAGCGTTGACGATTTTTACGTTGACCGTACCCGCAGCATGAGGCGGTGCGGTGCAGTTCATCTCGGTGGATGAGACAAGGGAACAGGAAGCTGCGCTGCCCCCAAATGTTACTTCTGTTGTATTGTCGAAACCGGTCCCAGTGATAACAATTGAAGTACCGCCCGTGGCCGGTCCACTTCCGGGGGAAACCTGAGCTTTGGGTGCCGGGACATATGTAAAACCATTAGCCGCAGTTAACTCCGCGTAGCCGGTGGTGACGATTACATCCACCTGACCGGCAGCTTGGGCTGGTGTAACACAACTGATCTGGTTGTTGGAAATGGAGGTGCAGGCAGCCGTAGTGCCGCCAAAGCTGGCGGTGATGAACTTCTGAACCCCGCTGAGAACGACCGTGGTACCGCCAGTGACAGGTCCCTGGCTGGGAGAAATGCCCAGCATCGTTTTTTGTACATAGGTAAAGAGCTGGTTGGGGGCAGTGGTGCCGCCCGGTGTGATGATCTCAACATTAACACTTCCCAAAATATGCGCGGGCGTGGTGCAGGTGATCTGCGTGATCGACTCTACGCTGCAGGTCGCAGACACGCCGCCAAAGGTCACGCTTCCACCATACAGGTTTGTTCCGGTAATTACCACAGGCGACTCACCCGTGGTCGGCCCGAGATCGAGTGAAAGCCCGGTGATGGTCGGGACAGATGGAGAGGAAACTTTTATGCTGACCTTCTTGGATGCACTGTCATAGACGGTTGAATCTGTGGGTGTAAATTCCACGTTCAGCCAGTAGGTGCCGACAGGCAGAATTGTTCCGGCGGCGGGCGTATAACTCAAAGTGCCTGGCACCCCTCCCCCTATTGCGGCATTCAATTGCATGGCACTCAGGGCAGTGCCATAGGGGATGTCTGTCGGGGTTGCCCAGGTAAGGTTTGGGGTCATCTTGCCAATGGTGACACTCTGGGTCTGTGAGGAGGTGAAGAAATTGGTACTTTCAGCACCGAGCGCTTGAACAACGCATGTCCCGACACCAGTGGCGGTGAAGGTGGATCCGCTCACTCCTGAACACGGGCCGCTTATCCAGCCGTAGGTCAGCGCACTGCTATCCGTGTTGGATGTGGCCGCGCTCACCACAAAATTGTCGGAATAGGCTGGTGAGGGCGCCAGGCCAAAGGTGATCACCGGCGTGATCTTCTTCACAGTCACACTCATTGTGCTGACAACAGAGTTGAAGTTACTCGTATCATCCGGTGTGAAGGTTACACTTTGCGAAGCCGTACCCGGACCGGGCTTTGTGGAAGGGCTGGTGAAGGCAAAACTGCCAGCCGGAGTCGCGGAACCACCGGAGAGAGTGGAATCAGCCAGGGACTGGCCGTAGATGATGTCACTCGCCGTCGGCCATATCGTAATATTCGGAGTTGCCTTGCCAACCGTAAATGACTGCTGAACCTGGGCCGCAGCATTGTAATTGGAAGTACCCGCCTGATTGGCATTGATCACACAATTGCCGATCGTCAGGAACGATACATCCCCGCCTGACATCGAACAAACGGTGGTGGCCGTGCTGTCAATTGTGAGCACGACCGTATTGCCCGAACCCCCGCCGGTGGCAGCCGGCGTATAAACGGACCCGCCGACCGATGCGCTGGCTGGCGCGTCGGAGGTAAAGGTGATGCTTTGATCGGCTTTGGTCACTGTCACACTGGCTGAACCGGTGGTGGTCTTGAAGTTGGCAGTATCGGCCGGTGTGAACGTAACGCTTTGCGAAGCAGTGCCCACGTTGGGCACCATG
>CAYLOW010000415.1:0-3375 GCA_964385315.1 uncultured Anaerolinea sp.
TTAGTGATGGAGCGAATAAATTGGGATCCGTGACGCTTAATTTTTGTTTTACAAGTTCAAAATGTTGGTCTAAGTTTTCCAGGTTTTCCCAATCAAAGGGAACTCCATCTGCGGGCAGAAGCGTATCGGGATTGCCATCTGCAGAGAGGAAGGCGGCATTGACAGGTAAAACCGCCGAGACATAATACTTGCCGTCATTCGTCAGCCCTTGAAAAGTGTAAAACAGGCTGTTGTTGTTAACAGGGTAGGGAGCCTGCCCGTATTGGGTCAGGAACCGGATCCCCTGCCCATTTTGAAACTGTACGGCTTGCTCATTGGAATGAAACATCTGTGCAGCGTTGAAAGCGGGCAGAAAAGGCAGATTTTCCGGCAACGGCTGACCGGCAGAATTAAGGATCGCCTTAAGGCCATCAAACACCTTTGCCATATCTGCGTTTACCTGCAGATATTCATTTACAGGATAGACATAGATCGTTGGCATATGAAAGGTGGCCGACAGGGGGTAGCCCAGGAGATTATATTTATGATAGGTTGGCGCGATCTCCCACCAGGGCATATCGTTCGATGGGGGAACTGCATCAATGGTTTCAACCTCGGCGCCGTTGCCAATTTTTATAGGGACGAGGAAAGAGATATTGTTGATCGAAACAAGTGTGCCATTAACGGGTGTTTGTGTTGGAGGCACAGATGCGGTGAGTGCCTGAAATGTGCCCACAACCAGTGTCTCCACCCCGGGTTGGGCAGGCAATTCAGAGGTGAGGCTCCCGCACGCAAGCAGTGCAATCAATAAAAATACATATCCAAAAAATTTCCTTCGCATTTAATCATTCCTCCGAAGATATTGCGTGTGCGCACAATGACGATTTTATAATTGAAGTCCCATTCAACGATACTAATTTATGCGGGTTGTTGCTGTTTTGTACGCCAATCTTTTATAAGGAAAGGGATGTACAGGATGAAGAAAATTGAAAAACCGATCACTTCCAGTTCAGCAATATACCAGGGCCAGGGGGCGAGCATATCGAGCAGGGTTGGAAAATTGGGTTTATAAGCAATGAAAAGATAATTGCTCCCGATGGCAAGATTGAGAAAGAAGATGATGACCATATAAATATTCGTCCAGATAAAAACCCGTTTGAAGGATTGCAAGGTCGGGCGAAAGCCTTCAACGATGGTCATGTAAAGGGCTATATTGATTAACAGTCCATGCGCGATGAATGTTTGCATGATACGAAAATGGGGGAAATTATAGGCAGCAGCATCAGCCGGGGTTAGGACGGCCTGCATCGCCCCTCCAAGCCCTATAAAATATACCATTTCATAGATTGTGTAGTTCCTTTTTATGAGCATATAGGCGGATGACCAAATAAGGACTGCACACATATGCAAAGGAAGCATTGTTTGAATGTCCCAAATACCCCAATAAAGAGACCAGATATGCAGGGAGGTTTCATTGACAACAATGGCAATGGCAAATGCCCAACGGACGATCTTCCTTTCCTTTTCACCCCAGACATTCCGGAAGTACAAATACGAGAAACAAAAGAGAGTGATAATGGCAAGTGCTGTAAGGTGCTGTATCCCAAAAAGTTTAAATGGCTCCCCTTGGTAAGTGAGGTCAAAATATTTTTCCATACCGGCCTGCTCCTCTTTATGCTTTTTTAAAACAACCAGGTCATTCTGAAAATTTGACCTGGTTGGAATAAATACCAGGGTTATCCAGATCAGGACTGAGCCCTGAGGCTTTTGTCGATGAATCTTTTCCAGACAGGGTATTGGGCAGGGTCCCAAATTTTATATACATCATTAAATGCATTCTCCTGTGACCAACCCAAAATAATGTATCGATACAGGGCAATGAAACAGGTGGCGCGGTAATTTGCCTGGCAGTGGACAAGAACTCTCTCATTTTTATGTTTATCCATGACCGCCATGAATTTATTCAGGTCATCCTGGGAGGGAAGTTCCCAATCCACAGGGATCCCGTAATAGGCGATTTTTTGCATCCTGAGCTGCTCCTGCTCGTCCGGCATCCAACCTTCAGAATGAACGGTGGCAAGGTTGATCACGACTTGCACGCCCTCTTCAGCAAGGGTTAATATCTGTTTTGGAGTCGGCATTCCACTGCTGTGCAGGGAAGCATTATGCTGGAGGTAGTTGTAAATTTCGCTAATCATCATTTCACCTGTACGACTGATCCACCTGTCATTTTTTGCAGGTCGGTGGTTCTTAATTCAAAGATGGCATTGGGGGTTCCTGCCGCCGCCCAGATGGTTTGATAGGGAAGGAAGTCTTCGTCGAGATATGTTTCCATCCGCTGATTATGCCCCATGGGCGGCACCCCGCCGATCGCATAACCGGTAACAGACCGTACAAAATCTGCATCAGCGCGGACAATGGTTTCTCCAGCGTACCCGCTAATTCTATTTTCATCCACACGATTCACACCGCTGGTGAGAACAAGGATCGGCTTCCTGCTGGCCCTGCCGCAAAAGATAAGCGATTTGACGATCTGCCCAAGTTCACAGCCTGCGCGAGCTGCGGCTTCCTGCGCCGTGCGGGTCGGTTCAGAATGTTCGATAACCGTGTATTCATAACCAAGTTGAATGAGCAAATCCTGTATTTTTTGGGCCGAGGGTGATAGGGTAGGCATGAAGCTATTATAATTCTTGTATGCCTACACAAGAAGACATCTACAAAACCGAAGGGGACAAATACGAGGCGTTGATCGCCTGTGAAGATCATCAGGGAAACATCCTAAAATCGCTGATTGAGATCAAACCCCTGAAAAATCTTGTGGTTTACGATCTCGGCGCCGGGACCGGGCGATTGGCAGGGCTGCTCGCCCCGCTTGTGAAACATGTGTACGCTTTTGATATTTCGGAAGAAATGCTGAGAGTATGCCGGGAAAAATTCTCAAGAAGCGGATTAACCAATTGGCAGGTGGATGTGGCTGACCACCGTCAGCTGCCTGTGGATGACAAGTCTGCTGACCTTGTAGTTTCCGGATGGAGCCTAAGCTACCTGGCGGTCTGGCAGCCAGCTTCATGGCGGAATGAATTGGAAAAATGGATGACAGAGATGCACCGGATCCTTAGGCCGGGCGCCCATATTATCCTGTTCGAATCGCTTGGAACAGGAAATGAAGCACCGATCAGGTTGAAGCACCTCGAAAATTATTATCCATGGCTGGATGAGGTTGGGTTCAAGCATAAATGGATCCGCACGGATTATGAATTTGCCTCATTGGAAGAAGCGGAATACCTTTCCCGCTTCTTCTTTGGAGACGAGTTGGGAGATAAGGTTAAGAAAAACAAATGGCAGATCCTGCCGGAATGTACAGGGGTTTGGTGGAAAGAAATGCTGGATTGATGG
>CAYLOW010000416.1:0-3375 GCA_964385315.1 uncultured Anaerolinea sp.
TGATGCGCCTGCTGTTTTTTATCCGCTTATAACCCTTCCTGTTACTCACTCCATCTTAAGGAAGCCCTGATGGAACTCATATATTATTGTTATAATTTAACTTCATATGGCTATTGACAGGTTTGGACGAAACATCCACTATTTACGCATCAGCCTCACTGACCACTGCAATTTGCGCTGCATCTATTGCATGCCTGAGGATATGACCTTCCGCCCGAATGCAGACTTAATGCAGGATGACGAGATCCTCATGTTTACACGCCTGTTCGCCAGCCTTGGCTTTGACAAGATCCGGCTGACGGGCGGCGAACCAACCGTGCGCGCCAATGTGGTGGATCTCGTGCGCGGCATCGCTTCCACCGAGGGTGTGCGTTCCGTTTCAATGACGACGAACGGGTTGTTACTTAAGAAGCTGGCGCAGCCTCTGGCCGACGCCGGGCTGCAGCGGGTCAACGTCAGCATAGACACACTTGACCCTGCCAAATTTAAACGACTCACCCGCTGGGGCAAACTGGATGATGTCTGGGAAGGTATTCTCGCCGCAGAAAGAGCGGGGCTTGCGCCTGTAAAGCTCAACGCGGTGGTGGTTAAAGGATACAACGAAGACGATGTCATTGATCTCGCCGCCCTTACGATCGATCATCCGTGGCAGATGCGCTTTATTGAAATGATGCCCTTCGCCGGCGCAACGGAGATACAGGTCAACCAGGTCATTACGATGGAACAGATTCAGCAGAATATTGAATCTGAATTTGGCCAACTGGAGGTTTCCAACAATGGAAAATTGGACGGCGAAGCGCAGGTCTTCCACATTCCCCGGTCCAAAGGCGATATAGGTTTTATTTCATCAGTCACGCATCCATTTTGCTCGGCCTGCACGCGCGCCCGCCTTACTGCTGATGGAAAACTACGCCTGTGCCTGCTGCGTGAAAAAGAAGTGGACCTGCTCACGCCTTTACGCGCCGGCGCATCCCCTGATGAATTGCGCAGACTCCTGCTCGACGGCGTTTGGGAAAAACCCTGGGGGCACGGTCTGGCAGACGGAATCATTCCCTTAAACCGCATCATGAGCGAAATTGGAGGGTAGAATACAGCCTCCATGAGAAAGATCAAAGCGATTTTATTCGATCTTGACGGCACGCTCTTTCACCACCTCCCCACTTCCGGGGAGGTATTTTTGGAATACATCAGAAGTCTGGGGTTTCAAATCTCTGAAACGGATAGGATCAGCGCCGAGCATTGGGTACATTATTATTTTGCCCACTCGCCTGAAATTCAATCCGACTCCAATCTCTTTAGGGATGACTCAAAAGGTTTCTGGGAAAATTTTACCCAGCGGCGGCTGCTCGCTTTCGGCATGGACCGAACCCGGGCTGTTAAACTGGCGCCCCGGGTTTCTGCTCACATGAGCGAAGCCTACAAGCCCCAGGTTCACATCCCGGAAGATGCTCACATCCTTTTGGAATCACTTAAAGAATCTGATTTTGTACTCGGCATGGTCTCCAATCGCGAAGCACCCTTCCAGGCTGAAATGCAAAAACAAAAACTGGACCACTATTTTCAATTCTTTCTCGCCGGTGGAGAAATAAATTCCTTCAAACCGGATGCGCTCATTTTTGAACGGGCACTGGAACTTGCAGGCACATCCGCGGAGGAGACGATGTACGTCGGCGATAATTATTTTGCCGATATTATCGGCTCGCGCCGCGCCGGGCTGATCCCTGTCCTTTACGACCCGGTCAGTCTCTTCCCGGAAGCCGACTGCGCGGTCATCAAATGTTTTGCTGAAATCCCCGCTTTGTTAAAATAATCAATAAGCATTTATTGCCGCCCAAACCTCGCATGACTTGAATTGAGGTTTCAAGGTTTTTGACTTAAAATGAAGTTATTATTCCTTTTATCCTGAGATGAGTCGTGCTATTTCGGCACAGTAAAAAGACAGCGATACACAAGGAGTTATTCATGGCTTGGGAACGAAAACTCATTCGCACGGTCCGTGTCCGTAATTCACAGAAGAAAGGAATTCTGGGCAAGTTGTTGACCGCCATTGCTGAAGCTGGCGGAAACACCGGCAGTCTGGTGCTGCTGACCGAGACATCACAAAACGTGGTGCGTGACATCACCATCACCGCGGAAGATGAAGCGCATCTTGAATCCATCCTGGAAGCGATGCGGAATAACGAAGGCACGCGTGTTCTCGAAGTACGTGATGAAGTGCTGGAACTTCACCAAAAAGGCAAGATCGCCATCCGTTCCCGCTACCCGATCGACTCATTAACGACCTTGCGCCGGGTGTACACCCCCGGTGTGGCAGAGGTCTGCCTGAGGATCGCCAAAGACCCGTCACAGGCCCGGCTGTACACCAGCATTAGTCACATGGTCGCCATCGTATCAGACGGCACGGCGGTGCTTGGGCTGGGGGATATTGGCCCGCAGGCGAGCATGCCCGTCATGGAGGGCAAAGCCATGTTGATGGAAACGCTGGTCGGCCTATCGGGCATTCCTATTTTGCTTAACACAAAGGACACGGAGGAGATCATCGCGGCGGTGTATGCCATTTCACCCACCTTTGCCGCCATTCAACTGGAAGATATCTCGGCACCGCGCTGCTTTGAGATCGAGGAAAGGCTGCAAGCCATGCTCGACATCCCCGTCCTGCACGATGACCAGCATGGTACGGCAGTGGTCTGCACAGCGGCGTTACTGGTTGCCAGCCGCGAGACTGGTACCGACTTGAAGAAATCCATCATCGGGCAGATCGGTCTCGGTGCCGCAGGACATGCCATCGGTCTAATGATGATGAGCCTGACGGGGAATCCAGTTTATGGCGCAGATCTGAGTCCGGAAGCTTTGAACCGGTTTGAGAAAGCCGGCGGCATAAAATCAAATCTGAATGAGATCATGGGAAAATGCGACATCGTGATCGCCACGACCGGTGCGCCAAATCTGATCAAACCTGAAATGGTCCGCAAGGGACAGATCATTCTGGCGCTGTCGAATCCGAATGCAGAGATCGATCCCGATGTCGCAATGGAACACGGTGCGGCGTTTGCCGCGGACGGGAAATCTGTGAACAATGTTCTGGGATTCCCCGGCATCTTCCGCGGCGCAGTGGATGCGAACGCCCCGCGCATCACACACGAAATGCTGTTGGCCGCCGCGCACGTCATTGCTGAAATGACCCCGCCCGGTGAATTGGTGCCCAGCCCGCTGGATAAAAAAGTGCATCGAGCCGTGGCACGCGCCGTGGCTGAAACCGCCATCAAGCAGGGTATCGCCCGCGCGGAATACGTTCCATACGTGGACGAGTAGACCGGAGACAAAAAGATGACCTGCCCTATTTCAGAGCAGGTCATCTTTTCATTTTCGCATCAA
>CAYLOW010000417.1:0-3369 GCA_964385315.1 uncultured Anaerolinea sp.
AAACTTTATCAGCAAGTTCCATTTTTGTTAATGTGCTTTGAACTCTAAACTCAAGCAGGTTAAAAGTTCGATTTTATTTTATGGCAGTTTATAACTCTGCGACCCTGCCTGTATTTCTTCCTTCGCACTCTGATGTATCTTTTGATTTTATAAGTTAGGAAATGATCGTATGTAATTCGAGAAATTTTGGCTCCATGTGGCTGTTGACTACTAAAACTTCGGGGTGCTCCTTCATGAAATTTCGTAAACATGGGTCGTGCGGTCCCAATACGAGCTTGATCAACCATGCAGGAGTTTCATTGTTGGTGACTGCACCCGCATCACCTGCTTGAAAAAGCCACCCCAGGGAAGTTTTTATGGCAACACCACAAAGTCCGCGTGAGTGACCGAAGAGGGGGATGAAATACATCTCGGGGTCAAACGGCAGGCGTATGGCATCGAAATCATACCACTTTGCATCCACTTTTTCGTATAAAATGAATTCAGGCTGATGTGCGATGTAGCGCGGGATGTAGGCGAACTCAGTAAAGCGGCGGATTTTTCCTTCGGTAAAAGCCTCATACTCACGCCTATGTATGTGGACTTTTGCATGGGGGAAATCTGCGAGCCCGCTGCAATGATCAAAGTGCATATGGGTTAGGAGGATGTGCTTCACGTCCTTGGGTTGATAGCCTAAATCTTGGATCCGATTCACCGCCGCTTCCATTGGATCAAAGGGCACAACAGTGATGATCCGGAATAATTGGGTCATCCAGGTTGGGTTGACATAATCGCCCAGACCCAGACCTGTATCCACCAAAATAAGCCCCTGGTTGGATTCGACCAACAGGCAAACCATTCCCGTTTTTAAATTCCCAATACGGGCATTGCAGGTGAAGCAGTTGAGCAGGTGGATGGCCATCCAGGTCCTTAACTTTTCCTTGTTATTGATGTCTTTTAGACCAGCCGTATGCCGGCAGGTTGGTGATATTTTTAAGCCTTTTAGATAACGGCTTGGTAAACCCGGAACGCGGTACCTGCCTGATGCCTCAGTTTTACCACCGATTGCAATTTGGTGACCGGCGTGGACAAGTATTTTGTTCCCTGTCTATACCCTGTGTCTCGTTTGCATTCATGTCGCGGGCCTACTCATGAATTGCTGCGGGTTTGCCGGCAACGAAAACCCCTTATATAAATAAATTACATCCATCACTACCCATCAAGGCTCATATCCCATACACTAGGGGATATGAGCCTTTTTCATTCCCGGAAACAGACGACAGATAAAAGCCAAACGACCGTCAAAACCATCCGTGTTGGCTGTCCCGCCCATAATTGCGGTGGACGTTGCCTGCTAATCGCGCATATTCAGGATGGGAAAATCATCCGTCTTGACACTGATGACCGGCCGGATACCATTGCGGCACCGCAGTTACGTGCCTGTGCCCGGGGGCGTGCATACCTTCAGCGCCAATATCATCCTGATCGGTTGCTGTATCCGCTTAAGCGTGTGGGGAAGCGCGGCGAGGGGAAGTTCACACGGATTTCGTGGGATGAAGCATTGGAGGCAGTATCCAGTCAGATGGTGAGAATCAAGTCCGAGTACGGCAATGATGCGCTTTTTGTCCCATATGGAACGGGAGGGTATAGCCAGCTCACCGGCTCACACGTTGCCCGCCGCCTTATGAACCTTTTTGGCGGCTGTCTTGGCATTTACAATTCCTATTCATGGGGCGCGACCAATATTGCCACCCCTACCGTTTATGGCACGCTCGTTACCGGGAATCAGCGGCAGGACTGGCTTAATAGCCGTTATATCTTGATGTGGGGTTGGAATCCGGCTGAGATGCGTGATGGTACCAATTCTGATTACTTCATCAGACTCGCACGGGAAAATGGCGCGCGGGTGGTTTGCATTGACCCGCGTCACTCGCTCTCTGCCGCCTCTCTTGCTGATGAGTGGATTCCCATCCGTCCTGGCACCGATGCTGCAATGATGAGCGCAATGGCATATGTCATGTTGAATGAAAATTTGTACGATGCTGATTTTGTTCGCACACATTGCGTTGGATTTGATGCGAGTCAAATGCCGATTGCCGGAGTGGAAAGTTACAGTGATTATCTGTTGGGCAAGCTCGATGGAACTCCCAAAACACCCGAATGGGCGGAAGCGATAACTGCCGTCCCTGCCGCTACTATTGCGCGGATTGCCCGCGAATACGCTACTGCCAAGCCCGCAATGCTCTATCAGGGTTACGGCATGCAGCGCCGAGCCTATGGCGAGCAGGTTGTCCGCGCGGGCTGTGTACTTGCTGCAATCACCGGCAATGTGGGCATCTCTGGCGGTTGGGCTAGCGGATTGGGTTTACAAGCAGAGGATGGCGGGCCCTTTTGGACTTTATTCCCGCAGGGAGAGAATCCTGTCAAGGCAAGCATCCCTGTCTTTCTCTGGACCGAAGCTTGTTTACGCGCCCAAACATTAACCGCTGCTGATGGACTTTTAGGCGCGACCCGCCTGCAAAATAATATAAAGTTGATTTATGCGGTGGCCACAAATTGCCTGATCAACCAGCATGCCAATGTGAACCGCTCTGCTGAAATTTTGCGTGATGAATCCAAGGTTGAGTTCATTGTTGTGCAGGATAATTTCCTTACTCCCACGGGAGTGTTCGCAGACATCATTTTGCCAGCCTGCACGCAGTTTGAAACCTGGGGAGTTGAAGACGGCTGGAAGTACGGTGATGAAGTCATCTTGCAGCCAAAACTTGTCGAGCCGCCTGGCGAAACAAAATCCGACTATCGCATCTGTGCTGATATTGCCGAACGGCTTGGTATCGGTGATGCGTTTACAGAAAACCGTGATGAAAAAAGCTGGGTGGATTACTGTTTGAACATTTTTAGGTCTACGCGTTTCCCCAAGCTGCCAACTCTTGACGAATTTTTACTCTCAAATATTGGGGCATATTCCAACCCGGTGACACAACCCAAAATCGCCTTTGCCGATTTTCGCGTCGATCCGCAGAAATATCCGCTTGGGACACCCAGCGGCAAAATCGAAATCTTCTCTGAATACCTCTACAGTTTGGGTAACCCCAACGAGATCCCTGCTGTGCCGAAGTACATTCAAGAATGGGAAAATCCTTTTCGCGGCGGGACTCATTCGAAACCTGCAAGCCTTTCGACTATGCCTCAGGATGCGAGCGATTTTCGCCTGGGCGAATATCCTTTGCAAGCCATTGGACATCATTCGCTTGCAAGAGTCCATTCCACGCACGCCAATAACGAATGGTTACAGGAGGCTTTCCCACAGCGAATTTTCATCAATCCAATTGATGCTTCAGAAAGAGACATTCACAATGGTGACCTTGTACGCGTGTGGAATGAGCGCGG
>CAYLOW010000418.1:0-3366 GCA_964385315.1 uncultured Anaerolinea sp.
TATTAACAGACGAGGACCTCCTGGGGGCGCAACAATTGATAAAACCTATTCTGTGGACCTCCTGGGGGCGCAACAATTGATAAAACCTATTCTGTACATCTTGACCTCAATAGTGAGAGGGCATAGCTGACCTTCTTCGTGATATGCCTGTCACAGCCCCAGCCGTCAATCCTGAATTTTCATGGTATTATAACCTTTAAACCCTTTCCGCTTTTCTCAAATCTACAGGAAGTGCAACCTGAAAGTAACAGAAATAGAGGCTTTTCATCGGTAGTATCACCGACCAACTCCCAAAGAATATCGTTAAAGATTTTGCAGAATAATCTTGTTATCAACATTGACGAAACTGACCATAGAGGAACTATAATGAGCCTTGAAATTCTTTCACTTTCTATGATAGCCTAGAAACTGCAAGCAACCTTCATATTCAAACACACTGAATACCATCATTCATCGATACAACCAAGAGAGCACCATATGAAAAACCTCCTACAAAATCTATCCATCAAGATTAAAATCGGGCTCATTATCCTGCTGCCCATGTGCGGGTATCTCGTCACCTCAGGAATGAACCTGTCAACTACCTACTCTGGGCTTCGCTCGGCCAGGGATATTGTAAGTATAGCAGAATTTAACGGTCAAATCAGCCTGTTGGTCCACGAGCTGCAGAAGGAACGTGGGTCTTCCTCAGGCTTTCTTGCCAGCAAAGGGCAGAAATTTGTGGAAATCTTAAATGACCAACGTGCGGCCACAGATCAGAAAGCGGTCGCTTACAGAAAATCTCTAGCCATCCTTCAGGAAGAATCAACTGGGGCAATGCTGACTACCCAGACACGTCAGATCGATGCCCTCATGGAAACTCAATCGGCCATTCGCCAAAAGGTCACCAGCCAGCAGATAGAGGCTAAAGATGCCATCACCTATTACAGTTCCCTTATAAAAGTGCTTTTAGGGACCATCTCTGCCACCAGCCATCTCAGCGACAATCCCGCGATAACCGCCCAAATGTTTGCCTATGCCAATTTTCTCCAGAGCAAGGAACGTGCTGGGATAGAGCGGGCTACCCTCAGTGCTGTTTTCAGCAATGGCTCATTTACCTCTGAGACTTACAGTCGTTTCCTTCAACTACTTGCTGCTCAGGAGAATTACCTTGCAGTTTTTCGTGCAGAGGCTTCACCTGAGGCTTCAAAAATTTATGACACCACAGTCCTGGGTGCTCCGGTCGATGAAGTCGAGCGCATGCGCCAAGTGGCATTAACCGTCGGCTTGGATAGTTCAAAGACCTTTGATATAAACCCTGAGATTTGGTTTAAAACCATTACCGACAAGATCAATTTGCTAAAGACCGTCGACGATAGACTCGCCAAGGATATTATCCAGACCGCCACTTTGCAGGCCCAGGCTATGCGGCAAAAGCTGATTGCGATCATGGTCGTTTTCTTTGTAATCCTGATTGCCAGCATCACGCTCATGGTGACCACCTCTTTAAGCCTTATGAAAGGTATTAACAAGGCAACCCACGTAGCTCTTGATCTTGCTGAAGGTGAAGGTGATTTGACCAAACGCATGGGATTTACAACCAAGGACGAGATAGGGGTCCTGGGGCGAAGTATTGACAAGTTGCTCACCACCCTTGGCGGGATGATCAAGCAGATACAAAACAATGGAGTAACTCTAAGTCGTTCCGGGCAGGAACTCGCAACCCTCGCAGAACAGATGAATGAAGGCACTGCTAGTATACAAAACAGGGCTGACGGGGTTGCCGCGGCTGCCGAAGAAATGAGTATCAACATGAACAGCGTAGCTTCTGCTGTGGAAGAGGCTGCCGTTAATGTCAGCACGGTCGCTGAGTCCACAGAAGCCATTGCAGATGCGGGGAAGGCGATTGCCGATAGCACAAAAAACGCCCGGAGCATGACCGGTGAGGCGGTGGCCCGAACCAAGAGTTCCTATGAGTTGATCAGTGCTCTGGGAGACGCTGCAAAGGAGATTGGCAAGGTTACTGAGACAATTACAGAAATATCCGAACAGACCAATTTACTTGCACTCAATGCCACAATAGAGGCAGCGCGGGCAGGGGAGGCTGGTAAAGGTTTTGCGGTAGTTGCGAACGAGATAAAAGAATTGGCCAAACAAACTGCCAGTGCCACCTTGGCGATCAATACCAAAATTCTCGGTATCCAGGATTCAACTGGTAAAACGGTGAATGAAATCCAGGAAATTCTTCGAGTCATCAACGAGGTCGACACCGTCGTTGACAGCATAGCTTCAGCTGTAGATAGCCAAACCGCTGCCACCAATAGTATTGCGGAAAATATTAGCCAGGCCTCTATCGGAATTCAGGAAGTGGCCAACAACGTGTCCCAAATATCGGCAGTTTCCGGTGAAGTTGCACAGGATATCGCCGCAGTCAGCCTTTCCTCGCAAGAACTTAGCGGCAACAGCAATATGGTACGTCAGAGTGCAGCAGATCTCAACAAATTGACCGCACAAATGAAGGAGGTCTCTGATCGATTCAAGGTATGAGTTGTTTAAGAAGCGCCGGATCTATCTAATTTTATTGTAAAATAATACTACTATTCCGATCAAATAGCTGGCAGACAAAATTTCTGCACAGCCATTTCGGATGAAGTTCTCTGAATCTTGTATATTGAACCCCTTTATTGCCCAAGGTGATTGAAGTCGCCTGACCATCAACGAAGAAATAGCTCGTACCAAGCGTCCACAGATGGCGCTTGATAATGTAAACCGAATGAACGGACACTTGGTTGAGGTTTTTCCTGATCCAATTTGATCATGCCCAAAAATAGCTCAAAAGGGAGCGCTTTTAAAAATTCAAGAATATTTCCTAAAATCTGGCTCCAAATGAAGCGGTATGAATTATTGATTGTTCTTGAACCTTATTTTTTTCCTACACAGAAATAATCAATAACCTGACCATTCTAAAAAACATACAAACACTTTTTATAAGAACCTAAACCAGTTTTTCATCACCAGCAGCGAAATGGTGAACCTGATTTCGTCCATACTTCTTTGCAAGATACAGCGCCTGATCGGCGCATCGAATGAATTGCTCGTCGGAATCGGCATTGACAATCTTGCTGGTAGCAAGCCCAAGACTCATGGTGATAATGCCGCCGGTCGTTGAGTCATTATGCTCAATTTTCAGGCTTTCGACATTTTCGCGTATTCTCTCGGCAACGGTCATGGCACCATTAAGCGAGCTGTTCGGCAGAACAACCACAAACTCCTCACCCCCATAGCGGGCACAAAAATCGATCGGCCTTTTCAGTGAATCCTGAATACACTGCGCCACTTTGCGCAGGCAGACATCGCCCTCGACATGACCATATCGGTCGTTATATT
>CAYLOW010000419.1:0-3338 GCA_964385315.1 uncultured Anaerolinea sp.
TCAAAGACCAGGGCATAGGCCGAGTCGTCCCTGGCTTCCCATTTCCCGGGCAAAGCCTTGCGGCAAATGATGCCCGCGTGCATGACATTGAACTCGGTCAATGGCTGGGTCATCATCTTCACTTCGCCATCCGCCAGGACAGACGTACCGCGCATGGAACATGAACCACGCCCACGGATCAACGAAGCCCACAGACTCTCAACGCTGGTTTTATATGCAGCTATGCCCACGTACACAAGTGTGTGTTGATAGGGTCGATCCTGCATGAGGGCATAGCCCGTGACATCAGCGCGGGTGTGGGCATTGCTCAATGCTGGAATTCTTCCATCAGGAAACAAATGCCGTACTGAAGAGGATATTTCATCCACAGGCTCGATCTTCCAGACATACACACCTGCATTGGCGCGTACCAGTTCCTGATTGATCTCCTGCAACAGTTGATGCGCATTCAAGCTGACGTTGATACTGGTAAAGGTGATCTCAATTTCATCCACTTTGATCTTCACCATACGCGCATTCATATCCACTATTGCGCCAGCGGGTATCCACTCCTTGATGTTTTTCAAAGATGGAGGCAACTCTGCATCCTTTGCTGGGGTGAACCACAATGCGCCATGAAAGGGCACATCCGCTGCAGGTTCGAATGTTCCATACGGAGCGCGGTGGCGTTCCCGTCCAAGATACTCAACATCGGGCAGATCATTCAGAGCAGGCAACCAGAACTGTTCGTATGAGGAGACAAGCACTTTGCCATTCTGCATCGCAATTTTCTGTGCCTGTCCAAATTCTTCAATTCGTTCCTTGATGTATTCATCTTCATAAGGTTCGGTCCATTCGTACATGGGTTACTCCTTGTTTGTAATCGTCAGGTTGAAGTCCAGCAGCCCGAAGATTTCCCCTTCTTCCGGATCATCGCTGGCAGTGACAACGGGCTGATATTCCGTGAGATAGCGCCAGTCCAGAATATGGCTGCCTTCGGAGCAAATCCCGTTTTCAGAAAGCAATTCAGAGATTTCATCGGCAACCGAGTCAGGTTCTGCTTCATCTGCGACTGCGATCTGAATGGTCAGGATGCGGATACGTTGTTTTGGCGCTACTGCGTGCATCATTCCCCGCTTTGATTGATAAGCACTTCGTCCTGCTCCCTAAGGACGGACAGCCAGGGCTCGACCTTGTCGGAATTCTGCAGTTCACATCCGATCAATACCGGAACATTGGGCGCACTATCGGCCATGGACTTCGCAAATTCTAGGGCTTTTGGCAGGTTGCCTGTCACTCTGTCCGGAAAGAGTCCGAACTGATGCGCAATAGGATCGCCATGGCGCCAAACCTTGAAGACGCCATGCACTTCGTTGTACTGGTCGGCAGGCAGACGTTTGAAGGCCAGGTGATACTCCTGCAATTCAATCTCCAGGTTGAGCCAGCTAATGCCCTGATCGGAGTCGAGGTCTTCGAAGATGTTATGCAATAGCTCCACGGCGTCTGCTCTTATGATGGGCTTGCCCATGTTGCGAGCGCATTCGAACATGTCATCCACCTGCCAGATTTGCGCGATCTTGTCCTGCCAGTAACGGTTGAGAACGCCAAGCACCTCGTTGTGATCGACGTGAAGTTCATTTGCAATGGACTCTGCCATTTTTTCAAGAATATGGTCGTACATGAGTTTCTCCTTTTATAGATGCAAGTGGGAATAGGTCATGCCATCCTCGCCGGACATCTGCGAGTAGTGGATGGCGTATGCTTTGCGGATATATCTGCGCGCGCCACGCTCGAAGCGAAAGAGCGGTTCGTTTTCATACAGGTATTTCCTGCGCGTGCGGCGGAAGATCGTCC
Organism: uncultured Anaerolinea sp.; assembly: GCA_964385315.1. GTDB lineage: Bacteria > Chloroflexota > Anaerolineae > Anaerolineales > Villigracilaceae > Villigracilis. The sequence continues at coordinate 1,834 of CAYLOW010000419.1, forward strand.
AGCCGACGGCATGGGGCGCGCCGGGATAGCTGCGCTCGATGCGGACGGCTCCCCCCTGTTTTCGTCTCAACAGGAATAGGGTCTGATCAAGCGTGAGCGGAATATTGGAGCCGACAAGCACTGCCTTGAATGGCAGGATAATCAGCTCGGGTTTGAGCGGAAGCATGGAACCTCCTGGAAATAAAAACTGCGGGACCGGTATTAGCGGTCCCGCAGTTTATTTTGGGAAAGTTTGTTATAGGTTATGGCAGGGCGAAGTCATCCTTGAAACGCTGCAGCAAGTCACCGGGCGTGCGCGGCAAAGACCACGTATCCAGCTAGGATTTTTCGGTCTCGTATTCCGCCCTGACCTTGCGCAGTGTGGTTAGCATTGATCCAAGAGTCTCTCCGGAGTCCTGCCATTCCCTGGCAAGGTTGTCGGCAATCTCATCCACATGCGAGCGTCTGGGACTCATGATGACCACACCATTCCCCATATCAATGAGGGACATCACGTCACCCTCTTTGATATGGTTGTGGTTGCGTAGTTCCTTGGGCAGGGTGATGATCCCGCGCCTCGAAACCTGTACTTGAAAGGTATTGTTCATGGTTTCTCCTGTCTGAAAAACAGTATATCGATATTACTGACGGTCCGCAATAGAGTACTCACGAGGGCTCATGGCTTTTCCAAGGTCAGGAGTTTCGCGCAAGAATTTGGTTTGCCGACCCAATTTTGTGGATTTTCCGCTCAGTTAGCTCTGGTGCGCCATACAGTTCAAATTCTGTCAAGCGACCTTGGAAAAACCATGCACGAGGGCTTGTCCCCAACCTGTTTTTCATTGGTTTTCTTCAAAATACCTTTCTGTTCCTCAAGCAGGCGTGCGAGGTCTTCGCGCACTTTCATCTCGTCCCAACCCGCGCGCTTTGCCTTTTCCAATTCCGCAATGAACTCCATAATGTCGCGTTTGTGTTTGTGTTGATTCCAGTTCTCGGGATCAAAGGCAGGTTCGGTGGTTATCTCCACCAGGTTGAACTCATGCCAGGGATGATCGTCGTCCTCGTGCAGAACATCGAAGAAACGTTCTTCGATGTTCACCTGCCGGGCAATGAAGAACTCACCATCCTTCAGACAGGAGCGGATTTGTTTTTCAATTTCATCAATGGGCATAAAGGTGAAATTGGTGAAGACCGCCTCGCCATGCAATTTGTAATTGCTGGCATCGCGATACAGATACTTGAAGGACACGTTGCAGGCGCCCAGGCGCGTCCTAAACGGATTATTCGGGTTCTCAGCAAATGAATTCAGGCGAAACTTTTTGCGCTTGATGGGAAACGGAACTCTTTTCCGAAACAGGTTAGTCATGAGGATCATCATGCACCTTCCCTTTCTCCGCCCAGCCCTGCGCCTGGATATTCCGCGCCCACATGGCCAGGAATGAAGAGACATCCTTGTGGAAACGGGTGTCCACAAAAGTCTTGCCGTCCCGTTCGATGAACTTCGAACGATATCCAAAGTATGCCTGGGT
>CAYLOW010000420.1:0-3330 GCA_964385315.1 uncultured Anaerolinea sp.
CATGAGAGCCTGTTCCCATATTTACGTTTTACGGGCCAGAGCAGGCGGCGCGCCTTGTCGAGGTTGATATTGTCGGGCCAGCTGTTGAGCGGAGCGAAAAGCTGGTTTCCGGTGCCGCCGCCGCCGCGACCATCGGCGGTGCGATACGTCCCCGCGCTGTGCCACGCCATTCGGATCATCAAACCGCCATAATGACCCCAGTCGGCGGGCCACCATTCCTGCGCGCTGGTCATCAGGTCGGCCAGGTCCTTCTTGACCGCGGCCAGGTCAAGTTTCTTGAATTCATTCACGTAATCAAAATCAGGGTTCATCGGGTTCGAAGCCGGAGCATGTTGGTGAAGGATGTTCAGGTTCAATTGATTGGGCCACCAGCTGCGGTTGGATGTTCCCCGGCTGGCACTCGTGCTGCCGGCACTGCCTGTTACAGGGCACTTGCTTTCATCGCTCATTTTTAATCTCCTTATTGGCATTTATTTATTTTCGATAAATACATTATACTGTTTCTACATATAGATGTAAAATATATATTCCCTATAAACCCCATAGGTAAAAACTATCACAAAGGAAAGCCAAAATGGAAATTCACCAATTAACGTATTTCGTCGCGGTCGCGGAAACCGGAAGTTTCAGCCGCGCCGCCGAACGCTGCAATATCGCCCAGCCTTCGCTCAGCCAGCAGATCCAAAAACTGGAACAGGAACTTGGCGGGCCGCTGTTTGACCGTCTTCCCCGCCGCGTGGTATTGACGGATGCCGGGCACAGCCTGCTCCCCCGCGCAAAAAGCATCCTTGGCGAGCTGCATGATATTAAACGTTCAGCGGGTCAGGAGGCGGATTCCACGGTGGGTATGTTGAGCGTTGGTTTCATTCCCACCATCGCGCCCTTTGTCCTGCCGCGCGCGATCAAACGCTTCAGCCGTGATTTCCCCAATGCGCGCCTGGTGGTCCATGAAGGACTGACCGAAACCCTCGTCCGCGACCTGGTGGATGGGAAGCTGGATGTGGGGATCACCAGCACGCCGATCCATAACCGGCTGATCCGTACACAGGAATTATTGAGCGAACCATTATTGGTGGCCTCCTCAAAAAAGAATGACATCATCAGGCGCGCGAACATCCGCGTCAAAGAGCTGGATGATTTCCCCTTTATCGCTTTGAGCGAAATGCACTGTCTGGGCGAGCAGGTGCAGTCTTTTTGTTACCAGCAGCATTTGGAATTGAAGATCGTCTGCAGCACATCACAGTTGACAACGGTCCAAAATTGTGTTGCCATGGAATTGGGCGTCTCGCTTGTGCCCAGGGCCCTAGCGTTGGGTGACAGGTCAAAACAAATTGTTTATAGAAATTTAAGCGACGCAGCACCGCAAAGAAAGATCGCGGCGGCGACCCATCTTGAGCGCACCCAATCCTTCCTCGCTAAAAAATTCATCGAGATCGTGCGCGAAGAATATCCTGCGTAAGGCTTACACACAACCCATTACCGGCTTCTGCCGGTCCCGGCAACATTTCCGGGGGAGATCAATATGCCGGTTTATCGAAACCACCTGTCCTTGATTTCATCCGGTGTCATTATCTGGTCGATCATAAAATCGTCATTTTCGTATTGAATGATGTCCATCCATTTCGGGAGATCCTCGTTGGTGATCACCGGAAAATCCACGATCAATGCGTTGGCGTATTGCCCGCTGAATGCGGAGTTGTCAATTTCCAAACCATTTAACAGGTAAGAGGCGGCGTAGACAGCGTCGTAAGCGATACCAGGCGGATTACCAACTGAGACGCATTGAAATCCCGAGTGTTCTTTTATACGGTCTCTCCAAATAAATAATCCGGTTTTCGTGGGTTCGCATGCCATCACAGGCAGGGTTTCATTCGCGCCTGCAAAATCAACCACCCCAAAAATAACATTGGCGTACCCAGCGTTCGTCCAGATCGCCTTGAGATTCGGGTGATCCTTTGTCAGGTTGTTCACAAAAGACTTATCCTCCATGGCCCTGTAGGTCTTTGTATCCGAGGTGACCACTTTGATCTGCGGATACTCCTTTTCAAGAATACCCTGAATGATTCCCGTGTCTTTTTGGGATGGGTCAAAATCAAAAAAAGCAAAGTCTTCAGACGCTGTCCCGGTTTTAAACATCAAACCCAGGGTTGCACCGATCATCTCAGCGCGGTCAACCATGACCGAATAGACGCCCGCCCCATCGATCTCCGCGTCGAGTACAAAGACCGGCACATTTTTTCCACCGGCGTTGAGTATTTCCGAAGCTTCATCCTGGATTTTTTCGGGACTGGAATTTAGAATGATCGCGCTGACATTTTTATTGAGCAGTTCAGGGGTTTCGCCATAAATACACTGGATGCCCAATTCATCACATGCCTTTTGAAAACTATCCTTTCGCTGCCATTGGGAGGGGTCATCACCGGCATAACCGATCAACAATCCGGGAGGATTAAGGTCCTGCGGGGTCGCTGCAACGACATCGGTATTAACAAACCATCCGCCGCCGCAATTTACAGGCGCATCGGGGTTGCGGTCATTGGCAGGGTTGTTCGTTAAATTGATCGAACCAATTCCGATATCCAGCGTATAGGGCAGGCTGGTTCCGATCACAAAGATATCATTGTTGCCGGCGATTCTGTCTGTTTGGAAAATTCCTCCCCTGTCACCGGATCCAGTCCAGAACGGAAAATAATTAATGACCTCATCCTTCCCGCCGGCGTTTACTATATTCGTGCCGTCAACGTTAACAATACAGTTCTGGCAGAATTCCTCCTGATCTTCCCAACTCCAACTGGTGAACAGGCGGCCGTCAGGCGTCCACTCCACAAAGTAGGATGTGTTCTTGTTGCCCACCTGAAAAATATTGCCGCCATCTGCATCCATCACATAAGCATTTCTTCCCCACTGGTTGGCCGCCAGCCAGGCGATCTTTGTGCCGTCAGGAGACCAGCTTGGTTGGAGGTCTTGATCGGGACTATCTGTGAGTTTTATTGATTCTTCGCTTCCATCGACCTTTATTTTGAAGATATCACCGTTGTTTGAATACGTGATCATCACTCCGTCATGAGACCAGTCCGGATCCTCAGAATTTTCTTCATGTGAAAGCTGGCGAACCCCGCTGCCATCCGCATTCATAATATAGATATATTTTCCCTCTTTTCGGGCGTTGGCGCGGTTGGAAACAAATGCGATCTGGTCCCCATTGGGAGAAAAAACCGGGGCATGGTCATCACCGCGATCGTTCGAGAGATTGACCGTGTTGGAACCGTCGGGGTTGGTTTTGTGACTAATCCCCACGCATGAATGCGGGGGCTTCTAAGGCAGAGCCTA
>CAYLOW010000421.1:0-3314 GCA_964385315.1 uncultured Anaerolinea sp.
GACACCTACCCTCCCCGCGACTTACACACCTGACCCAAATTCACCGCTGCTCTATTTGCCGACTGTGACACCCAATCCGCGCTCAACCTTGATTGTGGTGCAAACCGCTACCCCTTTTGTCCTTGTGGGCGGGACAAGGCCTGCGATTATCGGATATTCGGTTTCGGGCAGACCCATTGAAGTGTACACATTTGGCAATGGAAAAAAACAACGCATGATCGTGGCTGGCATTCACGGCGGCTATGAATGGAATACCATCGCGCTTGCCGATGAATTGATCACATATATCCACAAAAACCCGGATATCATTCCGAACGATGTCACACTTTACATTTTACGAAACCTGAACCCCGATGGGGATGCGCGCGATCACGGCTATGACGGACGGGTCAACGATCATGGCGTTGACTTGAACCGCAACTTCCCCGTCAATTGGGCGGCTGAATGGGACCGCAGCGGCTGCTGGGATTACGGTCCTACAACAGGCGGCACAGGGCCTGCTTCCGAACCGGAAACACGTGCACTCGTTGGTTTTCTGCAAACGCATAAAGTTGAGGCGTTCATCAGTTATCATAGTGCTGCACTCGGAGTTTTTCCCGGTGGTGAACCGTGGGAGAAAAAATCGATTGAATTTGCGAAAGAACTGGCGAACGCAACCGATTATTCCTTCCCGCCGCTGGATACTGGATGCATCTTTACCGGTACCCTTGCAGATTATGCCGTGGCGCAAGGTTCGGTTTCTGTGGATATGGAATTATCCACCCATACTAAAACCGACCTCAATAGAAATCTGAAAGCACTGAATGTACTTTTGAATTGGGAAAAATAGTTTTTATCCTGCATTTCAGGAAGCGTGTTCTTCCCGGAATACAAACGAAGTTTGAATTGCAACTATTTATTACAGTATTCCGCTTGGAATGGGATTGCTCTGACATAAATCTATCGGTTCCACCCTGCTGAACCCGAATATACACAAGGAGATTGAATGACTCAAAAAGTAAACACTATTCTAACCAATGCCATTGTCCTTACCATGGACGGCAAGATGAATCAATATGACCCGGGTGCGGTAGCCGTTATGAATGACATGATCGTGGCGGTCGGGCCTGAAGCAGAGATCATCAGGGATTACACAGCGGATGAAATCATCGATTGTGATAACAGGGTGCTTATGCCGGGAATTATCAACGCACACACCCATGTGCCCATGACCCTGTTACGCGGACTCGAGGATGACCTGCGCCTTGATGTCTGGCTGATGGGCTATATGCTGCCCGTCGAACGTGAATTCGTAACCCCTGAATTTGTACGTCTTGGGACACTGCTGGCCTGCGCCGAACAAATCCGCAGCGGAGTAACCACCTTCAACGATATGTATTTCTTTGAAGATGATATTGCCCAAGCCACAGCGGATGCGGGCATGCGCGCTGTTTGCGGGCAAAGTGTTATGAAATATCCAGCCCCCGATGCAGCCTCTTATGAAGTCTCACTTGCCTATGCCCGCGAATTTATCAAAAAATGGAAAGGACATCCATTAATCGTCCCCGCCATTGCACCGCACGCGCCCTACTCCACCACCCCCGAGATCCTGCACGCGTGCGCCGATATAGCCAGGGAATTCGACGTTCCCCTGCATATCCATATTTCTGAAACCGCATTTGAAGTGGAAACCATGCGTCAGGAACAGGGTATGCCCGTCGTACCCTACGTCAAAAAACAGGGCGTACTTGAAGCAAAAGTAATCGCCGCCCATTGCGTCCACATTGATATTGGTGAAATCAGGACATTAAAGCATGTGAATGCGGGTGTAGCCCATAATCCTTCATCAAACCTAAAACTGGCTTCTGGGTTTGCCCCCGTTCAAAAGATGCTCGAAAAGGGGGTCAACGTGGGCAGCGGCACAGACGGCCCCGCCTCGAACAATGACCTTGACATGTTCGAGGAAGTGCGGCTTGCATCATTTGTGGCAAAAGCATCCAGCAACGACCCGACAGTCGTTCCGGCAGCAACTGCGCTTCTAATGGCCACCCGTATGGGAGCACAAGCGCTTCACATTGGAGATATTACCGGTTCCCTTGAACCTGGCAAACGCGCCGATTTGATTTTGGTTCACACCTCCCCCATACATAATTCCCCCCGCTTCCGCCGCAACCCGAACAGCGCCTACGCTCAACTGGTATTCGCGTCAAAATCCACCGATGTGACCGATGTGATGGTTAACGGAAAGTGGTTAATGCGTGAACATAAATTACTGACGCTGAACGAAACCGACCTGCTCAAACAAGCCCATGAAGTGGCACAGAAGATCGATGCATTCCTGGTCGAGCGCGAACAGTCTGTACTTTCCAAGTTGATCGCGCTGGGCGGCTCGATGGAGCAGGAATCTTTCGAGGTACAGGTCAAGGTCAGGGTTTTGGAACCAGAGCTGCTCATCAAAAAAATGGTGCAGCCCGCGATCAATATCAACGCGCAAAAGCATTATCACCAATACGATGAGTATTACATGTTCGACGATCCTGCCCAGGGACGGTTGCGGTTCCGTGAAGACAACCTCATCAACGAAAAAGGGGATGTTGAAAATGTGCGTGCTCGCCTGACCCTGCTCGGACAACAGCGCGAAGATGAGATCGAACGTGATGTGCTGCTCTCGCGCAGCCGTTTTCTTGCACCCGCAGTGCACACCTCCCGTTTCTATCGTGAATATTTCAAGCCCGCTCAGGAAGTTCTCATTGAGAAAGACCGTCAACGCTGGCACATCGAATATAAAGATACCGAGTTTTTCATCAACCTTGACTGTGTCAAGAAACCTGATATGGGCTACTTCCTCGAAGTTAAAAGCCGCACCTGGAGCCGCAAAGATGCCGATCTTAAAGCACAATTGGTTAAAGAGCTGTTAAACCTGCTTGGATTGGGAAGCGCTGAAGTGGTGACACAGGATTATATTGAGACATTGACCGCATAAGAAACGAAAACCCGCAGGGTGAACACGCTGAATCCCAGCCTTAATAAGACCCTGCGGGATTTTCATCTTTTAACAAAATGAACACATTAAAAAAAGCTCTGGGAATTATATTTGCAAGTTTATTCATATTTACAGCCACACCTGCACTGATCCTCTTCAATTTCGATCGCATGGCTTTTACGGCAGAGACCTATCAAAAGGCTTTTGCCCATGCTGATTTTTACAACAAATTACCTGCCGACATGGCGAAGGCCATGATCTCCTGGACTGCAGAGGACAGCCAGTTCCCGATTGTGTTACGCAGCGTAAGTCAGGACGCCTGGGAAGGATATTTTCGCGCCATACTACCGCA
>CAYLOW010000422.1:0-3282 GCA_964385315.1 uncultured Anaerolinea sp.
GGCAAACCTTCATCCAAAAACAAACGGATATAGCCTTCGGGTTCAGCCAGGTTCAGTGCGCGTTCCAGCCACTGCAAACTTGTTTTTAGGTCGCCCGCCCTGGCATGCATCAGCGCGCCCAGCGTCAACGCCTGCATCGAAGTGTTATTGCGTTGTCCGCTTTCAGCAAGTGCGATAAGTCGTTCGGCAAGCGCGATCCCCTCTTTGAGATCAACTTCCCCTGCACGCCTGAGCAGCAGTCGTAAATAAGCGATATGGATCTCATCTGTCGCGTGGGATACTGCATCGCCAGCCAGGATCCTGCTTTGTGCCAATACCGCCTCGGCTTCAGGGATGTTATTTTGGGCAAGGTTCAGGCTGACTTGCCTCGCGATCAGTCCCGGACGCAGCCAGCCGGGTCCCCCCGTATGCAGCAGCTCATGCGCGTCGGACAATATTTTCACCGCGGGTTCGATCTCACCCTGCGATTGCATTAATCGCGCCAGGTTGACCATGGTGTAGATCACCGAGGCATTGTGCCCTGATGACATGCCCAAGTGGATGCCGCGTTGGAAATATTCGCGGGCTATTTCAATTTGATCCCATTCGTAATATACCAATCCCAAAGCCCCGTAAACAGAGCCCACGATCGGGGGCGCTGCGGTCTCTGTGTGTTCAAGCCATTCAATGATTTGCAGGGCGGTCTCAGCAGCGAAACGCAGGCGCCCATGCTGCAGACACATCAAAACCAGGTGGGTGGTCGCCAGCGTGCCGGTGACCAGATCTCCCGACTCGCGGCTGATGCGGATGGCCTGTTGTAGCGCTTCCACCGCTTTATCAAACGCCACTGCCTGACGATAACCTGCACCCAGTCCCAGATAGGCCAGGCCGCGGACCTTGAGGTTTTCTGGGTCACCCAGATGCAAGGCCTGCTGTGCTGCCTCAATGGCTTCATCGATCCTTCCCTGGGCTTGCATCAAATTGGATTGAAGCGCCGAACACTCCGCCTGCATGTCGGTCGTCTCTTTTGACTCAGGCATATTTGCCAGTGCTGCCTCTGCCTGCTTCAAATAAGGGAGCACCTGCCCAAAGTTGGCGCGCAGCATATGCATCCAAGCGAAACCCAGGCTGGTGCGCGGGTTGCGGATGCGCCGTTCAGCGGGGATGGCCCGCATCCAGGCTTCAACCTGCCGGGCATAGCCTTCATTGAGCAGCCCCCAGGTATGCGTTTCAAGCAGGTCCATGGCACGCACAAAATCCTCAGCGGCCAGGGCGTGTTCGATAGCGTCAGGCTGCATCTGTTGATTTTCATACCATTGGCTGGCATGCTCATGCAGGCCTTTCTCCTGCCCGGGGTTGGAGCGTCGTAGTTGATTGAGCAGCAGGTCAGCAAAAAGGTGATGATATCGATACCAATGTCCTTCATCATCCAGTGGAATGGTGAATAAATTGGATCTGAATACCTGCTCCAATAACAATGCGCTGTCGGGCAGGCCGGTCACAGCGCTGCACAAGTCACCATTCAATTTTGACAGAATGGAGGTTTGTAATAGAAAATTTTGCACCTGCGCCGGCTGTCTCTTCAACACTTCCTCGGTCAGGTAACTGAGGATGAAGCGATGGCTGCCGCTGAGCGACTCAACAAACTCGGATGGATTTTCACGCCCCTGCATCGATAGCCCCGCGAGTTGCAAGCCGGCCGCCCAGCCTTCGGTGCGTTCTTCCAACAGGGTGATATCCTTTCCGGACAACTTGAGTTGCATGCCGTTTAGCAGGAAGCGTTCTATTTCATTTTCCGAAAACCGCAGGTCGTTTGCGCGTATCTCTGTCAGTTGATTTCCGGCGCGCATTCTTGCGAGCGGCAGGGCGGGGTCTTCGCGTGTGAGAAATACAAGATGGAAGTTTCGGGTTTGGAGGCCCTGTAAAATTTCAAGAATGCCCCTGTCTTGAATGAATTGAAAATCATCCAGCACACATACAAAAGCCGCCTTGGCTGCCAACAAGTCATTGGCTAATAATGTAAGCAGGGCTTCCTGGGGCGGCAGTTGACCTGCGTGTAACGCGGCAGCCAGTTCCACGCCGATGGATGGATCGATTTTTTGAAGTGCTGCGATGAAGTACAGGAAGAAACGGAAGGGTTCATCATCCGACTCATCCAATGCAAGCCAAGTGACAGGTACCTTTACCTGTTTCACCCATTCAACTGCGAGCGCGCTTTTGCCGTATCCCGCGGGTGCGGAGATCAGGGTCAACGGGCAGCCGGATGCCAGGCCGTCATTCAGCCGTTGAATAAGCTGCGGACGTGTCACCTGGTTTGGGGACTGAAGCGGCAGGAATAATTTGGATGCCCGCAATGAGGGCTGCTTCGAACCTAAGTCTTTCATGGGGGAATTATATCGAATTAAATCACATAAAAATTACATACTGTTTATTGATTTTGCATGAACACTACAGACCGCCGGCTTTTATGATGAGGTCACTTTGGGGATATATCCTCATCTGTATTAGAACATGGATTTTTCGATGTTAACTATTTTTAGACCGGGAATTTGTTTCTCCGAACGCCGTCTCAACAATTGTTGAGACCAAATCAACTTTTGTTGACGGAGAATCAACAAACTGCAGTGGAAAACGAATTTTCTTTTCCATATACTGAATAAAGAGAATAAATATCTCGGTTGGGGGAACAAGCCGTGTTGGGGAGGTGCCAGGAAATAATTTATGCCGCTTGATCTCCTATAATCAAGAAATCTTGTTAAATGGGCTCGCCTCAGGCATTTACTTGATAGGGAGGGTCTTGTCTTTGGTCTGGAAGGACCAGAGCTAAAAATTGGTTTGATTCATAATAAGGAGAATGAGATGTTTGGTAATCGTTATGTTACGTTGGCCGCGGTCGTCGGAACGTTGACCGCGGTGCTTCTCGCAGTCTACGCGTACGCATCAACCAGCACCATCACCGATGGCGGGAAAGTCGCTTTTGGAACGGATGCCATTGAAACGATCAATGTTACAGGCACCACCTATACCCAGTCATCAAATCCGATTTATCTGGCTTCATGGACACTTACATTGAGTACGGCGGCATCTACAGTGCAATCAAGAGTGGGTGTAGATGGTAGCACGGGCGCAACCTGGGTAACTTGCACGTCCTCCACTCCATTTACGACCTGGCTTTGTACCCCCGCTTCTAACACGGTCAAGATGGAAGATTCCACCAGCCTGCAGGTTTCGGCTGTTAAAAGTTCCCCATAATTGTTGAATGTCATAGCCATTTTCCGAACCCCTGCGGTTTCCAGAAAAAAA
>CAYLOW010000423.1:0-3252 GCA_964385315.1 uncultured Anaerolinea sp.
AACTCAGCCTGATAGAGATCATCGGGATGCTGCCCCATCGACTCACTTATGGTTGGCTGGTTTGGAGTACGGCTTTGTGCCCACCCAAGGTCGTTCACGGCCTTATCAACCTCCAAAAGCAGCTCTGCATAATCCCTATTCGTTCCGTAATAGGCCGTTAATCTATACGAACAAACATAGGCATAAGAATCCTCCCGTTTCCAACCATGTTCCCCCTTCGCGCACATATCAGAATAGGTTTCTTCTTTTAAAGTAAGACCGGTTACGGAGTTAAATTCTGTGTGGGCTTGAGTCAACTGTTGAATGGCATCGCCTCTTAATGATGCCAGCTTCTCCTCCCCGGGCAGGCTGCGCAATTCAGCCAGAAAACCTCCAAAACTTCCATAGCCGAAGGAAAAATAAAAATTCAGGAGCAACAATCCAAGAATGATTAAGATCGCAAGAACGAGAACCTTAATAGTTTTCAGCACATCGTGCATTTTACATCCAATCGAGGTGCAGGATAACGGGTTATGCCGGGTGAAATTCCAACTGTCATTTATGATCTCTCATGCCTGTTCTTGAAATTCAGTTTCGTCGGGCGGTTATATGACAATGGCATTGCCTGTGATCGCCTGTTTATTACACCATCCTTACGGGGGTTTGGGAGCGGCAAAACTCAAGAACTGGTTTGCCATTGCTTCGATCGCTTTCACCAGCGTCACATCACTGACCGGCGGGTCACCCATGTACCCCAGCATGACAACTACATACACTTTCTTATTCCCATCCTGCGGCCAGGCGAACAGGGCCGAATCACCGATGATCAAGACGCCTGAGGTGACAGAGCCGCGCTTATTATAGAACTCGGCCCCTGATGGCAGGGATGGCCGTATTACACCCAGGCGTGTATCGTCATTGACAGTGTAAGCGGCCATATAATCCAGGATGATCTTGCGCCCCTCGGGGGTGATGGCGCTGCCAAAATAGAGACTCTCGTACAGCCTGGCGATATCGTCCGGGGTGGAGCGGCGCTTGCCTAGGTCCGTATGGATCGCGCCCCATGAGAGCAGCGCAGCGTTTACATCGATCTTCGAATCTGTGATGATCGTCCGCATGGTTCCGGTCGCATCCTCTTCAGATTCAACCAGCATGGCTTTCAGCAGCTGTTGATACGTGCGTCCAATGCCCCTGGTGGACAGGTAGGCTTCGTATTCAGACGGCGGGATGCCTTTTTCTTCCAGTGATTTAAAGAACAACATGGCAATGGGCAGCTTGATGATCGAAGCCACATGCACAATTTGGTCGGAATTATGGGAATACACGGTACGGCTGCCGTCTGCGCGGATGACGATATTCCATTCACCACCGTAGGTTTGCAGGCTCTGGTCGATCTGATCAGCCAGGGCAGCTTCCATGTCAGGGGTCGGGCTGACCGGCACCGGGGTCATGGTCGGCGTAACGGTCAGCACAAGTGTTGGTGTCTGCATGGTGACGACAGGCACGAAAATGGAGTTATCAGGCGTTTGGGATGGAATAACCGTTTCAGTGACCGGAACACGGGATGCCCCCGGTTGGAGAACTCCTGTCATAAAAAGACCTGTGATGGCAAGGACTGCCGCCACGCTGCCGATCAGTAAACCGGTGCCAATGTATTTTATATCAGAGCGCATAAATAATACCTTCGTCAAAGATGGGGTTTAAAGCGGGGCTTTTCGGGGAATGCGGGCATATGATCTAAAGATTTTACTCCAACAAAATGCTTCGTTAGCCGCCTCCGCACCTTTCATAATTGTGAATATCTTCGCAAAAAATTCATGATATGCTTCGCCTCGTTGTGTGGATCCCGGTTTGGCGCATGATGATATTCAACCGGGTTTCACCTGCATAAAGAATAAATCGTAAATGGCAAACCCGTCGAAAGGCGGGGACGCAAAGTCATGGGTCTAAGGTTGTGTAAAAGCAATTAGGATCGCCAGACCGCCGATAAGAATATTTTTTATATTTGCCCTGGCGGGAAATGCACTCCTGTATTCTTCTACTCTAAAAAAATAAATTTAAAAAGGGTGCCCATTTCGATGAATGGATCCAATACAAAGAATGTTCAATTTAGGTATTCAGCTGAACAGGACTGGGATACAAGCGGAGCCTTTGTATCTTCAAGAAGAGGGGATAGCTCAGAATCTCCAACTTTAAGTTACACCTGTATTCTGGTTCCCGGCACTCCCTCACAGCCGCTGCTGGGTGATTTGGCAGATTATGTGTCTCAACAGGCAAGCAGGATCTGCAATCGATATGGGTGGCTGCTGGAATTCACCACTATTAATCCTGATTACTTTCAGTGGGGACTTCGGGTGGATGATTCAATTCTCCCCACCCACTTTGTCGAGATCATTCGCTCTGAAACGTCCAAATTAATTCTATCCAATTTTGAGAACATAACACTTCGAGATCCATCCGATGATTTTTGGGCGCCGGGTCACCTGATCCTACATGGTGCCCGCCCTGAATCCGATGAACTGATCAAAAGATATATCAGGTTAATACGCCGATGACCTGGATTGAAAACAGCCATGCTCATTGCAGACCTGTGCTGGATTCTTCGTTCCTTCACCACAAACCTACCCTGAAATGGTTGAATCTGACCATGGAGCAAATATGCATACCCCGCCAGAGCCTACCCTTATTGTTACGATCGGTCGAATTAAACCGGGTCTGGCGGGGCAGGAGAAAAGCATCGAAGCCCTTCTTTTACCAGGTTCCACACCGAAACCAAACATTGCAATATCAGTTTAGTTTTCAAAAGCCCTCATTTCCGGGAAGGAAGACAATCAATTAGCCGATAATATATAGATAGGTTGATTTGCCTGGCGGTCGAGCAGGCTTTAAAAGCAAGCAGGCAGCGGATAAATAAATCAAGCCGCTGCTGCCATTGGTCAATTCGGTGAACTCAGTCTTCTTAAAAATGATCGTGCGCCTGGAGAATCGCCCGATCACCCTGCTGGACTTCAGCAGGGTCCTTGACCTGAATGAGCAACCGGCGCTGGAAGCGCTCGCAGCTCATAAGGCTTAAAAATAGATACTATTCGCATAAAACCAATAATTCCAAAGGAAACAAGGAGAAAAATATCATGAATTTCCTCAACAATCTTAAAACAAGTGTGAAATTGATCGGCAGTTTTTTGATCATCGCCGTTATAACGGCGGTCGTCGGTGTATTAGGTATCTATTACATCAAGCAAATTGATACGGCAGATACGTATCTGTTTGAAA
>CAYLOW010000424.1:0-3235 GCA_964385315.1 uncultured Anaerolinea sp.
CGGAGCAAATTCCCGTTGAACTGAAGATTGCTCACCATCCCTGGCACAAAGTGTCAGTAATTGTCGTCGAAAAAAACGCCCTCCTCGAAAAAAAAATAGTGGAGACACAATGAAAAAAAAATATCTCATTACCGGCGGAGCCGGTTTTATTGGTTCAAATTATGTCCATCGGCTGCTGAAACGCGGCGAGCAGGTAACCATTTATGACAATTTCTCGCGCGCAGGGGCACCTCGCAATCTTGATTGGTTGGAGCAGAAATACGGGAAAAATGTCTTCGAGGTGATTACCGGGGATGTACGCGATGCAAACAGGATCGCTGAATCAGCGAGTGACGCGGATGTGATCGTGCATCTGGCTGGTCAGGTTGCGGTAACCACCTCCGTTAATAACCCCAGAGATGACTTTGAATCAAATGCGTTGGGGACATTCAATGTGCTTGAAGCTGTGCGTGCTTCTGGCAGGAATCCAATCCTTATTTATGCCTCCACAAATAAAGTATATGGGGGCATGGAGGACGTGAAATTGTTCGAGGAGCCGACCCGCTGGCGTTACAAGGATTTAGTGCAGGGATGTCCCGAAACACAACCGTTGGATTTTCATTCACCTTATGGCTGCAGCAAGGGCGCAGGCGACCAATATGTGCGTGATTATCATCGTATTTATGATTTACAAACTGTCGTTTTCCGCCAATCGTGCATCTATGGTACTAGACAATTTGGTGTTGAAGATCAAGGCTGGGTGGCCTGGTTTATCATCGCGGCAGTGACAGGCAAACCGATCACCATTTACGGCGACGGCAAACAGGTGCGTGATATTCTCTTTGTGGAAGACCTGCTCAATGCCTATGATCTGGCAGTTGAGAAAATCGATACGGCGCGTGGGCAAGTCTATAATTTAGGCGGCGGACCTGAGAATGTTATGTCCATTTGGACAGAGTTCCAACCCAAACTGGAGAAGTTGCTTGGCAAGCCAGTTGAAGTTGCACGCGGCGACTGGCGTCCCGGTGACCAACGTGTATTCTATGCAGATATTGGCAAAGCCAAAAAAGAACTGGGCTGGGCACCCACAATCGACGTTGAAGCGGGCGTCCAGAATTTATTTAAGTGGGTGATGGAAAATAAAAAACTATTTTTATAATGTTGAGATGTGAAAATTTTTGAGGTGTAAAATTATCCCATGACAAAATATTATTCAAAACAAGATCTCTGGTCACTTTTTTTGATGTGTGCCTTTCCACTGCATTTGTGGACGTTACTGCTGGCATTTCGTGACATATCCTGGGTTGCAGAACGCACCAATTTCGGGGATGCGATCGGAGTGGTTTCGTATGGAATGATATTCGCTTTTCTTGAAAGCCTTTTGTTGTTTATCTTTGCCAGCCTGCTTGGGATATTGATTCCCAAAAGGTGGGGAAGGGATAGACGGCTGGCTGTGATCAGTATGTTGGTCTTCGTCCTCGCCATCTGGGCAATGGTCCCCCAGCTATACGGGCTGCAAGCCTGGAGCATGCCAGATGCACTACCAGCGTTTTTGGGTGCCTCTGCACATCCCCTGCGATATCTATACATTCTGATATTGGCTTTTGTGGTTCCAACAGTGCTATTGCCGATCCTGACGATCTACAGGAGTGAGAAGACATTGGCAACAATTCTTGATATGGTGGGCAGGGTTTCGCTGCTGACCATGTTTTACCTGCTGTTGGACTTTGCGGCTTTGATCGTTGTGATCATTAGAAATATTTGAAGGAAATAGTATGCCTGATTTTAATAGAAGAGACTTCCTGAAACTGGCTGGAATGCTTCCGCTGGGATTGGCTGCCCCGCAGTTGGACAGATCATTGGGTTTGCAGTCTGATAAAAAGAATGTCATTATTATTGTCTTTGATGCCTTTTCTGCGTACAACATATCCCTGTATGGGTATGGCAGGGAAACCACACCGAATATCACCAGACTTGCCGAACGCGCCACTGTCTATCACAATCATTACGCCGGGAGCAATTTCACCACTCCCGGAACCGCCTCCCTCCTGACCGGGACATATCCCTGGACGCATCGCGCCCTAAAACCCAACGGTATTGTTTTAGATGAATATATGGACAGTAATATATTCACTGTCTTTAAAGATTACCACCGCATTGCCTATTCTCACAATGAATGGACAAACACACTGTTTGATCAATTCAAGGAAAATATTGATGAATATATTCCACGGGAACAGTTGACCCTGTTCTCATCGGACAGGCTGGTGCAAAAAGCATTTCCGAAAGACCGTGACATTGCATCTGTCGGCTGGATACGGAACATCAAGAGACAGCAGGAAGGCTATGCCTATTCATTGTTTCTCTCCGGGTTGATATCCTCCCTGGAGGAAAGGTATGTATCCCAATACCGATCCCAATTCCCGAGGGGAATACCCACAGCGCGGGATGAGGGCGGATTTCTGCTTGAACATGCCATTGACTGGACGGTGGATCGAATCAAGGCAGCAGCGGGACCTGTATTCGGTTATTTCCATTACCTGCCCCCACACGACCCCTACCGAACGCACAGCGAATTTTTTGGACAATTTCGTAACGATGGTTATAAAGTGGATGAGAAGCCCCTGGATGTTTTGGCAACATATCAAGACAAAGACAGGGATATGAAGGTACTGCGGCAATATTACGATGAGTTTATCCTCTATGTGGACCGCGAGTTTGGCAGGATGGTCGACCTGCTTGAGGATTCGGGTCAGTTGGAGAATACCATCCTCGTGCTGACTTCGGATCATGGCGAGATGTTCGAGCGCGGCATTGTCATGCATGGTACGGATGCGCTTTATGAGCCGTTGATTCGGATCCCATTGTTAATATTTGAACCAGGCATAAAAACCCGTACGGATGTTTATGAACCCACCAGCGCCGTTGACCTTCTGCCGACTCTGGCGCATTTATCAGGTCATCCAATACCGCAATGGACCGAAGGGTTCCTTCTTCCTCCATATCAGCAAACGAATAAGCCATCTGACAGGAGTATATATGCTGTCCGCTCATATGATGCTGAACGGACCGATGCCCTTTCCCAGGCATCCATCACGCTTGTGAAAGGGCGTTATAAACTGCATTATTACTTTGGGTATTCCGAGACTGGCGGAAATGACCTCGTCAAGTTGTTCGATGTGAAGGATGATCCAGGGGAAATGAAGGACCTGTCAGAGGTGAAGAAAGACATTACAAGTGAGATGCTCAGGGAATT
>CAYLOW010000425.1:0-3233 GCA_964385315.1 uncultured Anaerolinea sp.
TCGCCATGTGAGGCGCAATTGCCCCCCTGGCCGAATTGATCCAGCAGGTCAATGATCACCTGCAGCGCTTCGCGCGGGGTTATGCTCCGTTCCAGCGCGATTCGCAACATATCCATACCCAGCAGGGCCGGTTCCTTATTTGCGGGTATTTTGGAATAGACGGCCTCATTCCCGATCGCCAATCCATACTCATTGACACCCATTTCCGCGCCCCACATCCAAAACGGTTTTGACAAAAGAACCGCATGGGTTCTTTCAACCTGTGGAATTTCGATATATGTGCATTTAAGGCGGCTGTTTTTTGCATTTTCCAGAGCGGGAAAATACGCGAGATGCTGACCCTCATTTACCGGGCGGTCAGAATTCTTTCCAAAAATGGCCACGCCATTCGATGTGGCTGATTTGGTTGCAATAAGAGTGTCACACATGGTACATCCTCCAATTGGCAAAGTATAGCATATTGGCTTAAGGAATAAAACGGACTTTAAACAATACCTTCGCCAAAAACAGATGAATAAAACAGGGCTTATCGAGTAAAACCGTACTTTTATGGCAACAAAATCCAGATTACAGCGTTTTGGACTTGAAATCACACTATTGTGGCTACCGATATACCAGCGAAACAATAAAAATACTTCCGAAAAAACCTGATGCCATTTTATTTACCAAAATCTTTCAACAAATTGCCCGTTTGGGCACTATTCACCTGATTTTTCAGCCCTCCGCCAGCCCATAATTGGCGAAGGTATTGTTAAAAGGAAATTTATCCTGGATTTAGGGTAGCCCGGCAGGGAAGAGGGGAAGTTTAAATTCAGACATCCTATTTCTTTTGCCCATACTGCACCTCAATCTTACCGTTCTACCCGTTATAATGGAAGCATGTTTATAGATCAGGTTAATATCCACGTAAAATCAGGTAAAGGCGGCGACGGTATGGTACATTTCCGCCGCGAGAAATTTGTTCCTCTTGGCGGTCCCGATGGCGGCGATGGCGGAAGGGGCGGCAATGTTATCTTTGAAGTGAGAGCCACACTCAACACCCTCTCGGCGTTTCGACAGAATGAGAAATTTGCGGCTGACCCCGGCAAAAATGGCGGCGGATCGGAAATGACCGGGCGCGGCGGGAAAGACCTCATCATTCCCGTGCCCCCCGGAACGATCATCTATGACGCAGAAACAGGCGCGCTGCTTGGAGACCTGACCACAGCGGGTCAGCAGCTTCTGGTTTGCAAAGGCGGGCGCGGCGGATTGGGGAATCAGCATTTCGCCACATCACGCAACCAGGCGCCGCGCATGGCGGAACGCGGGGAGCCCCATGAAGAAAAATTGCTGCGCCTTGAATTAAAGCTAATCGCCGATATTGGGATCATTGGCCTGCCTAATGCTGGCAAATCAACCCTGCTTGCAGCCTTAACCAATGCCAAACCAAAGATCGGCGCCTATCCATTCACCACCCTCGAACCAAACCTGGGCGTGGCGAATATTGACGACGATACCACAGTTGTAATGGCAGATATTCCGGGATTGATCGAGGGCGCAGCCGATGGCGCCGGGCTGGGGCACGACTTCCTGCGCCACATCCAGCGCACCCGGGTTTTGATCCACATGATCGATGGCCTGGCTGATGATCCGCTGGCCGACTTCAGTCAGATCAACAATGAACTATCCCTCTTCGACACAAAACTGGCAACCAAACCACAGATCGTGGTGCTAAATAAGATTGACCAGCCCGATGTACAGGAACGGCTGAAGAAGATCAAAGCGAGTTTCAAAAAACAAAAAGTGGAATTGATGACTGCCTCGGCAATGGCCCGCACGAATACGCGAGACATTCTGATCGCCGCGTATCGTAAACTGGGTGAAATGCCGGTCGAGGTTTTGGATGAAACGATCCCCGTTTACAAACCTGATGTTGACCCGAACCTGTTCGAGATCACGCAGGAGAATGAGGACAAGTGGCGCGTCACAGGTATTGCCATCGAACGCTCGGCCAAGATGACCTACTGGGAACACGATGGCTCAGTCCGCAGGTTCCAAAAATTGATGCAAAAGATCGGCGTTGATAAAGCCCTCAATGAAGCGGGTATCCAGGAAGGAGACACGGTATATGTGGGTGATTTTGAATTGGAGTGGAAGGAATAAAATTCACAGCAGAGGAAACACATGTTTTCAAAAGCAAACCCCAAGCAACGCATATTAGTGATAAGCCTCATCATAATTGGCGTAATATTCAGCATCTTTTTTGGGATGCGCGTATTCCATTCCTTTAAAAATTTTGACGGGCAGGGGCGTCGTCCCCCGCCGCCCGGCAAAATTGAAACTGACGTTGAACTTATCCGGGGTTGGATGACGATCCCCTTCATTGCGGAACTATATCACGTCCCCGAGCCGGTCATATTTGACGCTGTTAATATTCCCCCCGAGGGCAACCGCGAAAAAAGTATCAAAGATTTGGCTCAGGACTTCTATCCGAATGACAACGCGTTCCTGTTGGAAACCGTAAAAACAACGATCCTGGCACACCAACCACCGCTGACTCCAACACCGCCTGCAACACCCTAAATTCTCACATGTCTGATTTTCTTCTTACTCAAGTCATTAATTTTGGCACACCGCTCATAGGGCTCATCCTGCTGCTGGGCGCGCTCGGTTTGCCGGTCGGCGCCTCAGTGGTTGTGATCGCAGCAGGCGCGTTCAGCCAGCAGGGTATTCTGGATTGGCCCACTGCAATTTTGATCGGACTAACTGGCGCAGTGATCGGGGACACGTTCAGTTACGGCATCGGTCATTATGCAAAAGGCTGGACGCAGAAACGCTTCGGTAATTCCCATGCATGGATCAATGCCACCCAATCCTTCCACAACCAGGCAGGAATGGCGATTTATTTTACCCGGTGGCTGGTGACAGCCATCGCCGTCCCCATAAACCTGATCGCCGGTGGAAGCGGATATAAATTTTCCCAGTTCCTCCTGTACGATATTACCGGCGAACTTACCTGGATCGTACTTTACGGCGGTCTTGGTTATTGGTTTGGCAGTCAATGGGAACTTGTTTACGATTTCATCAGCAATTTTGGCGGCTTGATTTTGGGAATAGTTGTGTTGGGTTTTGGTATTAAACAGGTTTGGAATTGGCAGGAAAAGAAAAAACTGGTTTTGAGCTGAAAATATAAATTCATCAAGAAATAAAAAACACACCCAAATTGGATTGGATGTGTTTTTTTATCTTAATTC
>CAYLOW010000426.1:0-3219 GCA_964385315.1 uncultured Anaerolinea sp.
CCGTTCCTTACATCTCCACGCCTAATGCCGGGAGCTTTGCAGAACATTCGGTAAGCTGGCCACCCCTTCCTCAAGCTTTGCCACCCGTTCAAGTAATTGTTGAAAATCCTGACCTGTTACCACGGTTTCTCGTTTTGCTTTTAAAATTTCATCACGCTGTCGAGCCCGCGGTGAACTCCGACCAAATTGCCCACCTCCCGAATGGCAAGCAAGGCGCCGCCTACATAGGGTTCCGCGCTGGTCCCCGACTCATGCCGCAGGATCAACTTCTGGTCCGGCATCCCAAAGATCGCATCGATCGAAATAACATAGCCGGGCAGGCGGATCGAATGGACCTGTGTACCCTGCAATCGGGTACCGCGGCTCTCTTTTAACCCGTCAATTTGATCCAATGGGACGTCAAGTTTTGCTTCCTGTATTTTCGATAGACGGTTTGCCAATTCACGGGCGGTGCCGCTAGGCGCATCCTTTTTATCTGAATGGGCATAATCAATGATCTCCCAATGAGGTATATATTTTCCCGCCATCTCTGCGAATTTCTGGAGCAACACCACGGTCAGCGCAAAATTTCCCGCTGCCAAAACTCCCCGATTGGCTACCACTGCGGCTTTATTGATTTCATCATAATCATCATTGCTCAAACCTGATGTCCCGATGACAACATGTGCGCCGCTCTTTAATGCGGCCAGAACATGCTGTTTTGCCGCATCCGGTTTTGTATATTCCACCAGCACATCGGGGTTGGTTTTTAATGCATCTTCCACATTCCCAAAAATGGGTGTGGTCAGACCTTTGATACCTACCACTTCTCCAAGGGTCTCCCTCGCATGTCTTCGGGAAATGGCCGCCACCAAGTCCATATCATCCGCTTCAAATATACCCCGGGAAAGTTCTGACCCGGCCCATCCAGTTGCGCCCGCCACACATATTTTTATTTTTTTCATAATTCTCTCTTTTCAACAGGAAAGCTATTTTTATATTCTTTTAAATTACATGGCTTTCAGGGCTTTTTCCAACCTATCAAGGCTTGCATCGATCTCGGATTTTGCCAGCCCTTTTTTCTTTTCCAAATATTCGTTAATGACTTTTCCCGCGCTTTCTGACATGTTTGCCAGGATGCGTTTCTCTGTTTCATTACCTATTCCAGCCAATCCCTTTAATAGGTCTTCTTCAGTAATGACACGCAGCCATCTTTGGATATCAGCGTCGGTCATTGTTAGTATTTTTTCCAATTTAGCCATTTAATGGCCTCCTTTTCAAAGTGGTAAGATTCCATGGGAACTCGGTTATCTGAATGGCTTGTTCAATGGATCCCCTATTTTCCAAAACACGACTCCCACCACGATACCCGCTGCAGCCAGTCCTATCCCGAACTCCGTTGATACATATAAAGTTCTTCCTGTGTTGATTGTTAAGGGATCCAAAACAGCCTGAATGATAAAGTTATGCCCGCCGTGCAGCAGCACTGCCGTCCACACACTATTGCTCTTTAAACGCAGCCATGTATACGCAAAGCAGCTGCCCATTACCATACCCGCGAAACACAGCCATCCAAACCAGATTGGTGTACTGGAATGATAATCACTAAAAAGGATGATTGGGGTATGCCAGAGAACCCAGATTACACCCGAATAAAATGAGACACGGATCCAGTCCAGGTCCTTTGCCAATTCTGGTACTAAAAATCCGCGCCAGCCAATCTCTTCCCCCAATGCAGTAATACCGGTTCCAAGGGTGGCAAGGAGGAATAGCCTGACCACACCCGGAACGGTAACCATACTGGACAGGGTGATATTGTCAAATTGTCCCAGTCCAAAGGTCCACACTAGGACATAAACAATACCTGCGTAACCAAACGGCAGGAAATAACTTAGTAACTGCCAGCGGGTCTTTCCCCAATACCACCCCAGACCCCTGATGGATTTGTAACAGATCAAACTGGTAAGGATCGCCGCCAAACCCGGGCACCACATGATGCCCAGTGATAAAAGACCCTCGGTGCCGATTCCCATTCCAATGATCGGAATATAAAGAATGCAGCTTAAGAGCAGGGTAATCCCCAGGAACATAAGTACGGGTTTGCGAATCAGGGCTTTCATGGCATCCTCACTCCACAGGGACATTTAGGCAGATCTATTCTGCGGGATGATCTTTTTTCTAACAAGGCAGGTATTATTTTTGTACCCGCCAGTTTCTATTCATCTCTCACATTATTTTATAACCAAATATCCGCCAATGAACAGGACGGCGATCCCGATGATGCGCGATAATTCAATCGGCCGTGCCGGTACTCCGAGCCATCCAAACGTATCGAACAATACACCCGTAAGCAGCTGCCCGATGATGATCAGCGCGATCATGGTTGCAGCGCCCAGGCGCGGAAGGGTCACGTTGATGGTTTGATACAGGATCAATCCAAAAATTCCCGCCCCCAACATATACCAAGGCAGTGTATTCCAATCCCGGATCTTTTCCCCGCCCCTAAAAATCAATAATATCAATGAGAAGATGAGGCCACCCAAGTGAACAATAAAACTGCTCGCGGTTCCTCCAATTTTTTGCCCCATGGATCCCGCAATTTGCGATTGGATACCGACAGCGATCCCGCCCACCAACCCGACTAAAATAACCAACCCGAACTCAAGCATTTCTGGATCTCCTAATAGCAAATTTCCCCTCACCGGGCACTGAATGGTCCGCATCCGCGGACTCCTCAATAGAAATTGCGTGACAGCGTATTATACACAGGATAGGGTCTTATCCTTGCGATGGATTCCCGGATGATTGAGCAGCATCTTTTTGTAAAAACAGAATAACTAACACTGCGCTCACAATTAACACAATGCCGTTCAGATAAAAGGGGGCATCATTTCCAACCGTATCGTAAAGCAATCCCCCAAGCAAAGGCCCGACTGCAAACCCCAGATTTTCCACAAAGTCGTAAAGGCCGTATCCTATCCCCAGTTTTTCGGTTCCGGTCAGATCTGCCACCAGAGCTGTTTCTGCAGGCTCCGAAATCCCCCACATGATGGTTGATGCTGTGTATAGTACTGCCAGCCCGACTAGCGACGATAAACTGGGCATGAACAGCGAGATAATTCCCGAACCAGCCAGTCCTGCAGCCAACATGGGTACACGCCCATAACGATCGCTCATTGACCCCAACCGGGTGGATAGAAAAGCCGCGACCAATCCGGCAGGGAAAAAAGCCCAGGCAAT